>CAZQEQ010000074.1:0-17266 GCA_964592385.1 uncultured candidatus Brocadiaceae bacterium | reverse complement strand
AATCTCTGAAGGGATACTTCGCCGCGGTGACCGCCATGGACGTGAACGTCGGCCGCGTGCTGGACAGGCTGGAGGCGCTCGGGCTGAGAGAGGATACGCTCGTCGTGTTCACCAGCGACAACGGCTTCTCGTGCGGCCACCACGGCTTCTGGGGCAAGGGCAACGGCACGCTGCCACTGAATATGTACGAGAATTCCGTCAAGGTGCCCTTCATCGTCAGCCAGCCGGGCCGGCTGCCGGAGGGGCGCGTCGCCGGGGCCCTGATGAGCCAGTACGACTTCATGCCCACGCTGCTGGATTACCTGGGCCTGCCGCCGGTCGAGGACGGTACGCTGCCCGGCGTGAGCTTCCTGCCGGTCTGGACCGGCGAGAAGGACGAGGCGCGCGACGAGGTGGTGGTCTATGACGAGTTCGGCCCGGTCCGCATGATCCGCACGCGGCAGTGGAAGTACGTCCACCGCTATCCCTACGGGCCGCACGAGCTGTACGACCTCGTGGGCGACCCCGACGAGAGGGAGAACCTCGTGGACGAGGAGGGCCGGCAGCCTGTCGTGCGGGAGATGCGCGGGCGGCTCGGCCGGTGGTTCGAGCGCTACGTGACCCCGGCCCTGGACGGCCTGCGCTGCCCGGTCACGGGCGCCGGCCAACTGGAAAAGATCGGCGGGGAGCACCCCCCCGAGGCATGCTTCGAGCAGAAGCGGAACTGACGGACGGCCCGTCAATCCGAACCCGAGATTGCAGAGGTGAACGATCCGATGGCAGAGACGCCCTTCTCAGTGGACGTGGCGCCGGACTGGCAGGCGCTGCGTGACTGCATCATGCGCAAGGGGACGCCGGAGCGCGTCCACTACATGGAACTCTTCCTGGACTGGGAGGTGCAGGAGGAGGTATGCCGGCGCTGCGGCGTGCTGGAGGGCCTGGACCCCGACGACGAGTTCTTCATGCAGAAGCGAGCGGTGGCCCTCCACCGGTTCCTGGGATACGACTACGTCCGGCAGGGCCTGGAGGGCCTGGACATGCCGCTCAAGCGCGCCGCCATCGAGGACACGGCCGAGCTGGCCCACGACGGCGGCCGCTTCTACATGGAGGAGCACGCGGGCCCGATCACCAGTTGGGAGGAGTTCGAGGCGTATCCCTGGCCCGACCCAGAAGCGGCCTCGACCCGGGCGCTCGAATGGTACGAGGAGAACCTGCCCGAGGACATGTGCGTCATCGGCAGCGGGGGCTTCGCCCACTTCGCCGAAATGCTCACGTGGCTGATGGCCTACGAGACGCTCTGCCTCTCGCTCTACGACCAGCGCGACCTGGTCAAGGCCATCGCCGACCGGCTGACGGAGACCTACCGCGTCGTCTTGCGGCGCATGTTGGAGTTCGACCGGGTGAAGATGGTCTGCGGCAGCGATGACATGGGATTCAAGACCGGTACGCTCATCAGCCCGGACGACCTGCGCGAGTTCGTGCTGCCCGGCCACAAGCTTATGGCGCAGATGTCGCACGACGCCGGCCGCCCATACCTCCTGCACTCCTGCGGCAACCTGAAACTCATCATGGAGGACCTCATCGAGGACGTCCGCATCGACGCCAAGCATTCTTTCGAAGATGTCTTCGAGACGATCATCGAGGCCAACGAGAGGTACGGGGACCGCATCGCGCTGCTGGGCGGGATAGACGTGGATTTCCTCTGCCGCGCCGATGAGGACCGGATACGGAGCCGCGTGCGCGAGACCCTCGAACACTGCATACCGGGCGGCGGGTACTGCCTCGGCTCGGGCAACAGCATCGCCAACTACATACCCGTGGACAATTACCTCGCCATGCTGGACGAGGGCCGCAAGTTTAACACCCGAGCGGGGGCGTGAGCGATGTCGCTAATTGTGGGCGGGGAAGTTGACCAATGGCGGGCCGCGTGGGCCTGGAGCGAGGAGCGCGGCGGCCCCGGCCTGACCGTGCGGCGGTTCCGCACTGAGTTCGCATTGGAGGAGGTCCCCGGGACCTTCCCCGTCGCCGTCTCGGCCGACAGCCGCTACCGGCTATGGGTCAACGGGCGCCCCGTCGGGCGCGGGCCGCTCAAGGGGACGCTCGCCCGCTACCACTACGAGGTCTATGACCTGTCCCCGCACCTGGGGCCGGGCAGGAACGTGCTGGCGGCGGAAGTGTACTGGTTCGGCGTCAACTGCCCCACCAGCGAGGTCCACAGCGGCCGGCCGGGCCTCCTCTTCCAGGGTCCCGAGGGGGCGGGGCTGGACACGCCCTCCGGCTGGAAGGTCGAGGTGGACCGCGCCGTCCAGGCAGACACGACCAGCTACATCGCGAACGCGATCAACTTCCTGGCCTACATGGAGCGGGTGGACGCACGCGCGCTGCCGCTGGGATGGACGGAGCCCGACTTTGACGATTCGGATTGGGAGCAGGCAGTCGCCACCGGCCCGGCGGACTGCAACCGCACCTGGGGAGAGTTCCCCGGGCAGGAACTCTTCCCCCGCGACGTGCCGGCCCTCGTCGAAGAGCCCCGGCGCTTCGTACGGACCGTCCGCGACCATCGGGAGATCGAACACCTCTTCGGCGAGCCCCCGGCGGGCTGGTCGCTGCCCGCCGGCGAGGGCGGAGAGATCGTCCTCGACGCCGGGCACCTGACCACCGGCTTCCCGGTCTTCCGCTTCTCCGGCGGCGCGGGCCGCACGGTGGAGATCATATACGCCGAGTGCGCGCGGCAGCCCGCCGAGGGCGGCCGCGAGCACTGGGTCAAGCGGGTGCGCGACGACCTGTCCGGCGGCTTCCCCGGCTACCAGGACACCGTCACGCTGCCCGGCGACGAGTTCACCTACGAGCCCCTCCACTGGCGGACGTTCTGGTTCATCAGGCTCGTCGTCTCAGACGGGGAGACCCCGTTCGACCTGCGGGACGCGTCGTACCGCTTCACGACCTTTCCCCAGGAACTCGAAGCGGAGTTCGAGTCATCGGACCCGGACTCCGCGAAGATGCTCGACATGAGCTGGCGGACGCTCCAGCTCTGCTCGCACGAGACCTACGAGGACTGCCCCTACTACGAGCAGCTTCAATACGTCGGCGACACTCGGCTGGAGGCCCTGTGCAGCATGGCGCTCGCGGGCGAGACGCGCCTGGCCCGCCGCGCGATCCGCGCGTTCCGGGACTCCATCGTGCCACGCGGCCTGACGCTCGGGCGCGCGCCCACCTGGCGGCCCATCATCATTCCCTACTTCTCGCTCCTCTGGGTGTTGATGGTGGACGACTATTGGCAGTGGGTCGGCCCGCGGGACCGCGAGTTCGTCCGCTCGAACCTCCACGCCGCCGACGGCGTGCTCGCCTACTTCCGCGAGCACCTGCGCGGCGACGGCTTCACCGGGCCCATCGAGAGATGGAACATGGTGGACCACGCCGACGAGTGGTCGCGCGGGCAGTTCCCCGCCGTGGTTGAGGGCGGGTCAACCTACCTGACGGGCCTTTTCGTCTGCGCGCTGGACGCCGCCGCGCGGCTGCACGAGGCCGCGGGCGAGCCCGAGGACGCCGGCCGGTGGCGGACGCTCGCCGACCGGCTGCGCCGCTCCCTCCAGGCCGCCTGGAGCGACGAGGAGAGCCTGTTCCTCGAAGGCCCCGACCGCCCGGACGACCGCCTCTCCCAGCACAGCCAGGCCCTGGCGATCCTCTCCGGCGCCGCCGCCCCGGAGCAGACGCAGGCCATCCTCGAACGGCTCACCTCCGACCCGGCGCTGATCCGCACCAAGCTGATGCAGAGCTTCTACCTGGCCCGCGCCCTGGAGGCGGCCGGCGCGTACGAGCGCTTCCCCGACCACGTCCTCGCCCCCTGGCGCGAGATGATCGGCGCGCACCTGTCCACCTGGTGCGAGTACTGGCCGGGCCGTAGCGACTGCCACGCCTGGAGCAGTTGGATCGCGGCAGACTTCCTGACCTGCATCCTCGGCATCAAGCCCGGCCGGCCCGGGTTCGAGGAGGTCCTCATCCGCCCGCAGACAGGGGCCTGCGAGTGGGCGCGGGGCTCGATGCCGACGCCCGCCGGCACGGTCTCCGTGGACTGGCGCAAGGACGCGGACACGGGCGCCGTGAGCCTGGAGGCGAGCGCGCCGGAGGGCGTTCCCACGGTCGTCGAGCTGCCCGGCGCCGGGCCGCGCCGCTTCGAGTCCGGCGGGGACATCCGCCTTACGGCCGACTGAGCGGCCCCCATGCCTGCCCCTTGCCCTTGGCCAGGTGAGCAGTCGGCGAACGGGGCTGCAGCGGTGCGCGGGGGTTTGTGTCACGACGGAGGAAGGACCAGATGGGCGAGTTGCTCCCCATGTCCACATTGCTGCAGACTGCCGTTCGGGGCGGCTTCGCCGTGCCGGCGTTCTGCGTCTGGAATGCCGAGACGACCGAGGCCGCGTTGCGCGTCGCCTCTCGCCTCGAGGCGCCGGTGATTCTGATGAACGGCCCCGGCGAGTTCCCCCTTCTGCGACCGAAGGTGCTGGCCGACATCACTCGGGCTCTGGTCAAGACGTGCACTGTTCCCGCTGCCCTGCATCTCGACCATGGCGATTCGCTGCAGCTTGTGGACGAGTGCCTCGCCGCGGGCTACACGTCGGTCATGCTGGATTTCTCGCGACGGTCCTGGGACGAGAACGTGAGCGCCCTGCGCGAGACCGTGGCACGTGCCCGGCCTCTCGGCGTCACCGTGGAAGGCGAGATCGGGCACGTGGGGAGCAACGACAGTGCTTCCACCGAGTCCCAGGGTGCGTCCACCCTGACCGAGCCGGCCGAGGCAGCGGCTTACGTGGCCGCTGCAGGTGTTGACGCGCTGGCCGTTTCCGTCGGGAACGCACACGGGCAGTACACGCGGCTGCCAAGCCTTGATTTCGACCGTCTCGAGGCCATTCGCGACGCCGTCCGCATACCGCTCGTATTGCACGGCGGCTCGGGCACGCCGCCGGACGACCTGCGTCGTGCCATTTCCCTCGGCATCGCAAAGGTCAACGTTGCCACGGAACTGGTCGCGGCAGTGCGCTCGTCATTGATGGACCAGTGGCAGGCGAAGACGAACCTCTGGACGCCGGCAGCACTGGCGGTGGCGGCACAGGCAATCGAGCCAGTCGTAGAACGCTGGCTGCGGGCGACGGGGGCAGCCGGCCGCGCCTGAATGCCAGCAGGCGAGAGTGTCGCGTCACGCCTGGACTCCCGCCCGTGGAAGGATCACAAGGCCAAGCGCTGAATCCCGAACACATGCTTGACAGGTCTGGGGTGTGCGGGTTAGGATGCGCGAAATCGTTTTCGCACCCCTGGCAACCTGCTCGCCCGGACACCGGAGGCCCCATGCGCCGCGTCAGCATGAAAGACGTAGCCCGACACGCGGGCACCAGCCCGGCCACCGTCAGCAAAGTCCTCAATGACGGCGTCGAAAGCGACCGCATCAGCAAGGACTGCCGCAGACGCGTCCTGGCCGCGTGCCGCAAGCTGGGCTACGTTCGCCATCGCGCCGCGCGCAGCCTGCGCACGGGACGCAGCTTCGCCATCGGCGGACTGCTCGCCATGCAGGTCCTCGACCCCGGCGACGCCCGGAGCCAGGAGACCCTCCAGTTCCACGCCCCGCTCCAGGCCGGGATGCTCTCCGCCGCGTCCAGGTGCGGGCTGCACCTGGTCGCGATACCGGGCGGCGGCAGCCGGTCCCCCGCCGAGCGCGCCCTCGAGCAACTGCGCGAGGGATGCATTGACGGGCTTGTCGTGGCTGGCTTCAACTGGCCCCCGGCCGAACCGGTAGTCCGGCGCGTCTGGCCGCAGTGGCCCGTCGTCGTCGCCGGGGGACCGCCTTCGCTGGACGTGCCGAACGTCCGGGTCGACGACCTGGCACCCGTCGGCGACGCCATGGAACACCTGTACGCGCTCGCCCACCGGGCCATCGCGTGGACCGGTCCGTCGGAGGGCCCCGGGAGCTATCCTGCGGAGCGGAGGCGCACCTACCGCGAGTGGATGCAGGCCCGGGGCCTCCGGCCCCAGGACCTGAGGGCCAAGCCCGGCCCGGGGGCCGACCGCGAACCGATCTCTACCAGGATCCAGCACCTGGTGCCGCAGCTTGCGCAGGCATTGCGTGGGGCGTCGCCCGCGCCGACGGGCGTGCTGGCGTACAACGACGCGTGGGCACTTGCAGTGTACCGCGCCTGCGCCTGGCTGGGGCTGCGCGTCCCGGACGACCTCTCCGTTATAGGTTTCGACGACGTGTACGCGGCGGCCGCGATGCCGCCCCTGACGACGGTCAGCCTGGAGCTGTACCGCGTCGGCGAGCGGGCGGTCGAGCGACTGGTCCGAATGGCCGCGGGCGAACCGGAAGACTCGCGCACCGACTGCGTCCCCGCGCGCCTCGTGCTGCGCAACAGCACGGCGCCTGCCGCCGGAACCAAACGAAGGGAGGCCCGCACGTGAGCAAGGCTGCAAAGCTGACTGCCATGCTGGTCACGCTCTGGCTGGCGGTCGCGGCCGGCGCCGCCGGCGAGGACTGGACGCAGTTCCGTGGGCCGGGCCGCCAGAACGCGACGGCGGAGACGGGCTGGCTGAGGGATTGGCCGGAGGAGGGGCCGCCGCTTGCCTGGACGGCGGAGGTCGGCAGCGGGAACGGGACCGTCGCCGTCACGACCGACCCCGCCCTGCCGGGGGGCGGCCTGGCGTACATCCAGGGCTGTTTGCGGGTGGCGGACCCCGAGTCGGCCCCGGTCGGCGACCTGCGCGGCCAGGAGGCCGGCGAACTGAAGGGCAAGAAGGCCAGCAACCGCGAGATGCTGAGCTGCGTCGAGGTAAGCACGGGGAAGGTGCGCTGGCAGTATGAGCTTCACCCCCAAGTGGTCATCAGCTACAACAGCCCCCACGCCACGCCCTCCATCCACGGCGCCCGCGTCTACGGCCACGGCCAGCTCGGCGTGCTGGCATGCGTGCACGCAGCGGGCGGCGAGGAGATATGGCGGCGCAACCTGGTCGAAGACCACGGCACGAGCGTGAAGAAGTACGGTGCGGCCGGCTCCCCCCTGGTAACCGAGGAGATAGTCTACGTCATCGAGGGCGCCAAGGCGCAGAAGGCCGTCGGCGTCTACGCATTTGACAAGGACACGGGCAGCGCCGCCTGGCAGGCGGTCTATGACATCGGGGGGCAGAACCCCCACGGCTCGCCCCTGCTGGCCACGGTTGACGGCAGGGCGACGATCCTCTGCCACCTGGGCGAGGCCGCCGTCGGGCTGGACCCGCAGAGCGGCGCGGAGCTGTGGAAGCTGGACTATATGGAGGAATTCCCGGAGTGCAAGGGGGGCCGCGTCTACTCCTCCGAGTCCTACCCGATGGTCATGCCCGACGGGCTGATCGTTGACCGCATCTGGAACGACGTCCCGGCAGCCGGCCAGGAGAATCGCAGCGCCGGCTCGTTCGGCCGGACAGTGGGCTTCCGCGTCAGGGACGGCAAGGCCGAAGTGGTCTGGCAGAACACGGACGTTTCGGCATATTTCCTGGGCAACCAGATATGGGACGGCCACCTCTACTGCTTCAACAACCGCACCACGTCCAAGGCATACACGTGGGCGCGCAATCGGTTGACCTGCCTGGACCTGAAGGACGGCCAGGTCAGGTGGATGAGCGAGGACTGGCCTCTGCCGGGCGTCAAAGAAGCTGCCAAGAAGTGGGAGAGGAACCACGAGCCGACGATACTCGTCGCCGACGGCGTGATGATCATCAACGACGGCCTGGAACTCGTGGTGGCCAGGTGTTCGCCGGAGGGCTGCGAGCACCTGGGCGGGTTCACGGTGCGGCTGACGGCATACTCATCGCCGGTCCTCGCCGACGGCAGGCTCTTCGTGCGCGGAGGCAGGGACCTCCACTGCTACGACCTGCGCGCGGGCGCCGGCCCGTGAGGCAGCCGGAACGGGCTATTTGATCGTGCTCGGGGTCGCAACGCGCGAGTAGGAAGTCCCCGGCAGCGTGCCGGGCGCAGTCTCATACACCCGCTCCAGTTTGACCTCAAGCTCAGGGATGGACGCGACTTCCCCGTCCAGGTAGCCGCGCAGCCTGTCCGACAGGCTTTCCAGCCGGGCCAACAGGCCGCCGTAGCGGCTCTCGATCACCTCCAGGCCGAACGGCTTGTAGGTCGCCAGCCACATGTCGCGGTGGCACTTCCAAAGCGCCTCCGCCTCCCGCTGCAGCTCGGCGAGGTCGCCGTCCAGCAGCGACTCAAGCCGCCCCCTCTCCCCCGCCGCGTAAGCCCCGGCCAGGTCTCGCCGCAGGTTGCACTTGAGCGCCAGCACACGCGCCAGTTGCGCCGGGAACTCCAGCCGCGCGGCCGCGCCGGGCTTCTCGGCGGCCTCCTCCAACTCCCGCGCCAGCGCCTCGTAGTGCGAGCGCAGGTCAACGCCCTCCACCTGCGGGTCCATCAGCGCCAGCAGCGGGTCCTGCCAGAGCAGCCACTTGCCGGGGTTCGCGTTGCTCTCCGTCGGACTGGCCAGGCACGGCACGGAGTCCACGTCGGCGGCGCGGACCCAGTCGTCGAACTCCGCGTCGCACGAGCCTCGGAAGTTCGCCCGCAGCAGCCCCTCGTCCACTCCGTCGCCATAGCCGTGCTCCGCGAAGAACTGGAGCGCCGGCAGCGCGCTGAACAGGTCGCACTCCATCCCGTCGTCGCCCCAGAGCGTCAGGAAGACCTCCCGCAGCCCCTGCTCCCTGCACGCCGACATGCAGGCGTCCGTGACCATGAACGCGAACGGCAGCGCCGCCCACAGGTGGTTCCAGGTCCACCCGCCGCCGGCCATCACAGGCTCCGAGCCGAGCGCGCGGTGCCGCTCGATCATGCGCGAGTAGAACTCCGCGTCGCCGTGGTAGTAGTCCCAATACACAAGCTGCACGTCCTTCGGGATGCGCTCGACGACCTCGGGCGGCACGACGGCGTCCAGGTCGTAATAGCTGTCCGTCTTCGAGCCGATACGGAAGTACATGTCGCTCCAGATCATCGGCTCCAGGCCGCGCTCGCGGCAGATGTCGCGCACGCGGGCCAGGTGGGCGTTCAGTATCTCGAACGAGCTCTTCTCGCCGTGCCGCTGGCGGTAGCGGCCCGTGCCGATCCCGTGCGCCTCGTCCATGCCGAGGTGGATGCGCCTGGAGCGGAACGGCTCGCTCGCCGCCGCGATCAGCTTACCGACCAGTTCGTAGGTCCGCTCCTCCTCGGCCAGGATCACGCCGTGGACGTCCCGGTAGTCGCCGTAGGCCGGCCACTGGAGTATCTGCTCCAGGTGGGCCAGGGTCTGGATGCACGGGATCATCTCGATGCCGAGCGCGTCGGCGCAGTCGTCCAGGTCGCGCATCTCGTCCTGCGTGTAACGCCCGCGCAGGTAGCCGAAGAACGGCTCGCCGGGGACCTCGTAGGTGTCCTCCGCATAGAGCATCACCATGTTCAGGCCCATCAGGGCGCAGCGGCGCATCAGGGCCTTCGCCGCCTCGGGGAGCAGGACGCCGTTGCGCGACACGTCCACCATCAGGCCGAGCATGTCGAAGCGCGGCGTCTCGCGGAACTCGGCGTCTTCGGGCGACTCCGCGCCGAGCAGCCGGCCGAGGGCGCGGAAGGCGTCGCAGAGGCGCCCGTATCGGACCGTCATGCCCCCTTCGCCGGGCGCAGCCTCCAGACCCGGCGAGTCCTGCTTCACGAACCGCACCGTCAGGGCGTCCGGGGCGACGGAGAACCGGTCGCCCCTCTCCGCCCGAATCTCGCCCAGCCCGGCCCGGAGCTCCTCCGGGCATCCGTCCCAGTCAACACGCAATCTCAACATCAGTACCTCTCCTCTCCGATCACCGTTGGGGTCGGCCCGCAAGGGCCGGCTGTGTGCCCCCTCACGGCAAGGCCCTATATGCGGCACCATTCATCACCTCAAAGACGGGTCTGTCCGGAACCGAAGCGCATCGGGGATGTTCGAGGGCCCGATGGACCAGTTGACCACCAAGCACTCCAGTCCGAGTGGGCCACCAAAGCCACCATGACCGTCATCGTTGGTGTGTCAGCACGATTGCCTCTTGGTGCACGTACGACCAAAAGAGCTTCAGAAACTTCAGCAAGCAGTGTCGGCGGGCCGCCATCATCATGGGCCAGTACCTGCTCTCTCTGAACGTCACGAGCGACTGCGGGTTGTACCGCACGAGCGCGGACATATGAAAGAACACGAGCGCAATCGGGAGTTCTTCGGGGAATAGGAGATCACGTCCAGAAACCGGAGTCTGGATCTTAGCCCTGGATTCGGAACTACTGCTGTCCAGATAGACCAGTTCCGGCCTTATGCACTCGGCTAGGCGTTCGTACGCCGTGTCGTTGTCGGCCACAGGCTTACTGCAATACGCCTTCGATGCAGCATCGTACCGGCACCCACGCAATACTTTCAGCGACTTCACACTGGGCGGTTCAGAGCCACTCACATGTTGCGCCTTGAGATACACACCGCGCTGGCCGCGCACCACACGGACATCCAGACCACAGGTGCCACCCTCGGCACCTGCCGCGAGCATATATTCCGCTGAGACATCCACAAGAAAAGGGTACACATCCCGCATCAGCAGTGTCGTTCTCCGCTGCACTGACTCACCCGTCAACGTCTTGTAAAACAATGAGATAGAGCCCTTTTGGCGCACGTAGAGTCTTTCCGTCATCAGAGAATGGCTCTTCTTGGTCTGGTCGTAGCTGAGTCCGTGCGTGCGATTCGCGCGATCGTTCAACTCGCTGCTATACGGTCCTATGATAACGTAAGCTCTCATCATATTGAGCAGGGCATAGTAGAGTGGCAAGAAACTGATGTCAGATGGCCCAGCATCGGCTTGTTGCAGGTAGCTCATCGCGGCCTCGACATAGGGTTGCACGGCTGAGCTCTTCTCGCGTGCGGCCCGTTTCGAAAGCCCATGCCTTGCCCATAGCAGATCCGACAGGTAGTCCTCAGACCCCAAAGCACCTACAAAGCACTGCATATCTTCGAGGGGATCTAACGCTGATGACATCAGTGCGGTGTTACCATACCGGAGGAGTCGCAGTCCCATCGTCAACATGCCCTTCGGGATAAAGGAATCAGGAAGCACACGAGGGCATTGGTCAGGAACATTGAGCGGGCAATCCCCGTAAGAATAATCCGGGCAATCATGCGCCCTCCTGCAACAGACTAGCTTTCACGTGTGCGGACCCATACTCCACCTGACGGCGCACTTCCAGCGCCGCAGGTTCTACAGAGCGGTTTCTCTCTTCTGCGCCGCCGCTAACGCCGTTTCCGACGGGCCCATTGGCGGCTTTGCTCTCGGCGGCCTGCTGCGCGTCAAAGCAAAGGTCTTCCAGGTAAACGCCTTCGAGCCGCACGTCTTCCCTGGCGCGTTTCAGGTTGCTCCGAGCCCGGTTCAGCCATTCGCCCGGGTCATCGGGCGGACGTCTCTGCGGCATCATAGATGACCTTCCCTTCTTCGAGGGCAGGAGCAATCACAAGGGCGTGACTGTCCCGGTATCTCTCCAGGTCTTCTGGCCTGACCACGATCACGTCCAATGCCTCGCGCACGCCGTGCAGGTTCCTGTATATCTCGCCGGCCAGGTCGAGCCGGTGGGCGCCCGCCTTGACGACGAGCAGGTCCACGTCGCTGTTGGGGCCCATCGCCCCGCTCGCCGCCGACCCGAAAATGATGATCTTCTCCGGGCGGGCCACGGCGACGATCCGGCGCACAATCTCCTCGACGACCTCTTCGGAGAGCTTTCGCGTTTTCTGGGTCATGCTCGAATCCCCGTTGAACTCCGCCCACAGCCCGCCACCGGGCACAGCCGCCAACCCGCCACGCGATTATGGCGGCGGACGGCGCCGCTGTCAAGCCTGCAGGCCGCCCAGCTTTTATCGGTCAGTAAGGGACAGGACGGACACATCGCCGGCGCGGAACGCCTATAATCGTTCCGCGCCGGAAGTATGAGCGGCAGGCTGGAGACTGGAGGCTGGAGACTGCAGGTACGGTAACGCCGAACGACACCAACGGCAACGACATGGGACACGGATCAACACGGATGCGCACGGATGACGCCAAACGGCAGGCGGGAGTCTGGAGGCGGGAGGCCGCAGGTACGGTAACGGCGAACGACACCAACGGCGAACGGCGCAACGGCAGGCAACAAGAAGCAAGCAACCAGCAACGAGAAATTCTCCCGGACGGCAGGCGCTCAAATGCGGATTGGGGATCGCGGAATGGAACAGAAGCAGCCCTGAACCCTGAACACGGGTCCGCCTTCCCTGTTGGGCTGTCAGTTCGTGCCTCGTACCTTCGTGTCCTTCGTGCACTTCGTGGTGATTCGTCGTGACTTTGTGGTTGCTCTGCCGGTCCGGGCGCTGTTGAGCCCGGCGCTGGATGTCCGCTTTGTCCGGCGCGAATTGTTTCCTGACAAAACAAAACTGCTCTTTGACATAACGAGAAGCCTTCTCGCGGAATCGCGCTCGTTTGGCACGTCCGCGCGGACATCCTGAGACGATGGGCCGCTACGGACCCCGGGAGGCCCTCTGGCAAGGGCGCCGAGCTCGGCAGTCTCAGGCGGCTCGGCGCGGGCGTGCCACGGGACGGCAAGCTTGTTTGTCCCGAGAACCATCGAGGGGTTCGCCCCCGCGGAAGCAAGCTTCCGGGACGGCAGAGCGGTAGCAAGCTACCGCACTCCAGAGGGCGCGCCCTACTGCTGGATGGGCTCGGGGAGCGGGTTGCCGTAGAGCTCCTCGGAGACGCGGCTGAAGGCGCGATACATGGCGAGCTTGGCCTCCGGGTCGGCGCCGATGGCGCGGCCGTCGCCGTAGTCGCTGAAGACGAACCCGCCCCGCGGGCTCATCCAGTGCTCGGCGAGGGCGCGGGCGTCGGCCTCGATCAGCTCGGGGCGCCCCTTCGGCAGCGTCGCCTGGATGTCAGCCAGGGATTCGAAGGTGATCTTGCCGCGGTAGCGCCGGCCGATCTCCTCGATGCCGAGCGCGCGCGGCTGCTGGAGGTTGACCGCGTTCACGCCGGCGTCGATGTAGCCCTGGATGATCTCGTTGACCTTGCCGCAGGAGTGGACCCAAACGTCCTGCCCGCCCTCGTGCATGGCGTCGAAGATGCGCTTGTAGCGCGGGAAGAAGAAATCGTACCAGACGTCCATCGAGACGAACGCTGCCTGCTGCGTGCCCCAGTCGTCGGTCATGCTGAAGGAGTCGAGCCGCGGGCCGAACCGCTCCTGGTAGTTGCGCAGGAGGCAGAGGTGCGCCTCGACGATGCGGTCGGCGAGCGCGCCGGTGTTCTCGGGGTCGGCGAGCAGGCCCATCAGGACGTTCTCGAAGCCCGCGACGGAGTACATCCGCTCGAACAGGACCATGAAGATGCCGACCTGGGTGTACCTGCCCTGGGCCTCGGCGCGCTGGAATGCCTCCCCGCAGTCGGCGTAGCGCCATTCTTCGTTGTAGTCGGGGACGGTGAGCTTGCCATGCTCGGACACGTCGGCCAGCGGATGGCCCTTGGGCTGGCCCATGTTGGGCACGTCCGTCTGCTCCCAGTGGCAGCCCCACTCGTCGACCTCGATGCCGTTCTCGGTGCGGTTAGCACCCGGGCGCGGGATCCAGCCCGTGTCGTCGCGCCCGAAGCACCCCATCCGCACGGGCAGCCGGTCCGGCCCCTCGAACCGGATGGCCGCCCGGACGATCTCCCTCGAAGTCTGCGCCATCGCTTCCCTCTTCCCGACACAGGACGCAAGAAGACAGCACGCTCACAACAGCTTATTGCGAAGCGGCGGGAACGTCAAAGGCAGGCATCAAGGCCGGGGCAAGTCACCGCCCGGAGATGCGCCGGAGGGTGGCCTCGACCGGGTCCTCGCGCGGCACGTCGGTGGGCAAGCCGTGCTCCTCGTTCCACTGCCGGTTCAGCTCACGCAGGTGGTCGCCCAGGCCCTTGTAGCGAGACATCTCGATTGCGTCGAGGAAGAGCCGGTGGCCCGGTTGGTTGAGCAGCGCAACCTGCTTCGCTTCGCTGTGCCGCAGATAGGCGTGGGACGTCACGCCCACGACCAGCAGGCAGGCGGCCAGGACGGGCAGCAGGTTCCGGACAAGCACTCGGTGGAGACGCGCAGTCCGTGTCCTGTCGCGGCCCCTGTGCAGCAGCGCGTCCGCAACGAGGACAGCTGGGAACACCGCCACTGCCAGTAGCACGCCCGCCCCGCTCCACGCCCACCGCCCGCCATACGCGTACGAGGACATACCGGCGGCCAGGGAACCCAGAATCCCGGCAATCAACGCTGAGGTGACCACAGGGCGAACATAGCGCAACGGCGAGGTCCAGACGAGGGGCGACACTTCCAGGCCCACCTCCCGGCCGCGCGCTCGAACGGCGAGCCAGCCAAGGCCCGGAACTGCCAGCGCGACCAAGGCATAGACGGTCCCGAGTTCCGCCAACCGCCAGCCTGGGGCGTATCCGAGCCCGTAGCGCAGGGCGCTGAACGGGCTCAGGCGCGTCCAGGCCCAGTAGAGCCCTAGCGGCACGACTACTCCCCCGAGGATGACCATGCCCAGCCGGCGCCAGCCGATGAAGAGCAGCCCCGGGCCCTCTGCGCTTCCCGGGCCTCTCCAGGCCTGCCAGGCGGCCGCGCAGCCCACAGCAAGGATCATCACCCCGAGCGCAGCGGTCAGGAGACCCAGGACGGCGCGCTCCGCGAACACGTGCTCCACGGTCCGCAGTGGGCGAGTCAGGCGGGGGTCGCCCGCGAAGTCCGCCGGAAGCAGCATCCCTCCCAAGAGCCCCGCGTCGCGCAGGACCTGCTTGCGCGTCTCGGCCCAAAGGGGTGCCCCCATGGCTGAACGCTGCTGCGCCATCAGTTGATCGTACCGGGCATGTGCCTCAGCCGCCCAACCGGGCATGCCGAGCTTTTCGAACACTCCGGGCGCCTGCCCAGCGGTCTCCATCAGCACCGATTGGGCTACCAGAAGTTGGATCGTGATCCCCGCGCCGACGCCCATCGGCAGGGCCGGTCTCTGCATGACGCCGGCCAGTTCGGCGGCAGCCTCCCTATCTCCCTCCTCCGCCATGGCCACCGCACATCCTGGCAGCATCCTCAGCGCGTGCCGGACCGGTATGGAGGCCCAAATGAGAGTGCAGTGCTCCTCTGCCACGAGGGCCAGGTGTTCGGGCAGCGTCCTCGGAGGCGCCGATAACCGGCGCCTCAACTCGGCCCAGTCTGTCTCATGGCCGCTCCAGTATGGCTTCGCCGCCCCCTCGGCAATCTCGCGCATCGCCCGCTCGAACATCTGCGCATCCTCAATGAGCACGCGCTGCCCCGCCGCGGGCTCAGTCTCGTTCACGTGCCATCGGAACTTCTGGAAGGGGATGCCCTCCCCCTTGATGGCCTGCGCTGAGTTGAGCAGGAGGACTGTCGCTTTCATGTGGTCATAGAGTGCGTTCCCCGGCTCGACTCCTTCCCCTCGATCCAGAATGTCCAGCACTTCGCGCAGTCTCTCCTCACCGAGGGGCTTGGTGAGGTCATCATACCTGCACAGAGCGACAAGCGCGTAATTGGCGTAAAGGATGGGATCGTCGGGGTACAGCCCAATGAGCGCTTCGGCGTCCGCCAGCTCATAGGTCAGGTTGTCCCACACGAACTGCTCCCCCTCGCTCAGATCGCTCCGAGGCCGCACGGGGGGCAGCAGGGGCAGCAGGTCCCACGGATCGACGGTGCGGAGGCCGCGCGCGGCCCTGGCAACGCCCCGCACCACCAGGATGTCCGTGCCAACCAGCAGCACGACGAGCGCCCCCGCCGCGAGCAACAGCGCCCGTCCCGCCCACCTGGCGACCGCGTGCAGGCGCATGCGGCGGCGGTTGGCCTGCCAGAGGCCCTGGGCCACCTCGTCCGCGTCGCCGAAGGCTTTGAGCGCCGCTTCGACGCTCTCCCCCTCGTCCAGCCCCCGCCCGCGCGCCTCGGCCGCCGCGTCCTCCAGGTGCGCCCGCAGCTCGTTCGCGATGTCCCAGTGCAGCTCGGCGTCCGGCCGCAGCCGCTGCGTTACCACCTCAACGTAGTCCTCGATGCGGCTCATCAGGCGGTTTCCGTGAGGAGGAGCGCGTTGACCTGCGTGGCGAACTCGACCCATTCTTCCCTGCGCGTCGCGAGCTCGGCCAGGCCCTTGCGCGTTATCCGGTAGTACTTGCGCTTCTTGCCGTTCGGCGCCTCGTGCCAGCGCGACCGCACGAGGCGGTCCGCCTCCATCCGGTGCAGGCACGGGTAGAGCGTGCCCTCCTTCCACTCGAAGCGCCCGCCGGTGCGCTCGTTGACCACCTTGACGATCTCGTAGCCGTACATCTCCCGCTCCCTGAGCAGGGAGAGCACGATCGGGACCGTGCTGCCCTTGACCAGCTCCGTGTTGAAGTCCACGGCCTGCCTCCTTTCCCCTGTTTCCCGGATTGTGCCTCGTGTCTCTATGCATATTATACCTTGTCCTCCTATGTATGTCAAGGTTCTTCTTGAAGGGCGGCAGCAACGGCCAGCGATGAGGCGGTACGCTTGACAGAACGCGCCGGACCGGTTATCTGTCAAGTAGTGCAGGGGGCTGCCTATCGTGCACAAATGGGGAAGCGCCGTACTGGGCGCTGACAGGTGACAACCAGGTTCCTTTGAGGAGCGGGTACATGCGTGTGAGGTCAGTGGCAACGTGCGTTCTGATCATTGCGGCCGGGCTTGCCGCGTCTGGTAGCGGCGCCGGGGCGGCCGAGTGGCCCGAGTGGCGTGGGGTGAATCGGGATGGCAAGAGCCCGGACACGGGTCTGCTGAAGGAATGGCCCCAGGGCGGCCCTCCGCTACTGTGGAAGGCCAGCGGCATAGGGAACGGCTTCTCCAGCGTGGCCGTCACGGGCAACACGGTCTACATCACGGGCGTTGTGGGCGGCAACCTGGCCCTGAGCGCCCTGGACGCGCGCGGCAACCCCCAGTGGCAGAAGTCCATCGGGCCGGCCTACTCGAGCAGCCATGCGGGGGCCCGGGCGACGCCGACCGTAAACGACGGGAAGATCTACGTGATGACGGGCAAGGGCCGGCTCGGGTGCGTGGACGCCCGGAACGGCAACGGTCTGTGGGCGGTGGAGATGAGCAGTTTCGGCGGCAAGCCGGGGAGCTGGGGCTACGCGGAGAGTCCGCTGGTGGTCGGCAACATAGTGGTGGCGAAGCCCGGTGGCGAGCATTGCATCGTGGCTCTGAACAAGGCAGACGGCAAGCCCGTCTGGACCAGCAGCGGTTTCAACGCAGGGCCGG
>CAZQEQ010000073.1:0-17909 GCA_964592385.1 uncultured candidatus Brocadiaceae bacterium | reverse complement strand
TCCTTGATGATGGCCGACGAGCCGACGGCGTCTATCACCAGGTCGAACTGCCGCTCGCCGAGCCTGTCGGCCACGTCCTCCGTCCTGGAGTTGACGGTCAGGTCCACCTCGCTCCGCTCGCGTATCCTCTCCAGGCGCTCGTCGTGGTGACCGACGCATCCTACCCATGCGGCGCCGCGCATCCGGGCGAAGTTCACGAGCGCGAGCCCTATCGGTCCGTCGCCGTAGATCAGGACCTCCATGCCATCGCGCACGCCCAGGTTCCCAGTGCCGCTGTAAGCCTCGCACAGCGCGAGCAGGACGCCGGCGTCCTCGGAGGACAGGTCGTCGGGGATCGGCCGTCCCGCGGGCAGGAAGGCGTACTCGGAGCGGTCCACGCCCAGTTCGTCCATGACTCGCTGGTCCTGCACGACGGCGTACTCGGCCATCCCGGCCCACATGCCCTTGAAGGGCGTGCCCGGCCCGAGGCGCCCGCGCGGGTTGGTCATGCGGTAACCGACCTGGATGTTCCGCACCTGGCTGCCGAGTTCGACGACCTCGCCGACGCTCTCGTGGCCGAGGATGACGGGGTAGTCCACGGTCAGGTTGCTGACGTGGTCGTCGATGATCTTCAGGTCCGTGCTGCACAGACCGCAGGCGCGGACCTTCACGAGGCACTCGTAGTCCCCGACCTCGGGCATCGGCACGTCAACGACTTCGGCCCTGCCAGGGGCCGTTGCGGCCACTGCTTTCATCTGGGCTCCCCTCCGCCGGCTCCCGTCACAGCCCGTGCGACGTGCGGCTGATGATCTCGTCCTGGAGTTCGCGGTCCAGGCTGGTGAAGTACTCCGAATACCCGGCCACGCGCACGATGAGGTCGCGGTGCCTGTCGGGATGGGCCTGCGCGTCCCGCAGGACCTCCTGGTCCACGAAGTTGACCTGTATCTGCACGCCGCCCGCCCGGATGTAAACCTTCAGCAGCGCTTTGAGCGCGTCGGAGCCGGCCTGGCCGCGCACCAGGCCGGGGCTCACCTTCAGGTTGAACGCGGCGGCGCCCGTGATCTTCCCGTGGTCCAGGCCGGCGACGGAGTTGATCAGCGCGGTCGGCCCCTCGACGTCCCTGCCCTGGCTCGGGCCGATGGTCTCGCTCATCGGCGCGCGCGCCCTGCGGCCGTTGGGGGTGGCGGCGATCACCTCCGCCGCGTAAACGTGCCTGGTGTAGCTGAAGACGCTCGTCACGAACGGACCGGGCACAGAGCCGTCGTTGTTGGCATGGACGGCGTCGGCGTATGCGTCGAATATGAGGCGGGCGATGTCATCGGCCTCGTCCAGGTCGTTGCCGTAGCAGGGCGTCTGCCCGTTGAGGACGGCGCGGAGGTCCTCGTGCCCCTCGAAGTCCGCCTCCAGGACCTCCTTCAACTGCCGGAGCGTCAGGCGCTTACCGTCATAGACGAACTTCTTGATCGCCGACAGGGAATCGGTGCCGGTGCCGAGCCCGAAGCCGCCGATCCTGCGGATGGGCGGCAGCTTACAGCCGCCCTGGAACATGTCCATGCCCCTCTCCAGGCAGTCATCCAGCAGGGCGGAGCCGAAGGGGTCGAAGTGCCGCCCCGCCGCCTGCCGGTCTTCCCGCAGCGCGCCGACTGGCGCGCGCCTCACCCTGTGCACGACCTGCGCGCAGTAGGCGTCCAGGAACTGCTCGAACGTCTGCAAAGAGTCCGGCTCGCCGGTGGGTATGCCGGTCTGGCCGGCCATGTTCGCGTCGCCGCTATTGAGGACCAGCTCGATGACCGCGGGGAAGTCCACGGTGGTCTCGCCCTCTTCCGCGTCCGGCTCGCCCGCCCGTTGCTCGACGCGGCTCCAGTCCCAGCCGGGGATGTGCACGGCCGCGCCGCTGGGCTGCCGGCCCATGACCATCATCTCGACGCAGCCCATGTTGTAGTAGTCGCGGGCGTCCTCCAGCGGGAACCCGACGCTGACCAGGTTCGGGATCCATGCGTCGTCGTTCAGGAGTTGCGGCTGGCCGATGCCGAGCTTGATCGTCTCGATCACCTGGTCCCAGAGCCATTCTGGGCTGCCCCGGTGCATGCGGACGGCCGTGTTCGGGTAGGGCTGCCGCGTGTCGCCGCAGACCTCCAGGCAGAGCGCACTCAGTTCGTTCGCGGCGTCCTCGCCGGCCGGCGTCGTCCCCGCCAGGCAGATGCTCTGCACCGTGCGCATGTGAGGCTCGTTCACCTTGAGCCACATGCAGCTCAGCAGCGCCTTCGCCTCCTCGCGCGTGATCGTCCCGTCGTCCAGGTCCTTCTTGTAGAAGGGGTGCATGTACTGGTCGAAGCGGGCGAAGGAGAGGGCCGAGCCGCCGCCGATGTTGGCGATGACGTGCACCAGCCAGAGCAGCTGGAGTGCCTCGCGGAAGGTCTCCGGCGCGCCGTCGGCGACCTTGCGGCAGACGGCCGCCATCTCCCGAAGCTCCTGCGCCCGGGCCGCATCCGTCCCCGGCCTCTCACTCACCGCCAGGAGGATCCCCGCGTAGCGGCGGATGAACGCGATGGCCGCCTCCAGGGCGATGCGCGCGGACTCGTAGAACGTGCGCTTCTCGGGCTCGTCGGCTGCCTCCAGCCTCTCCAGGATCTCCCTGTGGATGTCGCCCAGCCCGCGACCGACGACCTTGCCGTAGTTCAGGTCCAGATGGTTGGCGGCCACCCAGGGCAGCTCGCGGAACAGCCTCCTGGTCTCCTCGCCGTAGTCGAAGTTGAAGTGCCGCTCCAGCTCCCTGCCGATCTCCGGGTCGCCCAGGTCGTCGGCGCCGGCGAAGCGCTCCTGCATCTTGCCTATCAGCCTTTGCAGGTCGGCGTAATCGACGTTGGCGTCGTAGTGGTCGCGGGCCATCAGGGCCCAGCGCCGGTCGTGGAAGGGGCGCCCGGCGCCGGCCGCCTCCCGTTTCCGGGCGCGGTATCGCTCCAGGACCTCGGCCGCCTCCCGCGCGCGCTCCTCGGGGCCGGGCAGGCCCTCGGCCAGCGGCCACATGCCCAGGATCGAGCCGGCCAGGAGCTCGTGGGGCAGCACGGCCTGCTCGACCCGCTCCAGCAAGTGCGCGAACGCCCTGGCGCGGCGGATCGGCGGCGGCTGGGCGACGGTCTCCTTCAATGACTCGGCGACGAGGGGGAAGAACGTCGTGCGCCTCACCCCCGCGTCGTTGAGCGCCTGGACGTGCTCGCGCAGCAGTCGGATTCTCTCTTTCATTTCCTTCCCCTCGGTGCGGGCGTCAGTATGAGAAGACGCTGCGCCCGGACGCGTCCTCGTCGTCCGGCGCCGGCAGCTCGGCCTCGATGTCCTCCAGGTCATCCACGTCGCAGGACATGTCGGCGACAACTAGACCCTTGAACTTCAGCACGTCCGCCACCTCGTCGCCGAGGTGTCCCTTCATGGCGACGAAGTGGTGGATGCCCGCCTGCTCGATGACCTTCAGCACCTCCTGAAGGTTGGGCACGAATGCCCAGCCGCTTGAGCCCCGGTCGCCTGCGGGCCGGCGCAGCATCTGGCCCTGGAAGACGACCGCCACGAACTCCTCCGAGGTGGTGGCTGCCGAGACGGCGGTGAACGGCTCGGGGGCCATCCGGCCCTCGATGGAGCCCCAGCCGCCGACCTTGCCCGGGCCGGCCAGCCAGTTCGGCGGCGTCTGCGAGCAGTGAAACACGTTGAAGACCCGCGGGTCCCACCCGTTGTTGTTGATGTCCAGGATAACGCCCGGCTCGCCGGTCATCTCCCAGGCCAGCTTCGCCATGATGGCGTGGCAGACGTCCTGCTCGCAGACGACCGGCTTTTCCAGGCGCAGGTTGGAGAGCATCGCCGCCGTGCAGGGGGCCACGCCGAAGAACCGGCTGAACTCCGACCAGCAGTGTATCGCCCCCGCGTCAATGCGGTCCTGCGCGAACGTGTCCTGCATCCACAGGAAGCTGCGCGCGATGACGTCCACCTTGTCGTCTTCGGGCAGCCCGTCCATGATCTCGGCGAGGCCGGCCTTCACTTCGGCCACGCGCCCGTCGTCCCTGCCTATGGGCCGCCAGAGCTGGACCTTGCCGAATGGGCCTTCATACGTCGTCTCACCGTCGGCGACCTCCCGGGCGAGGACCGTGTCGCCCCAGAGGGTGATGAGCTCGTAAGGGTGCAGGGAGAAGCCCAGCTCGAAGAGCTTCATCTGATTGGCGAACGTCGTGGCAAACGCCTCGGGGTTCACCCCCAGCATGGCGATGCGCATGTTCCGGAGGCACTCGACGCCGTCAATGATGAGCATGTACTGCGCCAGGAAGGCCCGCAGGAAGTCGTGGTCGTGCACGTCGATGCGGCAGGAGCGCACGACGCGCCGCCCGAGCATCCGCAGGTTGTGGTGGACGGAGAGCGAGCCGCAGAGGGAGTCACCCACCTTGCCGCTCTCCATCGCCGTCGGGTCGTCGTTGTTCACGATCAGGAACACCGGCACGTCCGGCGGCAGCAGCCGGACGGTGTCCTGTATCGCCCGCTCCCTCATGAAGTCGCCGCTGAACGCGACGAGCGCCTTGATGTCCGACAGGTCCCCCCGCCACGCCTCCCAATAGCCGCGCACGTCCTCGTCGCTGCGGATGAGGCCCTGCGTGTAGAGGTCGTCGGCGGGGAAGATGCCGTCTATCCCCAGCTCCTCGGCGGCTTCTCGCACGCGGGACTTCACCTCCACGGTCAGCGAGGCCGGGTAGTTGCCCCGGATGACGGGCAGGAACAGGACCTTGCTTCTCTTGCCGGCGATGGGCATTGCGATCCTCCTCGGCGTCTCGGCAGATCATTCGCTTCCGGGCAGGGGCTTCACGCCCGCCCACGGGTAGTCGCGGACCGTCTCCCAGGCAATCCTCTTATAGACTGCGTCCTGCCCGGGCGTGAGAGTCGTCGTCTCCTGCGGCAGGTTGACCTTCCCGGGCGCTTCCCTGTAAAAGCAGCAGTAAAGCACCAGGGAGACGAAGTAGCGGCCCTTGTCAATCATGTGGATGTTCCAGCCGGGCCCTTTGTCGCCGGACGCATAGTGCAGCTCGAAGAACTGGTCTTCCGGCAGGCCCGGCACCTCGCCGGCCTCCAAAGCCTTCTTCAGGTTGACCAGCGCCAGGCCCGTCGGCACGATCAGCACGGGCTTGCCGGGATACTCCCGGTCCATCGTGTCGCGGAGCGCGTCGAAGTACGCCAGATGGTTCACCACGCCCTGCTCCCAGGTCGTGGCCGGGGTCAGGCCGCGCTCCTCGGCGATGGCCTTCATGTAATCGTGCCGGATGGCGGCCCAACTGTCCTTGAAGTCGCGGCCCGGCCACTGCTGGTAGAGGTAGAGCTGGATGTTCGGGCTCGATTCCCGCGCCATCATGTAGAAGTTGCCCGAGTACTCCGTCTCGTTCTCGATGGAGCGACCGTGGCCGGCGAAGGGCTGCGTGATGAGGACGTCCATCGGCGCCAGCTCGACGAACGCCCTCGCGTAGTCCGGGCGGCCGAAGCCCGCGCCGGGATGGTTCCAGAGCCAGTCGGTCGGCGCGCCCGGCACGCTGAAGCGATACGCCCGGTGATCGCAGCCGGCGCTGCGCGCGACCGGCTCCAGCCAGCCGTTGAACGTGTCGCTCAGGCTGTTGCCCGTGCTGAAGGTGACCAGCCCGCCAGGAGGCGGGACGTCGCCGATCGTGTAAACGCCGCTGACCGGCTCGCCGGGGAACTTGCCCGCCGCCAGCGCAATCGCCGACACCGGCGTGACGCCGCGCTCCAGTGCCACGGCTTCACGGAAGACCTGGCCGGTCGTCGGCGTCGGTATGCTGCCGTCGGTCGTGTAACGGATCTCGCCGCCGGGCGCGCCAACGCTGATGGTGAGCCGCACCGGCTCGTCGTAGCGGCCGGGCGCGGGCGACATCAGCGGCGTGGGCGCGGTGTTCGCCTCCGTCCCGAGGTCCAGGCCGACGTAAGCCCCGCTGGTGAGGAACGCGTCGAACCACGTGCCCGTGTCCCCGTCCAGCGCCTTGTCGAAGGAGCGGCCCTTCTCGCGCGTGCCCGCCACGCCGAAGGGCTTGCCGGTCAGCCTGCGTTCGCCGGCGTAGAACTCGACCTCCGCGACGAGGCCGTGGGAATCGTCCGGGCCCTCGTACTTGACCCACCGGTACGGCGTCCGGTTGTCGAACCGCAGCTCGATCCACTGCCCTTCGGCGGGCGCCGCGTCGATCTTCGCCAGCTCGACGAAGCCCACCGTCTCGCCGCTGTTGGAGGCGACGACCCGCCCGCCGACCACCCGCTCCGCCTGACCGGGCGCGAGATAGACGCGCGCCCGGTTGACGACGGGCGCCGCGGCGTCGGCGGCTTGCTGGCCGTTCACGGGCCAGCACGTGACCGTCAGCACGACCAGTGCGGCCAGGCTCAGTGCTTTGGCTCTTCTCATATTCTCGGGTTCCGATCGTGTGTTGATGCTTCTTCAGAGTTGAACGCGCCCCGATGCCGCGCGCCTGCGTTCAGAGGCACTCCTGAAGTCGGGCAAAGGCTGTCTCCAGGCGCGGATAGAGGTCCGCATAGATGCCGAAGAGCGTCCGGTAGGTCCCCGCGCGCTCGGGGTCCGCGACCCGCTCCTGCTCGACGGCAACCGTCTCGGCGGCCTCGGACATGCTGGCGAACAGCCCGACGCCGACGCCGGCGGCGAGCGCCGCCCCGACCGAGGTGGCGTCCGCCGACTGCGTCGAGAGGATCTGCACCCTGGCGTCCCAGACGTCGGCCAGTATCTGCTGCCAAGTTTCCGACTGACCGCCCCCCCCGATGAGCCGGAGCGCCGGTATCTGCGTGGACTCGCGCAGCACCTCCAGCACGCTCCGCAGCGCGAACGAGACGCCCTCGACGGTGGCGCGCAGGAAGTGCTCCCGCCCGTGCGCCGGCGTGATTCCGAAGAAGACGCCCCGCGCGTCGGGGTCGAAGATGGGCGAACGCTCGCCCTCCAGGTAGGGCAGGAAGAGCAGGCCGTCGCTGCCCGGCGGCGCCCCGGCCAGCATCTCGTCGAACCGCTCGAACCCCTCCTCTCCCAACAGGTCCATGACCCAGTCCACGGAGCGCCCCGCCGCCTGGATGGTCCCGTGCACCGCGATTCGCTCGCCGTCCAGGGCCGAGATGCAGAAGACGCGCTGCTGCGGGTCGATCAACGGCTCGCTCACGGTCGAGGCGATCCACGCCGTCGTGCCGATGCAGCAGTAAACGTCGCCGGTGTTCACCGCGCCCGCGCCGGCCGTCGCGCAGGCGCCGTCCCCGCCGCCGGCGACGACCGGTATGCCCGAGGGCAGGCCCAGGGCCTGCGCCGCCGAACCGGTGAGGCTGCCCACCACGTCCGTGCCCGCGTGCAGTTCGGGGAACTTGCCGGGGGCGATGCCCAGTTCCCTGAGCATGTCCCGCGCGTAGGCCCGCTCCGTGATGTCAATCCACGACGCGTGGGAGGCGTCGGACAGGTCGGTCGTCTCGAACGCGCCGACCATGCGCCCGACGACGTAGTCCTTGGACTGCACGAACCGCGCGGTCCTGGCGTAGATGGACGGCTCGTTCTCTTTGAGCCACACGATCTTGCACAGCGGCGAGCGCGGGTCCAGGATGTTGCCCGTGATGCCGTAAAACCGTTCCGCGCCGACCCGCTCCGCCACCTGCTGCGTCTGCGCTGTCGCGCGGCAGTCGGAGTGGATCATCGAACGGCGCAGGGGGTTCCCTTCCGCGTCCAGGGGCAGGCAGCCGAGCATCTGCCCGCTGACGCCGATGCCGGCCACGTCGTCCCGCGCGCGCGGGTTCCTCTCCATCAGCGCGCGCGTGTTGTGGCAGACGCCCTCCCACCAGTCCGACGCTTCCTGCTCGGCCCAGCCCGGCTGCGGGGAACGCGTTTCGTGCGCGCTGGCCACGGAGTCCTCGATGACACCGTCCGCGCGGACGATCGACGTCTTCGTCCCGCTCGTCCCTATGTCGTGGGCAAGGATGATCGCGCCTGCCATTGCCGGACCTCTTCCC
Source organism: uncultured candidatus Brocadiaceae bacterium (assembly GCA_964592385.1). GTDB lineage: Bacteria > Planctomycetota > Brocadiia > SM23-32 > SM23-32 > CAZQEQ01. The sequence goes on along the minus strand of CAZQEQ010000073.1, from coordinate 9,911 downwards.
GGGCCTTCCGGGGCCACGCCCCGGACCGATACACCCCATCATAGAATTGCCGGGGGACGGTTTCAACGCGCCCCGCATTCAGATGATGCGACCCGCCTTGCTGGCGCCGCCCCGCCACAGGTCGTACCTGGGGTCGGCGTATCGCTCGAAGAAGCCCGCCAGACGTCCTCGCAACTCCTCCCGCAGGTCGGCTCGCCCGGGCTCCCCCGCCAGGTTGTGGCTCTCCCCGGGATCATCCACCATGTCGTAGAGCTCGTCCGGGCCGTCCGGGTGTCTGTGCGTGTACTTCCACCGCCGCGTGTGCACGGTGCGCGTGTTCTCGTACTCGTGAAACGTCACCCCTTCGCCCCAATCGAGCGGTTCGCCGCGCAGGACCCCGGCGAAGCTCCTGCCGGCCACCGGCACGTCGCAGGGGAGCCGGTGTTCGAGCCCCAGGTAATCCAGGAGGGAGGGGAACACGTCGTAGTTGCAGGTCATGGTGTCCCAGACCGCCCCGCCCCACATGCGCGCGGGGTGCCGGAAGACCAGCGGGATGTGGAGGGTCTCCTCGAACATGTGCAGGGGGCGGGAGTGATCGCCCATCCCCCACATGCCGTGATGGCCGGCGCAGAGCCCCTGGTCGGCGGTGAAGACAACCAACGTGTCCTCGGCCAGACCCAGGTCCTCCAGTGTGCCCATGATGGCTCCAACGGCATCGTCAACGCCGCTCACTGCCGACGCGTAGCCCCGGATCGCCGTCTCGCTGCCGATCAGGTCTCGGTACTGCTTCAGCCACGGATGCACGCCCTCCCGCGGGAAGCATTTTAAGTCACTGTCTGCGTAATACGCGGTGTGTCGGTTCCGGTGCCCGGTGCGCAGATCATTGTCCAGGCCGTACGGGCCGTTGAACGCGGCGTAAAGGAAGAACGGCCGCCCGTTCTGCGCCGTTCGCAGGAAATCGATCGCGTGCTCGGCGATGATGTCGGTGTAGTAGCGCGGCTCGGTGTAGACCTCGCCCTTCCAGATCGCCTCGGCGTCGTAGAACGTGTGCGTGTGCCCGCGCGGCTTCGCAAACCAGTATGTGAAACCGAGCTGCGGGTGCAGGCTGTCCCCGAGGTGCCACTTGCCGCACATGCCGCAGGTGTATCCCTCGTCGGCCAGCACGCGGGGGAGCGTGACGAACTCCCCGATGGTGCAATAGGCGTGCGGGCCGGCCTGCGCGTCCGGCTGCTCCGTGCCCAGCCAGCTATGCACGCCGTGCTGCGACGGGATGAGGCCCGTCAGGCAGGTGGCCCGGTTGGGCGAGCAGACCGGGTTGACGCAGTACGCTCGGGCGAACCGGACGCCCTCCGCCGCGAGGCGGTCGATGTTGGGGGTCAGGATATCGTCGTTGCCGTAGCACCCGAGCGTCCACGCGCCCTGGTTGTCGGTGATGATGAAGACCACGTTCGGCGGCATGTTTGAGCCTCCTGTGCCCCTGCTGCGGGTCAGGCGCCGTCGGGCCAGCGGAAGTCGTCGTGCCACCAGCGTTTCGCCTTCGCCAGCTCGGTCCGCTTCGCGGCCAGGCTGCGGAACTCCGGCGAGTCCATGTACTCGCAGGGCGCCAGGCTGAAGGGGTGGCGGAACGTGCCCAGCACCCCCACCAGCTCGGCCCGCATGTCACGGAGGACCTCCGCGTGCGCGGGGTCAGCGGCCAGGTTGCGCTGCTCCCACGGGTCCCCGGACACGTTGTAGAGCTGGTCCTGGTCGAAGTAGTCCGGGAAGTAGCGTATCGCGATGGTCGAGTGGAGCTGGTTGGTGCTGCCCATGTTGTCCAGCGCCACGTCGATCTCTCCGCCGCGCATCCGCGCGACCTCTTCCTCGCCGTAGCGGAAGGCGACGTACTTGTAGTCGCCCTTCAGGACGGCGTGCGACATGCCCATCTCGAAGTAGAGGACTTCGCGCCCCAGCCCTCCCCGCCCGAGCGCCGCCGGTAGGAAGCTGACGCCGTCCAGACGCCCCCCGGCGGGCAGATCCGCTCCCGCCAGGTCCGCGAACGTGGGCAGCAGGTCCACGAACTGCACGCGCTCCCGGCAGACGCCGCCCTGCGGAACGCGCCCGGGCCAGCGCATCAGCGTCGCCACATGCACGCCCTTCTGGTAGCAGGTGGCCTTGCCCGGCTCGACGCCGTGGTCGGGCAGGAAGAGCACGACCGTATCCCGCTCCAGGCCCAGGTCCCGGAGCCTTCCCAGCAGCGCGCCGACCAGGTCGTCGTTCTGCACCATGCCGACGTGGTCGGAGTCGGCCGGGAGGCCGGCCCGCTCGAGCCGGTCGCGAATGCCGGCCCGGGGCGGCACGCAGTCCGGCGGCTCCGGCAACTTGCCCGCGTACGTGTAGCGCGGGTCCCGGCTCAGGTTCTGCGCATGGTCCGGCCCGTGGACGCCCGTCGTGGCCACCTGGAGGTAAAAGGGCCGTCCGGCGGCGGCAGCCCGGTCGAGCAGGTCCAGCGCCCCCTGCGCAAGCCACTCGAAATGGTGATGGACGAGGGCCTTCGGCACGCCGGCGTAGTTCCCGTTGACGACGCTGGCCGCTTGCTCGAAGCCGCCCGTGCGCTTCACGCCGTCCACCAGGCAGCGCTGGTACTCCCGCAGCTTGCGGTCCACCCCGGCGTCGTCCGGGTCGTCGTTGCGGCCCAGTTTCGGCCAGCGCGCGGTGTCAATGGCCGGGTCCCACCAGTTGTGCCACTTGCCCGCGAAGCCGGTGAAGTAGCCGGCCTCGCGCAGCACCCGCGCGGTGGTCGGCGTGTCGGCCGTGATGGGGGTGTTCCAGGCCAACCGGTAGGGCCGCCCCAGGGGTTGCGAATCCGTGAACATCGGGTGCGTACAGCGGCCGGGGTAGGTGCCCGTCAGCATCGCATAGCGCGTGGGCACGCAGGCGGGAGAGACGCAGTATGCCTCCTCGAACCGCAGGCCGTCGGCCGCCAGGGAGTCTATGTGGGGCGTCAGGAAATCCCCGCCGTAGCAGCCCAGGTAGCGGCGGTCCATGTCGTCCGCCACGATGCACAGGATGTTGGGCGGCCTGTCCGGCGACGGCCCGGCGGCGGCCACCTGGCCGAGGGAGCGGCAACCCGGACCGAGAGCCCCCGCCGTCGCCAGCGCCCCGACACTGCGGAAGAATCGGCGCCTCGAAATCCCCATCCCTCACCCCTCCAGAAGTTCCAGGTACTCACCGTAGCGGTCGTCCCAGTACGCCGAATCGCGCGGCGCATACTCGACAAGGTCCGACGACGCGCGCACCACCTCCCGTATCTCGTCGGGCGAGCCGAGGCAGCCCTTCGCGTAGGCCTGCACGAGCACGTTCCCGGCGACGGTCGCCTCGACAGGCCCGCTGACCACCGCCAGCCCGGTCGCGCTCGCCGTGAAGCGGCAGAGCAGCGTGTTCTGCGACCCGCCGCCGACGACGTGCAGAGTGCGATACGAGCGGCCGAGGATGCCCGCCATCCGGTCCAGGGCGTGGCGATAGCAGAGGGCGAGGCTCTCCAGGATGCACCGCGTCACCTGCGCCGGCCCCTCCGGCTCGGGCTGGCCGGTCCGGCGGCAGTAGTCCCGAATGGCCTGCAGCATGTCGTCGGGCGCCATGAAGCCCTCGTCGTTAGAGGCGACGATCGGCCCGCCGCGCGGCGCGCCCTCGGCCAGCTCCGCCAGCTCCGGGTAGGAGTACGCGCTGCCCCCGCGCTCCCATGCGGCCCGCGCCTGCTGGAGGAGCCAGAGGCCCATGATGTTCTGGCAGAGGAAGAAGCTGCCCAGGGTCAGCTCGTTGCAGAGGCCGGCGTCGAGGGCGTCCTCGCCGGTCACCACGTCGTCGGTCAGGCTGCCGATGATGGACCACGTGCCCGAGCTCAGGAAGGCCCAGTCCCCGCCGCCGCCCGGCACGGCGGCGACGGCCGAGCCAGTGTCGTGCGTGCAGGGGGCGATCACGTCCGCGCGCCGCAGCCCCGTGTCCGCCCCCACCGATTCCCGCAGCGGGCCCAGCACCGTGCCCGGGTCCACCAGGTCCGGCATGATCCCCATCGGCAGGTCGAAGGTCTCGAAGACCTCCGGGTGCCAGGCGCCGGCCCGCGGGTCGTAGAGCTGGGTGCTGATGGCGTTGGTGCGCTCGCAGGCCATCCGCCCGCTCAGGAAGTAGGCCAGCAGGTCGGGCATCATCAGGAAGGTCTCGGCCTCGTCCAGGATCGGGCTGTTGCCCTGCCGCAGCGACGCCATCTGGCAGAGCGTGTAGATCGGCAGGAGGAAGATGCCGACGCGCGCGTAAAGCTCCTTCTCGGGCATGCGGCTGCGGATGAACTCGGGCATCCCGTCGGTCCGGTGGTCGCGGTAGCAGACGGGGTTCTGGAGGAGCGAGCCGTCGCGGGCGAGCAGGCCGAAGTCCACCGCCCACGTGTCGATCCCCACCCCCTCGGCGGAGTCGCCGAACCGCCGCGCGTACTCCCGTAGCCCCTTCAGGACGTTCTTGTACAGGTCCAGAACGTCCCAGTGGAGCGTCCCGCAGACCTCCACCGGCTCGTTCTGGAAACGGTGTATCTCCTCCAGCGACAGCCGCCCCTCGTGCAACGTCCCGACGACGATGCGCCCGCTCTCGGCGCCCAGGTCAACGGCCAGAAACCGCTTATCGTCCATGACGACGCCCCTCCGAATCACAGCGCGATTCACGCCGTTTCAGGGTACACGGCCGGCGGGAGCCGTCAACCGAAAACGCCTCCCTCAGAAGATGCCGATGCGCGGCGGCAGGGGGTCGGCGGTCATCGCCATCCGGTCGCAGGCGCGCTTGAGCATGGCCATCTTCACCTCGGCGTGGGCCGGGTCATCCCACAGGTTATGCGTCTCCGTCGGATCCTCTTCCAGGTCGTAAAGCTCGCCGAGTTCACGCCCGTGCCCGACGATGATCTTGTGCCGGTCGGTCCGCACCATGGTCAGGAAGATGGCCGTTTCGTCCGGGTTCGCGTTGTAGTACTCGCAGTAAACGTCGTCGCGGAAGCGGTCCGCCGCCTGCCGGCCCGTCAGCAGTGGCCAGAGGGAACGGGTCTGCATCCCGGGCAGGCGGTCCAGCCCGGCGGCCTCCAGCACGGTCGGCGCCAGATCGGCCAGCTCGACCAGCGCCGGGCTGACGACGCCCTCCCGCACGACGCCCGGCCAGGAGACGATCAGCGGCACCCGCACAGCCGGGTCGTAGAGGAACGGCCCCTTGACGTAGAGGCCGTGGTCGCCGAGCATCTCGCCGTGGTCGCTGGTGAAGATCACGAGCGTGTCCTGCCTCTGGCCGGTGCGTTCGAGCGCCTCCAGCATGAGGCCGACGTGCGCGTCGATGTTGTCGCACATCGCCCAGTACGCCGCCCGGCACATGCGGTGCTCGTGCGGGTCGCCCACGTCGGTCTCGGAATACCCGCCGTACCTGGTCTTACCGTGGCGCTCCCGCTGATAGGAGGGCTTGCCGTCCAGCTCGCCCTCCACGTAGTCGGGCAGGGGGATCTCGTCGAGCCGCGACAGGTAGGGCTCCAGGCAGACCTCGGGCGGGTTGAAACCCGGGTGCGGGTCAACGATGTTGATCGAGAAGAGCCACGGGTGCGCGTAGTCGGCGTAGCGCTCGATGAAGTCCGCGGCGGTCTCGGCGCAGAAGCGCGCCTCGTGGTGCTCCGGCGGCATCCCGTTCGTCACGTCCTTCGAGTCCTCGCGCGGGGTGGACCTGATCTCGACGCCCCTGCGGTGGCACCACTGCGTGTAGGCCCCGGAGCGGTAGAGCGGGCTCGGCGAGTGGTACCAGTGGAACTCGTGGTAGCCGTCGTCGATGCGGCGCTCGACGCCCTGGACCAGGCGCTCCTCGTGGGGCAGCTCCCACCACCGGTCGCCCATCAGGAAGCGCCGGTTGGCCGCGCTCAGGTGCAGCTTGCCGACCAGGCCGCAGACGTACCCGTCGTCGGCCAGGGCGCGCGTGACCAGCTTCTCCCCCTCCGGGATGCACTGGCCGTTCTGCCGGAGCTTGTTGGTCACCGGGTAGCGGCCCGTCAGGAAGGCGCCCCGGCTCGGCGTGCAGAGCGGGCTCTGCGCGTAGCAGTGCTCGAACAGGGTCCCCTCGCCCGCCAGGCGGTCAACGTTGGGGGAGTCCACGTGCCGGTTGCCGTAGCAGCCGAGCGTGTCCCAGCGCTGGGAGTCCGTGCAGATCCACAGGATGTTCGGTTGCTTCGCCATCGTCAATCCCTCAACCAGGAGGTTGCTACTCGAAGGACAGCGCGGCGCCGTTGGAGGCGATGACGTCCCTGTACCAGTAGGCCGAGTCCTTCGGCACGCGCCTCTGCGTCGGGAAGTCCGTGTAAACCAGGCCCACGCGGATCCTGTAGCCGTAGGCCCACTCGAAGTTGTCCATGAAGGTCCACTGCAGGTAGCCGCGCACGTCCACCCCGTCCTCGACGGCCCGGCCCAGCTCGAGCAGGTGGCGGTGCAGGTAGTCAATGCGCTGCGGGTCGTGTACCTCGCCGTCGAGCATGACGAAGTCGGGGTTCTGGTGGCCGTTCTCGGTGATGACGATCGGCACGCCGTAACGCTCGTAGTAGAAGCGCGGCCCCCAGTAGAGGCACTCCGGCGTGATGGGCCAGTCGCCCTGGGTCGTCATGGGATAGCCGACCGGCAGCGGCACGGCCTCCGGCCTGCCGTCCTCGCCGGCGCGGACGCGGTAGCCGTTGTAGATGTTGGCGCCGAAGAAGTCGAGCGGCTGGCAGATCGTCTCCATGTCGCCTTCCGCCACGCGCGGCACGTCGTCCCCGAAGAACTCCAATCCGTCCTCCGGGTAGCTCCCCAGGAGGACCGGGTCCATCCACCAGGCGTGGTTGAAGGCGGTGGGCTGGTTGACGGCAAACAGCGCCGCCCGCGCCGCCGCGACGTCCGCCTCGCCCTCCGTGGCGGGCATGGCCGGCCCGGCCGCCGGCGCGAAGCCGACGCGGCTCTCGGAGCGCGACGCCGCCCGGATCTCCTGCACCGCCTTCCCGTGCGCCAGCATCACGTTATGGCTCGCCTGGAGCACCTCCCCCATGGTGAGTCGGATGCCCGGCGCGTGCGCCCCCGTCCGATGCCCCAGCTCGATGAAGACCTGCGGCTCGTTCAGGGTCATCCAGTGCGTCACGCGGTCCGAGAGCGCCTCCGTCATCACCCGCGCGTAGCCGGCGAACCACTCCGGGCTCTCCGGGTTCAGCCAGCCGCCGCGCCGGAACAGCGCCTCCGGGTAGTCCCAGTGGAACAGCGTCACCCACGGCTCGATGCCCGCGCCCCTCAGCTCGTCAACGAGGCGCTCGTAGAAGCCGAGCCCCTTCGGGTTGACGCGGCCCGTGCCGTCCGGCAAGACGCGCGGCCACGAGATCGAGAGCCGGTAAGCCCGGACGCCCAGCTCTTTCATCAGGGCGACGTCTTCGCGATACCGGTGATAATGGTCGCAGGCCACGTCGCCCGTGTGGCCCTGCCAGACGGCGCCCGGCCGCCGGCAGAAGGTGTCCCAGACCGAGAGCCCCTTGCCGTCCTCGTAGGCGCCGCCCTCGACCTGGTAGGACGCCGCCGCAACACCCCAGGTGAAACCTTCCGGGAAGCCCATGCCCGACTCCGGTAACGCAGAAACATGGCTAAGAGCGTCTGACAGAACCAAGCGCAGAGATCGCAGAGGACGCCGAGAAAGCCAAGACACTGCTCCACAACAAAGTTGTTCGACCTCTGCGCTCTCTGCGTGCTCGGCGCTGAATCCGTTTTGTTGGGGGCTCTGAGCGCCGAGCCCGCAGAGCCTACCGACCGGCGCACACCATATTCCCGCCCGCCCCCGCTGTCAAGCGGTGCCCTCGCCAGCCCACGTCGTCGCCCCGTTGAACCGGGCACTTGTATGGTTCGCGCGGCGGCCGGGGGCGCGTGAGTTCGTCGAGTCCGCGCCCGCGCCGGCGGGCCGTCGAGAAGGCGCGGTGCGCCCCAATAAAAGCGTTGACATTTGGGCGGCCGGGATGTACTATTTGGCCTGGGTATTACGAGAGCATTGGTATCGGCTTACTGCTCCACGCGGAGCTTTGGGATATGTATCCTTCCCTCCCGGCCGGTCAGTTTCCCGCCCCCGGCGGCAACGCCGGCGATCTCGATTTCCATGGCCTCCGGTGCCCCCCAAGAAGCCCTGCCAAGACGGATTCACCGCCGAGAACGCAGAGCGCCCAGAGCCGGGAAAGCTGTTGTGAGGCGGGTTCTTGGCTTTCTCTGCGTTTATCCCCAGTTCGCTGTACGGCGAACGATGGGATCTCTGCGGTTTGTTCTGTTAGCCCTTCCAAGTCCGCCGGGGAATTGCTCGTTCTCGACAGCAGGCAGCAGCGCATGAGCGCGGCGCCGGGCGGCCTCCTCACGGCGGGACCTGTGTGGAGGAACTGAGTATGGAAACGCTGAAGACCATCCGGCCGATGGGAATGGCCGTGCTGTTCGTCCTGGCCCTTTGCACGGGGGCCCGCGTCGCGAGGGCGGAGGCGGAACATCGCCCCAACGGCGCCATTTACCCGGTTTCAATCGTCTCGCCCAGCCACGGCGACGCGATTCCATACGGGTTCCCAATTGAAGTGGAGTGCAGCGGGACTGCCGATCCGGACGAGTACCGTGACCCGCCGGGCGAGGGGGATTGGGTGACTTGCTATGACGAGCTTTTGTACACATGGAGCGGCCCGGGCAGCTTCGACCCGGAGGAGGGCATCTATTCCCTGTGGACCGTGCCGACTTCGGTAGGGAAGAAGACGATCACGGTGACGGCAAGTGACGTGCCGCTTTACTTTGACGCGGATGACACGACGCACCCGAGCTACCCGATAGACGTCTACGTCGTCAAGGTGGAGAAGATCCAGTACCGTATAGGCGATAGCGGCAATTTCGCGGACGTGCCGGACCCGTTGCACGTCGTTGTGAGCACCACCGTGAAGTTCCAGGCGATAAAGGACGACGGGGGCTGGGGGGTGTCCTGGCCCCAGTATTACCAGAAGCCGTGCTGGGGCGGGACATCGGGCGCTTCGGGCTCGGGCGACGAAAGCGTCAACGTGACCTTCGAGACGAAGTCGTCGGACGCCAACGACTTCAAGACGGTGACGGCAGAGTGCGGGAACAGCGTGACAGTCAACGTGCTCGTCCACGAACTGGAGATCACGGAACCCCAGACCGCGGGCACCTTTACGTTTGACGAGCAGAACCAGGACGAGGACTCGTGGCTTGAGATGCCCCACTGGAGGCTGGTGTGGCAGGCCGTCGCTGGTGTAGAGGGGATCACGACGGGCGACATGACACTCACGGTCGAGGCCGCTCCGGCCCATGACTTCGGCGACGATCTGATATGGGATCCGCTAAGCAACGCCGTGGGGCAGATAGGAGATCCAGAGCACCCGGAGCAGGACCCGATCACGGGCATGTCCGTGAAACTCCACCCTCACGAAGCCGGCTCGGGGGAGGCCTGGATCTACGCGAAAGTCTTCGGCCAGATCGGGGCGGCGGTCGAGCTTGTCCTGTACCCCTCGCACATCGCGAGGGTCCTGTACACGTTTCCCCATGGGAACAAGTGCGCCCCTAATACCATGGAGGTCGGGCCGGACCCTCCGAATGAGCAGGTCACGGTCAAGGGGAGCATGGCTTGCGGGCAGTCGGCATCGCTCTGCCAGAACGGCTATGCTGGCGGGAAGGACGACCAAGACGAGCCTGACACTAATCCACAGTTGTATACGCGGGTGCCCTCAACCGGCTCCTTCGACCTGCTGAACCCCAGCGACCCTGAGCAAGCTGCGATAGACGCAACCGTCGAGGGCGACATGGTGCAGTACGGTGATGACGAAGACAATCCCACCGGCCATTGGGCGACCGTCTGCAACGGGAACCACCAAGTCTGGGCCGCCAACATGCTGCCGAAGCCGGACT
>CAZQEQ010000072.1:0-18293 GCA_964592385.1 uncultured candidatus Brocadiaceae bacterium | reverse complement strand
GTGGCGTTCTCAGCCGGGGGCGGCTGAGCTACATTTTTCAACGGGCTGCTAGCCCTCGTCGAGGGCGAAGTCCCCCGGCGTCGGCCCTTCGACGTCCGCGTAATCCTCGTAGCGCATCTTGATGGTCTTATCGTGCGTGCCGGCACGAAAGACGATCTCGTCCACCTGCGCCAGCGATTCGTCCACGTAGGTGGTCAGGCCGTACTCGGCGCCGAAGGGCGGCTCCGCGCCGATCTCGCAGTCGAGGAACAGGGCCTTCATCTCCTTCTCGCTGGCCAGCGCGAGTTCCTCGCCGACCAACGCCGACGCCTTGACGAAATCCACGTGGTGACTGGCGGGCAGCACCAGCATGAAGGACTGGTCGCCGCCCCTGGCTATGACCGTCTTGGCGAACTTGTGGCCCGTCACGTGCTCGGCCGCCGCCACCTCCTGGGCGGTGAAGGCCTGCTCGTGCGAGATCACTTCGTACGGCGCCCCCTTCTCCTTCAGATACTCTTCGATATCCATCGGCCGTCCCTCCTCCTGCGTGACACAGTGTCGGAACAGGGCCACGACGCCCCCCGCATCGCCAACTAACATAGCGCACGGACCCCGCCGCGTCAATACTTCGGCCGGCGCGCCAGGGCCGACGGCGCCTCATACCAGCCTCAGGCCCATCTCGCGCGCGTGGTCCCGCACCCGGTGGTATTCGTCACGCGCGACGGGCCGGGAGATCTCGGGGTAGTCCCGCGCCTTGTAGAGCGGGCGGTACTGCGCCATGACGTTGACCGACGCGCTGGGCGAGACCTCCCGTGCGATGAAATCGAGTATCTGCGTGCTCTCGGCCGTGCCGCCCGGCATGACCAGGTGGCGTATCAGCAGGCCGCCCAGCGCGACGCCGTCCTCGATGCGGAGGTCCCCGACCTGGCGCTGCATCTCCTTCAGAGCGTCGCGCACTTGCTCGGGGTAGTCCGGCGCGCGGGCGTAGCGTTGGGCGGACTCCGGGAGCCAGAACTTCGCGTCGGGCATGTAGATGTCAACGGTGCCCTCGAGCAGCCGCAGCGTCTCCACGGTCTCGTAGCCGCCGCAGTTGTACACGACGGGCACGCTCAGGCCGCCCAGACGGGCCGTCCTGACGGCGTCCATCAGCCACGGGGCCACGTGCGTGGGCGTGACTAGGTTGACGTTCTCGCAGCCGTTCCGTTCCAGGGCGAGCATCATGTCGGCGATCCGGGCCGGTTCGGCCGGCCGGCCGGCCCTGCCGTGGCTGATTTCGTAGTTCTGGCAAAAGGCGCAGAGCAGGCTGCAGCCGGCCAGGAAGATGGTGCCGGAGCCTCCCCGGCCGACCAGGGGGGGCTCCTCGCCGAAGTGCGGGGCCGCGCTTGAAACGAGCGGCACGGCGCCTATCCCGCAATGGCCCCGTTCGTTCCTGAGGCGATTGACGCCGCAGTTTCTGGGACAGATGCGGCAGGGGGCGGCCAGATCGTAGGCGGCCTTTACTGCGGGTTCGGAGGGCTCGACGTCCGCCAACTCATCTGCTCCGCCGGTTTGGTTTGGATTCGCGCGCGGGTTCCACTATAATACAGAGTCCGCCTGACGGCAAAAGCCTTGTGCAGGAGACAACGCCGCGCCTGTGTCGCGGGTCCTTTTCGGGGCAGTTTGCCCGTCCGCCACGTGCCGGCCGACCCGGATGCTCCCATGAGCGCAGAAGAAGAGACCGAAGAGCAAGGTCAGCCCGAGCCGGCCAGTTTCGAGCAAAGCCTTCACCGGTTAGAGGAGATCGTGTTGCGTCTGGAGCAGGGGAACCTGCCCCTGGATGAGTCTCTCAGCCTCTATGAAGAGGGTATGGGCGCCTATCGTCGCTGCCAGGAGATGCTTCAGCGGGCCGAAGTGAAGGTCCGGAAGCTGGTGGAAACGCTGGAGGGCGAACTGAAGGAGGAGCCGTTCGGCGAGCCCGACCTGGAGGGCGAACGGGGCGCCTCCGTTCTGCCGGACACGGAACAATGAAAACCGTCATCGTCCTGGGCAACAGTGATAAAGAGGGCGTCCCTCAGGCCGCCGAACAGATCCGGTCCTGGCTGTCGCAGCGCGTCGAGGTCAAGGTGGACCTCCAGATGGCTTCGACGGCAGGGGAGGGAGACGCCGACTTCGCCGTCGTGCTCGGCGGCGACGGCTCGATGCTGCGGGCAGCGCGCACGGTCGGCTGTCGAGGTGTGCCGCTGCTGGGGGTCAACGTCGGCAAGTTCGGCTTCCTGACCGAGACCACCGCGGACGAGTTCGAACCCGTCCTAACAGACGTCCTGGAGAGCCGTTACATGGTGGCCGACCGGATGATGCTCCGCTGCGTCCTGGAGCGGGACGGCGAGGAAATCCTCAGAACGGTCGGCCTGAACGACGTCGTTGTGTCACGCACCGCCCTGTCGCGCATTATCGAGATAGACTTCCACGTGGACGGGGAGCTTGTGACGACGTATCGCGCCGACGGGCTGATCGTCGCAACGCCGGTCGGCTCGACGGCGCACAGCCTGGCGTCCGGAGGGCCGATACTGTACCCGGAGATGAACGCGGTCGTCGTGACGCCGATATGTCCCCACACGCTCAGCAATCGTCCCCTGGTGCTGCCGCCGGACGTGCAGGTGAGCATGACCACTCCGCAGTTCGCGGAGCCGCCCGCCCTGACGGTGGACGGGCAGGTGACCCATGAGTTGGGGAAGAGCGACGTCGTGCGGGTCGGGAAGGCCGATGCACCGCTCCGACTGATCCGCACGGGCAGGAACATGTTCTTCGAAACGCTGCGCAGCAAGCTTGACTGGAGGGGGCACCCGCGGTATGTCTAGGCGCTTTGAGGTGCGGATACTGACCCGCTTCTGCAAGGGCTGTGCGCTCTGCGTGGAGTTCTGCGAGGAGGGCAAGCTCTACATCGAGCAGACGCCCAACAAGCAGGGGATCCAGACGGCGGCGGTCAGGGCGGACGTGGAGTGCAGCGGCTGCATGAAGTGCGCCGCCATCTGCCCCGACGCCGCAGTGGAAATCACGCGCGTCGAGCAGCCCGTCCCAAGCAAGACCCGCTCAGACTGAGGCGCATGAGCGCGAAAGAAGGCAAGCAGGTTCTATACTCCGGCAATGAGGCGGCCGGCGAGGCGGCCATACGGGCCGGCTGTCGGTTCTACGCCGGATACCCCATCACCCCGCAGAACAGACTGACGGCCTACATGGCCGATCAACTCCCGCTGCGCGGCGGCGTCTTCGTGCAGGCCGAGAGCGAACTGGCCGCCATAAACATGCTCTACGGCGCCAGCGCCGCCGGCGCGCGCTGCATGACCTCTTCCAGCAGCCCGGGCATCAGCCTGAAGCAGGAAGGCATCTCGTACCTGGCCGGGAGCGAACTGCCGGCCGTCATCATCAACGTCCAGCGGTGCGGGCCCGGACTGGGCAACATCGCCCCCTCCCAGGGCGACTATTACCAGGCCACCCGCGGCGGCGGGCACGGCGATTACCGCTGCATCGTGCTGGCCCCGGCGGGCGTCCAGGAGTTCGGCGACCTGACCTACGATGCCTTCGACCTGGCGGACCGGTACCGGAATCCCGTGATGGTCTTGAGCGACGGCATGATCGGGCAGATGATGGAACCGGTGAGCTTCGATCACCTTCCGCCGGCGTCTCCCCCGCCGAGGCCCTGGGCGCTGACGGGCGAGCCGGGCAGGGACCGCAACCTGATCAAGTCCCTGCGCCTGGACGCGGCGGACATGGAGGGGTTTCATCGCAAGCTCCTGGCGAAGTACGCCGAGGCGCAGGAGAAGGACGTGCGCTTCGAGACCTCCGGCCCGCAGGACGCGGAAGTGCTGCTGGTTGCCTACGGGACGAGCGCCAGGATCTGCGGCCAGGTGGTCGAGAAGCCGCCGCCGGGCTTGCCCTTCCGGGTGGCGCTGTTCCGGCCGATCACCCTCTGGCCGTTCCCCGGCCGTCAACTGGCCGAGTGGGCCGGGAGAGTGCGGGGAATGGTCGCCGTCGAGATGAACGCCGGGCAGATGGTCGATGACGTGCGGCTCTCGGTCGCAGGCGGGTGCCGCGTGGAGCTGCTGTCCTGGCTGGGCGGGCGGGTCCCCGAGGCCGCCGGCATCGCAGAGGGGATTGCCTCCCTGTTCGCGTCGCCCCGTGAAGCGAGGGCACAATGAGCACCGAGCAAGAGACCGAACTGACAGCGAAGCCGCTCTACCGCCGTCCCGCCGCCATGCACGAAGTGACGACGCACTACTGCGCCGGCTGCGGCCACGGGACGATGCACCGCGTGCTGGCGGAGGTGCTGGACGAGCTGGGTATCCGCGAGCGGACCATCGGCGTCGCGCCGGTCGGATGCGCCGTGTTGGCCTACAACTACGTTGACATCGACTGGACGGAGGCGGCCCACGGCCGCCCGCCGGCCGTCGCCACCGGGCTAAAACGCATGTTGCCCGACAGGATCGTTTTCACCTACCAGGGGGACGGCGACCTGGCCTCGATCGGCATGGCCGAGACCATCCACGCCGCCAACCGCGGCGAGAACATCACGATCATATTCATCAACAACGCCGTTTACGGCATGACGCAGGGCCAGATGGCGCCCACCACGTTGGTGGGCCAGAGGACCGCCACGACGCCTCGCGGCAGGGACGCCGCCACCGAGGGCCATCCCATTCGGATGTGCGAGTTGCTGAACCAGCTCCACGCGCCGGCCTTCCTGGTCAGGACGACCGTCTCGTCGCCGAAGCACGTCCGCCAGGCCAAGAGGGCCCTCAAGAAGGCGTTTCAATACCAGATGGAGGGCGTAGGGTTCAGCTTGGTCGAAGTGCTGTCCCCGTGCCCGACCTACTGGCGCATGACGCCGGTCGAGAGCTGCCGGCACATAGACGAGGCCGTCTCGAAGGTCTTTCCACTGGGTGTGATCCGGGACGTGAAGGCCGATGACCGTGAAACAGACTGAACAGGCTTCACCCCCCCTGACGGCCGGACAGGAACACCGTGTCATAGTGGCCGGGTTCGGCGGACAGGGCGTCCTAACTCTGGGGAAACTGCTCTGCACTGCCGCCATGGGCGAAGGGCGGTTGGTCACCTACTTCCCCAGCTACGGCGCGGAGGTGCGCGGGGGCACGGCCAACTGCCAGGTCGTCATCAGTTCCGGGACCATATACAGCCCGCTGGTCGAGGAAGCCGACTCGCTCATCATCCTCAACCGGCTCTCGTACGAGCGGTTCATGCCGCGCCTCAAACCGGGCGGGTTGGTGCTCGTCAACCGCACGGGCGTGGACATGGACGAGGTGGACACGCCCTCGGACGGCAGGACCCTTGCCCTGCCGGCCGTCGAGAGGGCCGCCCAGATGGGCAACGTTCGGGTCGGCAACGTGATCATGCTCGGGGCCTTCGTGGAGACCACGTCGCTGCTCCAGCCGGACAGTTGCCGCGCGGCGCTGGAGGGGGTCTTCGGGCGGAGCAAGGCCGACGTGCTCGAACTCAACCTGAAAGCGTTCGAAGAGGGCCGGCAGATGGCGCGCGACGCGCTCCCGTAGGAATGCGTCGGTCCTACTTCTCCCCGGCCGGTTGGGGAGCCGGCTCCGCCGCCTTGGGGGCGGGCACCACTATCTCGTGGTACTCGCGTATCCACACGCTGATGGGCTCATAGCGGCCCGGCACGTGCTGGCAGGGGAGTTCCTGGGCGTAGATCCCGTAGTCCCACATCTCGGCGCGCGGTCCCTTCTCTCCGAGCCACACGGCCACCCACAGGGACTTGCCCCTCGTCTCCGTCTCGTCCCCGGCGGGGAATGCCAGGTAGTCCACCAGAACGCGGTTCCGGGCGCCCCTGGCGCCCAGCGTGGTCCCGCGGATGCGGACCGTCTCACCGGGGATCAGCCGCTCCGCCTGTACGCCCAGGGTGGGCCACATCCCGGGCACCAGGCACGTCACGCGGCCGGCCGTCTCGAACGCGTGGGTCACGGGCAACTGGACGACCCGTTCGCCGCGCCGGGACGGCGCCGTACGCAGGCTGCTCGGCAGGGGGATGGAGAGCACGGTGACGATTTCGTCGGTGAAGTCAACGTTGACCGCCCTGTCGGCGCCGGCGTGCTGATAGACCGTGCCGGCCTCATACTCGCCGTAGGTCTTCAGCTCACCCGGGAGCCCCTCGGCCGTGCCGGCGAGACGGGCGGCCTGCGTCAGGGCGGCCTCGGGAGTCATCTCCTGGATGAGGACCTGCAACTCCTCCGTCTTGTCCTGTGCGCGAGAGCACGGGAACTGAAGCTTCTCGAACCCCGCGCCGCCGAACACCGCGGGCTCTCCCCGCCCGGGCAGGAGGATCTGCACCTCTCGCCTGGTTGACCTGGCCACCCGCGCGCCCAGGGCAACGTAGTCCACCAGGATGTACCTCCCGGTCCCGCGAGTTCCCAGGATAGTCCCCTCGACGGTCATCTGTTGTCCCGGCCGAACCACCCACCTGCCCCCGAGCGCCTGCTCGGTAAGTGGCTGTTGGGATGAGAGCCCGAGCAGTCTCCTGATAGCGTCGGTGCTGGATTCGGGCACGAGGCAAGACAGGTTGCTGGCGGTGCGGAACTCCAGGGCTATGCGGTACTCACGGTCGTCCAGTTCGGCCCTGCGCAGGCCCGGCGGGAAGCGTCCCGCCTCGAAGGCGTCGCGGAACCGCACGTCGGCCCGCGTGCCCTGTATGACCGCCCGGTAAACGTCAAGGGGCCTGACGGCCTTGTATTGCTTCGCCGTGACCTTGACCTTCGTGACTGGTTTCTCCGCCTGCTCATCGCCCGCACCGCGGCAATACGCCGGCGCCCAGGCGAAGACGGCGGCCAGCACCAGGGCAGTCCCCCGTTTGGTCATGTCTGCTCTCCTTGCGGCAGCGCTATTTGGCGATTCCATGATACAGGCGGCTAACCGTGTGTCAACCTGCGCGAGAGGTTTGGATTGGCGGCTGCCAGGGCCGCACCGATGGCCGCGGCGTACTGCCCGAGCGGCGGCACGAGCAGTTCGCAGCCGAATCGGCGCGCCAGGGCGCCCTGCAGGGCTGTGCTGCGCGACGGGCCGCCGACGAGGAGCACCGGCGGCGCCCACACGCACCGTTCCGCCAGGCCGGCGCTCTGCTCCGCGATGCTCTCGAAGACACCCGCCGCGACCTCTGCCGCCTGCGCCCCTTCGGCCAGCAGCGAGACGACCTCCGATTCGGCAAAAACCGTGCACGTGCTGCTTATCGGGGCGGCCCGCTCCGTGCCGACGGCGAGCCGGCCCAGGCCCCCGACGTCCACCTCCAGCGCGGACGCCATCACCTCCAGGAAGCGCCCGGTTCCGGCGGCGCAGCGGTCGTTCATGGCGAAATCGCGGATCAGTCCGTCCTTGTCGAGGGTGATGACCTTGGTGTCCTGCCCGCCGATGTCCACGATCGTCCGGGCTCCTTCGCCCAGGCGCCTGGGCTCGGGCGGGGCGTCGAAGAAGTGCTCCAGCCTTGACCAGCGCTTCTGCATCCACCCCGCGCCCAGCGCGTCCGCGATGATCTCGTTGATGTGCAGCTCGGTCTGCTCCAGCAGGTTCCTGCCGTAGCCGGTCGCACAGATCGAGTCCACGGCGCCGGCCCTTCGGAGCAGGGCCTCGCAGTGGGCCGCAATGTCCGGCCGCGTCGGCTCCTCAAACCAGCTCAGGGGCTGGTCGGCGGACAAGACGACTACCTTTGTCGCCACGCTGCCGACGTCTATTCCAAGGGCCCGCGCCATACAGTGGGTCTCCCGGACGGGGCAAGTCAGTCTCGGTACTTTCCTGCCAGTGGCCTGATGAGGAAGTCACCTTGGGTTTCGCAGGTTATCTCTGAACCGGGCGCGGGGCGAGACGCCCCGCCTACCCCTATCTGGGTAGCCCCCGGCGTCTCGCCGGGGGGCGCGAGCACAAGGTTCTCAGTTGAACAGGCCACTAGATGTTGAAGGTCCTGCCTGCTAGACCTGGAGCATTCGGTTGAGCGCAACGGACGCCGGCTCGCGGATGTGCTCGGGCACGCTGATGACGTTGCTCATGCGGTCGAGCGCGCGGCGGACGGAAGCCAGCGTCGTCAGGCGCATGGAACTGCACACGCTGCCCGTGGCGTAGAAGTGCTTGCGGGGGTTCTGTTCCTGCAAAGGGTGCAGCAGCCCCTCTTCGGTCGCCACGATGAACGTCCTGGCGTCCGAGCCGGCGGCGTGGGCGAGCATCTGGGAAGTGCTCCCCACGAAGTCGGCCACGCGCCTGACCGGGGCGCTGCACTCCGGGTGCGCCATGACGACAGCGTCGGGGTGCAGGCGCTTCAGTTCGCGGACGGCTCCGGGGCTTATGTTCGGGTCGTGCACGTAACAGTGGCCGTCCCAAGGGGTGACGTCCTTGCCCGTCTGCTCCGCCACGTAGGATGCCAGGTTGCGGTCCGGCACGAACAGGACGTGCTCCTGCGGGACGGACTCGACCACCTGCACGGCGTTGGCCGACGTGCAGCAGGCATAGGACTCCGCCTTGACCTCGGCCAGGCTGTTGACGTAGCTCACGACGGCCGTGCCCTGCGGCAGGTCCTTCAGCCTGTCCCGGACCTGCTGGGCCGTGGCCATCGCGGCCATGTCGCAGCCGGCGGCCGGCTCCGGGAGCAGGACGGTCTTGTGCGGACTCAGGATGCTGGCCGTCTCGGCCATGAACCGCACGCCGCAGAAGACGATGACGTCGGCGGCTGTCGCGGCCGCCTTGCGGCTCAGTTCCAGGGAATCGCCGACGAGGTCGGCCACGTGCTGCACGTCAGCGCGCTGATACACGTGCGCCAGGATCACCGCGTTGCGAGTCGTCTTCAGCTCGGCGATCTCCGCCTGCAGCACGCCGGCATCGGGGTCAGCCAGGGTCAAGGTTCACGTCCTCTCGGTAGCGTGCAGGTCAAGGCGGGCGCGCTCAGCCGCGTCCCCGCCGACCGTTTCACGAAAGATCTTAAGTGCACAGAACTCGCCGCACATCGAGCAGCGGTCGTCCTTCTGCTCGGAGGCCAGCATCCGGGCCATGCGTTCGCGGTCCAGCGCGTGGTCCAACATGGCGTCCCAGTCCCGGTCCGCGCGCTTGCGGCTCATCTCTGCGTCCAGCTCCTTCGCACCGGGGACGCCCTTGGCGACGTCCGCGACGTGGGCGGCGATGCGACTGGCAATCACGCCCACTCGGACGTCCTCCGCGTCGGGCAGGCCGACGTGTTCCTTTGGCGTGACGTAGCACAGGAAATCGGCCCCGCAGGCGGCCGCCAGCGCTCCGCCTATCGCCCCGACCACGTGGTCGTAGCCCGGCGCGATGTCGGTGGGCAGCGGCCCCAGCACGTAGAACGGCGCGCCGTCGCAGTACTCCTTCTCCAGGCGCACGTTCCGCTCGATCTGGTCCAGGGGAACGTGTCCCGGGCCCTCAATCATCACCTGCACGCCGCGCTCGCGGCACCGGGCGGCCAGCTCCCCGAGCAGCCGCAGTTCGTGGAGCTGTGCCTCGTCCGTGGCGTCCTCGATGCAGCCCGGTCGCAGCCCGTCGCCCAGGCTCATGGTCACGTCGTACTCGCGGGCGATCGCCAGGACCTCGTCGAAGTGCTCGTACAGGAAGCTCTGCCGGCCGTGCGTCTTCATCCACCGGATCAGGAACGAGCCGCCGCGGCTGACGACGCCTGCCAGCCGTTCACGCAGCATGGGCACGGCCTCCCGCGTTACGCCCGCGTGAACGGTCGCGAAGTCCACCCCGTCACGGGCGTGCCGCTCGAAGACGCGCAGAAACCCCTCGATGGACATGGCGTCGGGGCCGCCCGCCTCGATGGCCGCCTGGTAGATCGGCACCGTGCCGACGGGGGCGGGCGAGTTCTCGATGATGCGGCGGCGCACGCCGTCAATGTCGCCGCCCGTGCTCAGGTCCATGACGGTGTCGGCGCCGGCGCGAAGCGCCGCGCGAAGCTTGTCCAGCTCCTGCTCGGCGCTGCTCCTCTGGGGTGAGGTGCCGATGTTGGCGTTGACCTTGGTCCGAACCCCTTCGCCGACACAGACGGGCCTCAGCCCGACGTGCTCCGTGTTGGCCAGCACAACGGCCCGGCCGGCGGCCAGTTTCTGGCGCAGGGACTGCTCCGAGAGCCTTTCGTCTGCGCAGACCTGGCGCATCTCGTCCGTGATGATCCCTTCGCGGGCGCTTTCCAGTTGGGTCACTTGCCCCGACCTCTCCGGGTGAACGCGTTGCCGTGCAGCGCCGGGCCTGTTGTCGCTCCACAGGGCCGTGCCGCGCCCCACCTCAACCGCCGAATGGGGCTTCCGGCCTGCGTCTGCTGATTATACTCCGCCTTTTCCGGCAAAGCAACCGGGCCATTCAGCCCCCGCACTTGACACCCCGAAACCGATGTGGAAAAATGGCTCCCTTCGGCGTGCGTTGCCCGATGAATCAGGTTCCGGCGTACCTACGGAGACGGCTGATGAGTAGAGAACTTCTGGAGATCAGGTGGCACGGACGGGGCGGCCAGGGCGCCAAAACGGCGGCGGCCATGGTGGCCGAGGTAGCCGTGGGCGCCGGCAAGTACGCCCAGGCTGCGCCGGAGTACGGCGCCGAACGCGAGGGCGCGCCGATAAGGGCCTACACGCGCATCGACACGGACGCAATCCGTGTCCACGACGCCATTTACTACCCGGACATCGTCATGGTGCTGGACGAGACGCTGCTGGACACAGAGAGCGTCGAGAGCGGCCTGAGCGAGGAAGGCGTCCTGCTGGTCAACACCGCGCGGTCGCCCGGCCAGATTCGGGAGCAGTTGGGCCTGGAAGGCCGCCGGATATACACGATTGACGCGACCAGCATCGCCATCGAGGAGATCGGCCGGCCCATCCCCAATACGGTGATGATCGGCGCGCTGGTGGCCGTGACGAACGTCGCAGAGGTGGACCACATCAAGAAGGAAACCGAGAAGAAGCTCGGCGGCAAGTTGAGCGAACAGATGCTCCAGGGCAACATGCGGGCGGTCGAGCGCGCCTTCGAGGAGGTCAGGAGCGAGAATGGCTGAACTGCTCAAGAAAGACGAGATGAAACCGGGCGCAATCGCCGCGGGCGGCACCATGGAGCAGCTCTACACCGGCTCCTGGCGCACTTACCGCCCGATAACGGATTTCGAGAAGTGCACCAACTGCCTGCTGTGCTGGGCCTTTTGTCCCGACAGCGCCGTCCCCGTGAAGGACGGCGAACGGCAGGCGACCGACCTCCAGTACTGCAAGGGCTGCGGCATCTGCGCCACAGAATGCCCGGTGGACGCCATCGTCATGAAGCGCGAAGACGAGTTGAGCGAAGACGAGTAGAAAGGTTGACGCTAATGGCCGAACGAGTGGCACTTACGGGTAACGACTCCGCCGCTTACGCGCTGAAGCAGATAAACCCGGACGTCGTGGCCGCCTATCCCATTACGCCTCAGACGGAGCTGATGCACAAGTTTGCGGCCTACGTGGCCGACGGAGAGGTGGTCACGGAGCTTGTGCGGGTCGAGAGCGAGCACAGCGCGATGAGCGCGGCGGTCGGCGCCTCGCTGGCCGGCGCGCGCGCCTGCACGGCGACCAGCGCCAACGGCCTGGCGCTGATGTGGGAGATCCTTTACATCGCCTCCAGTTGCCGCTGCCCGATCGTGATGCCCGTCGTAAACCGCGCCCTCAGCGCGCCGATCAACATACACTGCGACCATAGCGACACGATGGGCGCGCGCGACACGGGGTGGGTGCAGATCTACTCGGAGAACTGCCAGGAGGTGTACGACAACGTCATCCAGGCCGTGCGCATCGCGGAGCACGCCGACGTGCGGCTCCCCGTCATGGCCTGCCTGGACGGCTTCATCCTGAGCCACACGCTCGAAGCCCTGGACGCGAGCGACGATGCCGCCGTGCAGGAGTTCATCGGCCCGTTCGAGCGTCCCGACAGCCTGCTCAACGTGGACAGCCCGGAGACCTTCGGCATGTTCGCGCTCCAGAACTACTACTTCGAGTTCAAGAAGCAGCAGGTGGACGCGATGGCGAACGTCCCGGCGGTGATCGAGCAGGTGGGCGCCGAGTACGGCGAACTGACAGGCCGCAGCTACGGACTGCTCGACCCGTACCGATGTGACGACGCCGAGTTCGTCCTTGTCGGTCTCGGCTCCACCACGGGGACGGCCAAGCAGGCCGTGGACGACCTGCGCGAGGACGAGGGCCTGAAGTGCGGCGTGCTGAAGATCCGCTGTTTCAGGCCGTTCCCGGCCGCGCGTATTCGCGAGGCCCTGGCCGATGCCGCCGTAGTGGGCATTCTGGACAGGGCCATTTCTTTTGGGCTCGGCGGGCCGCTGTTCCACGAGACCCGGTCGGCCCGTTACGGCGACGGCGGGCCGATGATCGACTTCATCTACGGCCTGGGCGGCCGGGACCTGAGCCTGGACGACGTCAAGGGCGTCTTCCACGCCCTGGCCGAGGCCGGCCGCAGCGGCGAGATGGATCCCCTGACCCGGTACGTCGGGTTGCGCGAGTAGGGCGATGCTTACGAGAAGAACCGGAATGAGGTGACCGATGGCGACGACGAGCCTGAAGAAGATAGCCGACATGCCCGAACTGCTCAGCGGCGGCCACGCCGCCTGTCCCGGGTGCGCCGGACCGGTGGTCATCCGCCAGATCCTGCTGGCGGCCCAGCAGGACGACACCCACGTCGTGGCGAGCATCGCGACCGGCTGCATGGAGGTCAGCACGACCATCTACCCCAACTCGGCCTGGCGCGTGCCGCTCGTGCACAACGCGTTCGAGAACTCGGCCGCCACCATAAGCGGGGTGGAGGCTGCCTACCAGTCCCTGAAAAAACAGGGCAAGTACGACGGCAAGCTTGCCTTCATAGCCTTCGGCGGCGACGGCGGCACCTATGACATCGGCATTCAGTCCCTGTCCGGCGCGCTGGAGCGCGGGCACGACTTCACCTACATCTGCTACGACAACGAAGCCTACATGAACACGGGCATCCAGCGCTCGGGCGCCACGCCCAAGGGCGCGTTCACGACGACGGCGCCTGCGGGGGCCGTGGAGCCCGGCAAACGCGAGATCAAGAAGGACCTGACGGCCATCGTTGCCGCTCACGGGATCCCTTACTGCGCCCAGGCCTCGCCGCACAGGGCGCGCGATTTGATGAAAAAGGTCCAGAAAGCGGTGGCCGTCGAAGGTCCGGCTTTCATCAACGTCCTCAGCCCCTGCCCGCGCGGCTGGCGGTACGAGCCCGCCGACACCATCCAGATGGCCAAGCTCGCCGCCGAGACGTGCGTGTGGCCCCTGTACGAGATCGAAAACGGGAAACTCACCGTCAACTATAAACCCCGCGAGAAGAAGCCGGTCCGCGAATGGCTCAAGTCTCAGGGGCGTTTCAAGCACCTCTTCGCGCCCAAGAACGAATACCTGGTCGAGGAAATCCAGGGGGAGCTGGACGCGAAGTGGGAGCGCCTGCTCGCCCGCGAGGCGGCGGACAAGGGCGGGACGCAGTAGGCGAGGCCGTCGGGTTGGTCTGGCGGTGGATCTTTTAGGCGACGCCGGCCCCGCGCCGGCAAGCATGGCGGATCGAGGATGGGCGAGACTGTTCCCAGGGATGCGGCGCTCCGGTCTGTGGACCCTGAGGTCGCGGCGGCCATCCAGGCCGAAGAGCAGCGCCAGCAGAACCACCTGGAACTCATCGCGTCCGAGAACCACTGCAGCGCCGCCGTGCTGGCGGCCATCGGCTCGGTCCTGACCGATAAGTACGCCGAAGGCTACCCGGGCGCGCGCTGGTACGGCGGGTGCGAACACGTTGACCGGGTCGAGAACCTTGCCATCGCCCGGGCCAAGGAACTCTTCGGCGCCGAACACGCCAACGTCCAGCCGCACAGCGGCTCCCAGGCGAACATGGCCGCCTACATGGCCGTGCTGCCTCCCCACGCGAAGGTGCTGGGGATGTCCTTCGCCCACGGCGGCCACCTGACGCACGGGCACAGCCGCAACTTCAGCGGACAGCTTTACGAAGTGGTCAGCTACGGAGTGGACGATACGGGGCTGCTCGACTACGACGAGGTCCGCAAGCTCGCCCGCCAGAACAACCCCGCCATGATCGTCGCCGGCGCCAGCGCCTACAGCCGCATCATTGACTTCAAGGCGTTCCGCGAGATCGCGGACGAGGTCGAGGCCTACCTCCTGGCAGACATCGCCCACATCGCGGGACTGGTTGCTGCGGGCGTGCACCCGAGCCCGGTGCCTCACGCCGACTTCGTCACCTCCACCACGCACAAGACCCTCCGCGGGCCGCGGGGGGCCTTCATCCTCTGCCGGGAAGAACACGCCAGCCGCCTGGACAGCGCCGTCATGCCGGGCATCCAGGGCGGCCCGATGATGCACGTGATCGCCGCGAAGGCCGTCGCCTTCAAGCTGGCCATGGAGCCGGAGTTCCGCACTTACCAGGAGAAGGTCGTCGCCAACGCCCGCGCCATGTCCGAGGAGTTCATCCAGCTCGGCCTGCCCGTCGTCAGCGGCGGCACGGATACGCACATGCTCCTTGTTGACTTGAGCGGCCTGGACATCAGCGGCGAGCAGGCCTGCAAGCTCCTGGCAAAGGCGCACATCACGGTCAACAAGAACTCCATCCCCAATGACCCGCGCAAACCCGTCGAGGCGAGCGGCATAAGACTCGGCACCCCCGCGCTGACTACGCGCGGCCTGGCGGCGGAGGAACTCCGCGCCGTCGCTCGCTGGATCGGCGAAATACTCCAGGCCGACGAGCCCGGGGAGGCGGCGGGGCAGGTGAAGCCCCGCGTCCTGGACCTGTGCGAACGCTTCCCCGTGCGTCATTGAGTTACGGGCGAAGAGCCCGACGACGCCCTGTTTCTCGCGTTTCGCTGACTCCACGGCGGCCCGGCCGATAGTGCACGAGGGCAGGACTATGGGGACCGCAGGGCAGGAATCCCACGATAACCCGCAAGCGGCGATGCGCGGGCTGCACCTCTCCGCAAGAGCGGTCCTTGCCACGAGCCTGGCGATGGCCATCGCCTTGCTGGTCCTCGGGCTCATGGTGGACCGGCAGCAGGCGCTGGGGGGCGGACTCAAGGCACTCGTGTGGTGTGCCTGGGGGTGGTCCGTGGTCGTGCTGGCCTGTGCCGCGTTTGCCCTGTTCCGGGCGCGGAACGTGCTCCAGGCTGCCGCCGTGGATTGGGGCCTGATGGACCTGCTCACCCGCCTTCTGAACTATCGGGGCCTGGTGAACGTCCTCAGAGAACTGGCTCGTGGGTCGAGCGAGGCCATCCTGCTCGTCGACGTCGAGTTGCTCGAACTCAAACGCGTGAACCATGAGTTCGGCCGCGCTGCGGGCGACACGATGCTTCGGGAAGTCGCTGACCTGCTGCGTCGGCTCGTGCCCCGGGGCAAACCCGTCGGGCGGCTCGCGGGCGACGAGTTCCTCATCATCGTCCCGAAAGGCGGGCCCGACGCCGCCTCGTCCCTGGCCGGGGATGTCGAACGGGCGCTTTCCGACTACCGCCTTGACCTGGAGGACCGTGGGGAGGTCCGCTCGCCCAGGACGCGGGTGACGGTGACCACGTACGTGGCGGACGGGCCAACCCTGTTGGAGACGGTAACGAGCGCCAAGGCAGCCGGCGTCGAGCGAAATGCCGCGCCCGGGGAGGCGGAGGATGGATAGGGTCAGGGTCGGCGTCATCGGCCTGGGCACGTGGGGGCGGACGCACCTGGACACCTACCGCGACCACCCCGCCGTCGAACTGGTCGCCCTGTGCGACCTGGATGAGGCGAGGCTCCGCGCCGCCGGGGAGCGCTGCGGCGTGGCGTCCCTCCACCGCGACTATCGCGAGATGCTCGCACTGCCCGACCTCGACGCGGTCTCGGTGGTCACGCCCGACGTCACGCACGGCGACGTCGTCGTCGCCGCCGTCGAGGCGGGCAAGGCGCTCCTCGTGGAGAAGCCCCTCGCCACGACGCTGGAGGAGTGCGACAGGATCGGCCAGGCGCTCGGCGCGAACCCGGTGCCGTTCATGGTGGACTTCCACAACCGCTGGAACCCCGGCGTCGCGCGCATCCATGAGGAGATAGAAGCGGGCGGGATCGGCGACGTCCGGATGATCTACTACCGGCTCTCAGACACCATCTTCGTCCCCACGAAGATGCTCCCCTGGGCCGGGCGCTCGACCGTCAACTGGTTCCTCGGCTCGCACTGCATCGACACGCTGCGGTGGCTGCTCGACGACGAGCCCGCGCGCGTCTACACCGTCAGCGACCGGTCCGTCCTGAAGGCGCGCGGCCTGGACACGCCGGACTACTACCTCTCGATACTCGAGTTCCGGGGCGGGGCCAGGGCCGTGCTGGAGAACTGCTGGATACTGCCGGCCTCCAGCCCGAGCCTGGTGGACTTCAAGCTCGAGGTCGTCGGCCGGGAGGGCGCTTTCCACTTCGACGGCAGCCCGCACCGGCTGCTGCGCCTGACGGCGGACGGCGCCGAGTGCCCGGACACGTTCATCCACCCGACCGTGCACGGCAGGCCGGTAGGCTTCGCCGCCGAGAGCATCCGCCACTTCATCGACTGCCTGCTGGAGGGGCGCCCGCCGATGGTCGGTTTCGAGGACGGCCGGCAGGCCACCCGCGTGATCCTGGCCATGGAACGGTCGGTGCAGGAGCGGCAGCCGGTCGATCTGTGACCGCTCACGCGGGCCTGAGGGCCTCCCGCGCATGGAGCAACAAGGTCCATGACCCTTGACTGGCTGTTGCGCGCAACTCGCCTCACTGCTACTATGTTCGCATTCGCGAGTGGTGCGTGTGACGTCTTGTGTAAGAGCGGCAAGGTGACGATGGGCGGTGTCAGGTGGGTGGGGCTCTTCCCCCGATGCCGTACTGTGAGCATCTTCTGGCCGCTTCTACCTGCCGGTCTGCCGCTCGGCAAGCAAGCAGAGCGAGGGTCTCGTGAGTGAAGAGCGGAGAGACCAGCGACCGGAGAAAGGCCGATTCATCGGGCTGTCCGGCCGGCACGAACGCGTGAGTCGTACGGGGCATCTTCCGTTCTCGCTGAAAGGCGCCAAGGTCATGTTGTGGGTGTTCGCTGCAGTAACACTCCTTGTCTTGGCGTGGGTTATTACTGACAGAAGAACTGGGCTCACGTTGCTTCTCCGCCACCAGCCCCCGGGAAGGCGAGTTGCTGTCGAATGGGACGACCTGGGTCCCACGCCCCTTGCAGAGAACGGGTACACCCCGCAGGGAATCACATATGTCAATGGCCATCTCGTCTTTGCAAATAGCTGGCACAATGCGCGCTCCAGAGTCTATCGAATCGAGGTGCCATCGATGGAAGTCGTTGGCACCTTCGATATGCCTCCTGAGGCTGTTCACACAAGCGGAATGGCGTTCGATGGTCACAACGTTTGGGCCGTGGACTACAGCGCCAATCAGTGCTATGAGATCGATATAGAAGAGTCCTTTCTTACGGGCCAGGCTGTTGTACTGCGTAGCTTCTCAACTGGACTTGAGGGTACCAGCGCGTGTTGCTTTCTTACATACGAGGGACGGATGGTCTTGGCTGTTTCCGATTTCAGACGAACAAGGATGACCTATATCGTTGACCACGAACGCGCTGCCGGAGCTGGCGAGATGATGCCTTTTGTGTTGTTCAGTTACCAGAACGGGGGGTTCTCGCAAGGGCTAGAATGGGACGGCACGTACCTCTATGAATCGGAGAATAGACTCGGGACCGATATCATCAACAAGATGGACCTCAGCCTGCTTCTTGAGACCGGTTCCAGCACAGAGGCGACCCTCTCTGAATTTGGCGCGCCAGGCTCAATGGTCGAGGACTTGGCTTGGGACGGGAAGTCCTTCTTCACGTCCGACGAACGGGCATTCAGATTGTACATGGGGGAACTCCAATGAAGACGGTTCTCTCCTGCCGTGTAAGGGGAGCCCCTGCAGTCATGGGTTTCCTGGTGATCGTTGGGTTACTCATAGCCTTGCAAGAGGCCGTGGGCACGTGTGGCCCGACCGGGGGAGAGCAGGTTGCCCAACAGCCGCTTCCATGTTCGACGGTTGGGCAGTTCACGCGTGCCATGCTGTCACCGAGTGTTGACAATGAGGGTGAGGTCGATGATGTCCTTTCCAAGCTCGACGATGCTTCACGGAGCGGGTACTCATGGGCGGACTATTATCTCTACTGCGCTGCGGTACATGCCTGTAAGGCGGAACATGCGAGGCGTGCACTGGAATTGCTGGACAGGTATCTTGACAGGCTAGCAGCCCGTTGAAGAAATGGTGTTTTCAAGGGCGGATGATGATCCTGCGAAG
>CAZQEQ010000071.1:0-18609 GCA_964592385.1 uncultured candidatus Brocadiaceae bacterium | reverse complement strand
CTCCCTCGACGGGCCCTGGGCCCGATACGTCCACGAGCCCGATGAGCGCGGCATCGGCACCGTCCGCTACCCCCGCACCGTGGACAACGGCGTCATGCCCTCCGAACTCAAGAAACGCACGCTCACCAACCTGTACAACGCGATGCCGACCTGGCTCGGTAACGCCCACGCCCGGCTCGATGAGGCCGTCGCCGCCGCATACCGGCGCGCGACCGGCGACGACGCCTGGACGGCTGGCATGAGCGACGAGGAGGTGCTGGAGAAGCTCCTCGCGCTCAACCTGGAACGGTCGGCCGGCTGACGACGGCCCTTTTCACCGTGACGAATCCGCTCACCCTGACCCTCTCCCAAAGGGAGAGGGAAAACATGCTCCCCCCTCCCCGCGGGAGGGGGAAAAGGGGGAGGGTAAAGGGATTCATCGGTCAGTAGGGGACAGGACGGACACATCGCCGGCGCGGAACGAGTACAATCGTTCCGCGCCGGAAGTATCAAGGACCAAGGCTCAAGGCCCAAAGAAGAAGGCAGAAGCTTGCCCGCCGTACGGCGGGGCAGAAGTATGAAGTGACGGCAACGGGGGGAAGACAGACTGGAGACTGGAGGCTGGAGGAACGGCAACCCTTCGTGGTAGTTCGTCGTGGTCGTGGTGGTCGTCGTGGTTTTTCCGTTCGTCGCGCGCGCGGAGTGTCCGTTTTGTCCGCCGCAAATTTTTTCCTGACAAAACAAAACTGCTCTTTGACATAACGAGAAGGCTTCTGGCGGAATCGGGCTCGTTTGGCATGTCCGCGCGGACATTCCGCCTGTGAGACGCCCGCCTCAGCCCTTGCCCCGGGGCGCCAGGGCCAGCGAGGTCTGGAGCGCGAAGCCGCACGTGCAGCCCGACGACGCCTCCGGCATCAGCACCAGCCCGCCCGCCGGGATGATGCTCATCCAGCAGCCGGGACGGACGACGCGCGTCATGTCGATCTTTCTGCGCGACGCGATCTCGTACGCGTAGGACGAGGTTGAGCGGTAGAACAGGTACGAGGACGACGCCGAGGGCGAGGCGCAGCCCTTGTTCTGCCAGCCCGTGCCAAAGTCCGCGTGGTGGTCGGCGGCCCCCGTGAGCAGGTCGTGGCAGTAGAGGGTGCCGAAGGTGTGGGCGAGCCAGTACGCCCTGCCCTCCGCGATGTCCGGGTGGGCGGCTGCGGCGTTCTTGCCGTTTATCAGGGGGGCGTACGGGCCGACGTTCGGGGACTGGACCGTGTCCACCCAGAGGTCCTCGCCTGTGCGGGCGGACATGGCGTTCAGCTCGTAGGTCAGGTGATCGTCGAGCCAGTAAGTGCGGGTCGAGAGCAGGACGTTATCCGAGAAGCTCAGGTACATCAGCCACTGCGCCTCGTCGGTCTTCGGCAGCAGCGGCTTACGCCACCGCTCCCGGCCGCTCCCCAGGTCCAGGGCGACGATCGCGGCGCCGGAGGCGAAGAACTCGCCCATGTCGGCCGTGCCGCTCGCCTCGTCGAGGGCGGCGGGGTTCACGCTCTCGGCGAGGAAGACCGTGTCCGCGCCGACGGCGATGGTCGGGTTCAGGATCGTGCCGCCCCGGTAGGTCCACTCGCTCCGGCGGGTGCGGTAGTCGAACGCGAACACGTTCTGCCCGGCTATGGGCCTGCTCACGTTCTCGCTTGCGTTGACGAGGCCCTTCAGGCCCTGGGCGGCCAGCTTCGACGCGGCCGGCCGCTGGTTGGCGCCCAGGAGATGGTCGCCAGCGGTGGCCACGTAGCCCCAGTCGCTCGACGGGTCGGCGCCGACGAAGGCGTGCTGCTTCTGGCCCGTGTCCGCGTCCACCATCCAGCAGGAATTGCCGGACGCGACGAAGGCATGGCCGCCGCCCACGCAGACGAAGCCGGCGTTGTGGGTGATGAGCATTCGCACCGAGTCGGGCACGTCAATCTTCCACAGCGTGGTGCCGTTGTAGGCGTCCACGGCCCGCAGCGTGTTGTGGAGCCCGGCGATGAAGAGCTTGCCGTCGTCGAACAGCGGCGGCATGGCGATGGCGTGGCGGTCCACCACGTCGTCGGCGCCGGGCGGGCCGAACCACTGGAGGCAGAGATCGGGGTTGACCAGGCGGTCGCCGCTGCACCCGGTGTTGCCGGGGTCGGCGTAGATGTGCGTCCATTGCCCGGCGCCCGGAAGCGCCCCGCGGCGGGCCGACTTCCAGACGATGCCGCAGGCCCCCTGCTCGGACTGCCATCCGGACATGCCGTTGGCCTGCCAGCGGCCCACGTCCACAGGGCCCGGGTGGCCGCCCAGCACGACGGCGCCGCCGCAGGGCTGGAGCATCCGCAGCGCGGCGGCCGGCGCGTAGGGCACGCGCCCCGTCTCCAGGCATTCCTCCGACACGAGGAGGTTCGCGAAATAGTCCGCGTAGGGCGGCTCGTCTTCGGCGCAGTGATAGACCACGACCCGGCTGCCGTAGAGCCCGGCCCGGGTCAGCCTGTCCCGTGCCGCGCGGACCTGCGCCGGGTCCCTGTCCAGCGCGACGATGAAGAACTCCGAGCGCCGTGCGATCTCGCGGGCGAGCGCGCCGTCGCCGATGCCCAGGATGAGGCAGTATCCCCTGTGCGTGTCGGCGTGCTCGAGTGCCGTCTGGGCCGCCTCGACGCAGGCCGCATCGGGCTGATACGGGTCCTCGAAGGACGGGACGCGCTCCCGGACGCGGCCGGTCGGGGCTGGCCTGAAGCAGTAGATTATGCCGCGGTCCGTGCTGACGAACAGCGAGCCGTCGCTGACCGCCAGGCCGTACGCCCGGCCCTGCACCGGGGTGGACCAGAGCTCCCTGCCCGTGGCGGCGTCGAGGGCGACGACCCTAGCGTCGCCGCCTGCCAGGAGCGCGCGCCCGGCGATGATCATTGAACATGCACCGCTCGGGCCCGGCGCCGACCAGGCCGCGCCCTTCCTCAACTCCCTGAACAGGACCACGTCCTCCTTGCCGACGATGTGCGTCTGGGCGTGGAGGTAGCGGGTGTGCCAGGAGGCGGCGCGCTCGGCTGCGTGCCCGCAACTCTCGGTCGCGGCGGCGCGGAAGGCGGCCTCGTCGAACGCGAGTATCTCGTCGTCCCGCAGGAGGTAGATCAGGTCCCCCGCGAGCATGGCGCGCCCGCGCAGGCTGGTGACGCTGCCCGCGATGCCCATTGCACGGTCCCGCTCCCGCATGGGCATGGGGTCCCTGGAGACGCGGACGTTCAGGATGCCCAGCTCGCTCGGTCCGAAGACGAGCATGTCGTGCATCTTGCCGATGAAGTCCGAGCCGCCGGCGCGGCGCATGGGCGGGTTGCTGACCAGCGGCTCCCCGTCGGCGCGCCTGAACTCCGCCGGCGATGTCCGGCCGGTCGGCACGAACAGCACATCGTCCTCGACCAGTATCTGGCCGTGGGGCGCGTAGGGTATTTCCCGGTGCCAGAGGGTCTCGCCCGTCTCGGCGTCGGCGGCGTAGAGATGGACGCCCAGCGGTGGCAATAGCCCGGCGGCGAAGTAGGCCGTTCCCTCGACCACGGTCACGCCGGTCCGCACCGGCCACGCGGAGACGATGCGCTCGTTGCCGATGCAGCGCCTGGCGCCCGGGGCCGCGCGGAACGTCCAGACGGTCTCGCCCGTCGCCCCGTCCAGGCAGTAGGCACGGCCGTCGTCGGACCCGAAGTACACCTTGCCCCGCCACAGGGTCGGGGCGACGCGGACGGCGCCGTCCACGTGGCGCACCCATTGCGTCTCCCCCGTGGCGGCGTCCAGGCAGAAGACGGCCTCCTCGGTCGAGGAACCGAAGTAGAGGCGGCCGTCCGCGATCACCGTGTGGAAGGCGTAGTCGAAGGTGATCGACTCCGTCATCGTGGGCTCGCGCGTGCCGCCCCTGAACGCGGGGGAAGGCGGATGGTCCGCCTGGTAGGCCCATGCGAGGCCGAGGGGCAGCCGGAGCTGCTCCGCCGAGACGCCCGTCCGGTCGGCGTCGCCGCGGCAGTTCGTCCAGTCCGCCGTGGCCGCCTGCGCGAGGGCCAGGTACACCAGAGCAATGCCGACCCTTACAGCCATATAACGCCTGTCTGACACGCGATCCCTCCTCTTCCCGGTCCCTTGTCCTCCCACCCGCCCATGATACCGGAAAGCCTCGGGGCGGAGGGCGGACCGGCCAGTCACTTCATTATCTTGCAGGCCACGTCGCGGGCGAAGGGCGGGACCGTGAGGTGCAGCTCGCCCCCCGACGCCCTCGCGGTCTCCTGCTTGAGCGTCGCCGCGCGCCACGTGTCCCACCACTGGACGCGGTAGGCGCCGTCGGCCAGGCCGCTCAGCCGAAGCTCGACGCCGTCGAGCCGCTCCGGCGCCGCCCCGCCCACTACTGATTTGAACCACGTCGCCTGACGGTTGAGCAGCCAGATGCAGGCGCAGTCCTTTCCCTGAAGGCCGACCACGCGCACCCGCTCATCCGACGCGGCGGCCGAGGTGGGTGCGAGCCCGGCCGTGGTGAAGGGGACGTCCGCCAGGAACAACGCCAGCGGGCGGTAATGGCCGTAGGCGTCCCGCTTGTCCAGCTCCTCCCACCACCAGAACATGCCCGTGCTCGATATGCCCGACAGCGCGCTGGCCCAGAGCATGTTGTGGAAGTGGACGAGCTCTTCGTCCTGCTTCATCTCGTCGGCCTGGCCCCACCTCTGCGTGGCGAGCCCGCACTCCCCGAACATGGCGGGCTTGCTGTCGGGCACCGTCTTCCGCAGCAACGTGGCCTTCGCCAGTATGGCCTCGACTTCGTCTTTCCAGTTGCCCTCCTTGTCCGGCCGCAGGTACCAGTGCATCTGCGGCAGGTCCAGTTCGGGGTGGCGCCAGTCATTCGGGCTGTCGCCCCAGGCGCTGGTCGCCCGCAGGTGGCCGTAGGGGTCTATCTGCTCCAGGTATTGGCCCGTCTCCGAATAGAACCTCCCCGTTGGCAGGCCCGGGTTCATCTCGTTGAAGTACTCCCAGCAGGCGACGTTGGTCGAGCAGCCCCAGCGCCCCACCGCGTAGCGCAGCAGGTTCCTGGCGTGCCGGATGGCCGTCTCATACGCCGCGCTGCTCGCGTCCCCGAGCTTGTTCATGTAGAGGTCCCGCGTCAGGAGGCAGAGCTGCAAGTAGATGCCGTGCTCCTCGGCGGCCTCGACCACCTTGTCCAGCATGAAACAGTCCACGAGGTTGTAGTCGCCCAGGACGGGGCGGTTCGGGTCGGCCTCCCAGAGCAACTCGACCTCTCCGCCGGCTTCTTTCAGCGAGAGGTCCTTCAGCCACACAGTGCCGGCGCCGGCCAGCCGGAAGGTCGGCCCGCTCAGCCAGAGCTCGCCTTCCCCGGTCGTGAACTCGCCCCTGAAGTCTCGCCACCGGCCGGCGGGCGTCTCGCCCACGGCCCCGGTGAGGTCGGCGGAGTTGATCTTGACCTGGAGCCCCGGCCGCCCCTCCCCCATGACGGCTCCGCTCAGGACGTAGCGCGCGCCCGGGCGCAGGGCCGTCGGATGGGAGGGCGAGCACCTGACGCTGGCGCCCTGTCCGGATATCTTGACGCACTGCAACCCCGCGTCCCCCTCGGCGCCGGGTATCGGGGCAAACGGCGGCTTCCAGCTCCACGTCCTCGCCCAGGCGCTCTTGCGCGCCTCCAGGCCCATGGCCCAGTCGTCGCAGCCCGTCCAGATGCGCACGTAATTGGCGCCGTTGCGCGCGAGTTTCCCGAAAACCTCCCCCACCCGGTTGATCCGCACGTGCTGGCTGACGCCCATGAAGGCCACGTTCTGCCCGATGGCGAAGAAGGGCGTGCCGTCGTCGAACTCCATAAAACGCGGGTCCTTCGCCGAGACGCGCAGGAAGCCCCTGCCCTGCGAGGCGATGCACTCGAAGGCGACTGCGTTCGAGCGCGCCGTCCCGTCCGCGTCCTTGAGCAGCGCCACGCACGTGTGCCTGCCGGCCTCGGTCGGCGCGAACCGCGCCCTCCAGCCCGGCAGCCCCAGGGGGTAGTACCAGTCGCTCTTCCTCTCGCCCTCGCCCAGGGCGCGCCACTCGTAGTCCTGGCAGTAGAACGCCGGGACTGCCAGCCGCCGGCCGCCGGGCGTCTGGATCTCGACGTCCAGCGCGACTTCTGCGGCGTCGAACGGGTTGGCGTACTCCTTCTCCAGACCGATCCGGAACTCCATTCTGGCGAAGGTTTCGACGGCGCCGTCGCTGACGGCAAGGACCGGTTCCGGCCCGGCCAGGCATGTGCGAGCGGCCGGCGCAGCGCAGAGCAAAGCCGCCGCCAGGGCCGTCGCAGCCCCTCGCCAACTGCTCCTACGGCTTCGGTTTCCAGCCATTTCGCCTTGCACCTCCCCCTTGCGTTACCGGTTCGCCGCCGTCCCTACGGCACGGGCATGAGCGTCACGACGGTCCGGCCCGTGACGTCAAGGTCCAGTTCTCCCCAGGCACGGTCGCCATCGGGTTGCGCCGTCAACTCCTGCCGGCGGGCGTCCCCGCCCCCGGCCGCCGAGACGGCGTACCGTCCCGCCCGCGTCAGGAGCAGGCGGAGCCGCACGGGCACCGGCGCCGGCGGCGGAACTGCCGCCCGCTCGAACCGCACGTAGTCGAACGTGGCCCGGCTGCCGCCGCCCCCGAACACGCGGAAATTCATCTCCGCCTCCTGCGGCGCGAGGTCACTCATCGTGTCGGCGAACGCCGCGCGCGCCTCGCCCGGACCCTCGCTCGAGGCGACCTGGACGGCCTGGCCGTCGGCGAACTTGAACTCCAGCGTCCATCGTCCCTGGCAATTCGTCGCGGCCGTCTCGACCGTCGGGAACTTGCGCGGGTCGAACCAGAGCTTCCGGTAGAAGCCGCAGTGGGTGCGCCCCGCGTCGACGGTCAGGGTCACCTTCCCGTCGGCCCATTCGGGCTTGCCCCAGAAGGCGTGCCATCCCGGCCCCCAGGCCCGGTCGAACTCGTCGCCCGGGTCGTCCGGCGCCCGAAGCGCGCTGACCTCGGCCGGGTTGACCACGAGGACGACCTTGCCGCTGTCGCGCTCGCTGGCGGCCACGTAGACGCCTTGCAGGGGCGAAGCGTCCGGCGAGGTCATCGAGACGTCCAGCCTCCGGGCGCCTTCGCCCGCGAGCTGAAGGTAGTCGGCAAAGACCGCGTAGGCGGGCCGGGGCTGGCCTTTCTCGTCAATGATGCCGTACTCGTGCGCGTCACCCCCGGCGTGGAAGTTCGTCACCTTCGCCACGCCGCAGGCCGTCAGGCGGGCCATGCCGGTGTTCGTCTCCCGCTCCTGCGCCTGCGGTGTCATGCCCCGCCCGCGCCAGGTGGGTCCCTGCTCGTTGGTGTAGATCTCCGTGCCGTAGCCGAGGGACATCAGATGCCCCTCCACCTGCCCGTAGCCGATGTCCCACAGGCCGAGCGGGGCGTAGCAGTGGAAGCCGAACAGGTCCACCTGGTCCACAATGCCGTTCTCCACCATCGTCGTCACGAACGGGTCGGTCCATCTCCACGTCGTGCCGGCCATCCCCCCCAGGATCACCCGCGCCGTCGGGTCGTGCGCGCGAACGATGGGAATCATCGCCTTGGCCAGGTCGGCGAATTCCTGCAGCGTGCCCCTCCAGAAGCTTCCGTAAGGGTAGTTCGCCTCGTTCCATATCTCCCAGTCTTCGACGCGGTCGGCGTACTTCGAGACGATCCGCTCGACGATGGCGCGGTAGCCGTCGGTGTCGGGCGGCGTCATGTGCTTGCGGTCTCCGCCCTCGGCGTAGCGCTCCGGGCTGATGGCAGCCCATTCCGGCGTGCCCTCCAGGATCATCTGGCAGTGGTCGCTCATGGCGAGGTAGCGCTCCATGTGGGCGTCGTACCTGGCCCATTGATCCGGGTCGTCCGGCGGGCCGATCCACCACGGACGCGAGCTGCATCGCAGCCAGGTCCAGTCCCGGCAGATGTCCGGCGTCAGCGCCGTCGGGCCGTTGAAGGCCAGGGTCACGCCCGTGTGCAGCCCGAAGCCCACGGCGCGCGCCGGGCGCGTGCGGCGTTCGATCTGGAGCGCGTCGAAGTAGACCGGCGCCGTGCCGCTCGCGCGCAGCGTCAGGCCCACAGCGGCCCTCGCGGGCGGCGGCACGTAAACGATCCGCGTGAACTCCACCGGGCAACCCGCGTACCTGGACTCGGTCGTCACGGTACTGTGCGAGAGGGGGTTCACGAACATCTCGTTCCAGAGAATTACGCCGCCCATGGCAAGGGACAGGCCCGCCCCGTCTTCCATGTAGGCGCCGCGCACGCGCAGGTAGCACGGCCCGGCGCCGAGGGCCGGCAGCGCCACCTCCAGCGCCGCGCCCGGCTCGATGGCGCCGGGGACTTGCCCGGATTCTGCCCCGGCGGGCAGAGCCCGCGTCTTCCCCGCCTCGAGGGCCGGAGCGAACTCCAGGCGCGAGCCGTCGAAGCGCCCCCAGCGGGCCAGGGGCTCCGCCCCCTCCGGCTCCACCTGCCCCACCGGCAGGCGCCATTTCAGGGGCTCTCCGAGCCCGGCCTCCTCGGTGGGCGAGACGGCCGGGTAGTCGTGCAGGTCCACCGCGCAGTCCCGCAGGTCCCGCGCCAGCCGCGCCATCGCCACGACGGTCTGCGGGCCGAACGGCCAGAGCCTGGGGTTGTCCCGCGAGGTCCACAGCCGGCTGGAGGAGATGATCGCGCGGCGCGGGCCGTGCTCGACCACGAAGAGCTGCGGCGTGTAGTCGGTGCCGGTGGCCTGCCGGCTGCGGACCAGCGGGTAGAACCTGCCCGCCGTCGGCACGAGCCACCGCGCCAGCAGGTTCCTGTGGACTTCCGGCGCCTCCGGGATGTAGCGCAGCAGGAGGTCCGTCGGCGTGTGCCGCGCCGCCGAATAGACCATGTCCACCTGCCAGTTGAACTGCATGCCCAGGGACTCGTGGATGGCCGTGGTCTGCCAGGCGAACCTGGGGGCCTCCGGCTCCAGTCGCCAGTCGCCGGAGGCATCCTGCGCAATCGTTACCTCGAAAGGCGCGGGCGCGAGGGAGACCACAGGGCCGCCGGCCGAGACCGGCGGGGCCACGCTTGCGGACGGCCCCGGCGCGCAGAGGGCCACGAGCACGCCCCCCGCGTCGAGGAACGACTTGATCGGCTCGATGCAGATCGCGGGAATCGCTGAGCCCTCGAACATCAGCGCGTCGCAGCGGCCGGCGGAGAAGGCGGCCCCGTCGGCGATCTGCCCCGCCGTGAGGCGGTCAACGGCGACGCCTGCGTCCCCGAGCCATTCGGCGGCCCGGTCCAGGTAAGCGGCGTCGATCTCGAACCGGTCCGTCCGGGTGCTGCGCCCGGGGTCCCAGACGACGACGCGCGGCTCCGCGGCCAGTGCCTGCGCCCAGCCGCACGCCAGCGCCAGCGCGAACAACAGGGCCTTCCGTGCATCCCGATTCACCGACATCACGGCTCCTCACTCTCTGACATTCGCTCTCAGAGTCAGTCCCTGGCAGATTGTAGCTCCGACATGCAGGAAAACCCAGGGCCTTTCGGGTTGTGAACGCAATAAGGTCCAGCCGGTTGGCCGCCGGCTCCTGCCGGCAGGCGGAAGGTCCGGCGGTTTGACTTGATTGAGCGCGCGGGCTATGCTCGACCCCTCTCAAGGGGTAGAGCCGAACCACTCGCTGCCTCGCAGGGGCGGACCGGGACTGAAAGGAGAGGGCTGCAATGCGCTGCGTCGGACGGATGATGATGGCTGCTGTCGCCGTCGCGTTTGCTGGCTGTGCGGCGCCGGTCTCCGCCGTGCAGGAGGACGCCCCCCCGGCCTGGGCGCCGGGACCCGCGCCGGAAGGCATCCCCGTCAAGCCCCTGCGCGTGCGCATCGTGGATTACGGCGCCGATGTCGGCACGGGCTGGTACCGCGGCGGCGGCAACTGGCAGACGGTGCTCACGGGCGAGATGGACGTGGACGGCGACGGCGACAAGGACGACGACTCCGTGGCCTTCGTCGCCTTCAGCCTGACCGACCCGATCAACCCCCGCTGGCCGACCTACGACGTGGAGGCGACCAGCGCCGTCTTCTACGGCGGCATGACGGAGTTTTTCGCGAACCTCCACGGGCGCATCTCCGAAGGCGGGATCAACGCCGAGCACGAGCACCGGGACGACTTCAACCTGATGGGCGCCGCCAAGGGGCCGGGCCAGGCCATGCGCGCCTACGGCTTCTGGTTCTGGGTGAAGGAGGACTTCCTGAACGGCGGCGACCGGTTCCGCGTCAGCTTCGACGAGCGGAGCATGATCGTGCCGCACTTCTCGCGCTACTGCGAGGGCTACGACGGCGCCCGATGGGCGGTGCGGGACGGCGAGCGGTTCTATGTCTCGAAGCAGACCTTCCTCGGGACCCACACGTCGCACGTGCTGCACCCGAACGAGACCGAGTGGGCGCAGTACACGCCCAATCCCCCCTATCACATCGTGTTTGACGCGAAGGAGGCGCGCTTCGCCCCGCACGAGTTCACGGACGTCACTGCCGTGGGGTTCTACATCGCCCGGGACACGCTCGAGCGCGGCGGCGTGGGCCTGAAGTGGCACGCCTTCGAGGCGTACGCTAACGTCCATCGCCCGGACGTCCCCAGCTTCCACCTGCGGATGGTGAGCGTCCCCGGCGACGAGGCGGCCGGGGTCGCGCCCTTCCACTTCAGCACCACCGAGGTCCCCTATGCCCTGTGGCAGCGCGTCTGGAAGTGGGCCGTCAGCAACCAGTACTGCTTCGACCTGGCGCCGGGATACGTCTTCGACCGCGACGGCGACATGGGCAGCATGAAGATGGGCTCCCTTGACCACGGGCCGAACGAGCCGGCCACGGACATGACGTGGCTCGACGCGGTGGCCTGGTGCAACGCCTTCTCGGAGCTGGAAGGGCGGACGCCCTGCTACTACGCCGACGCCGACCGCCGGCAGGTGCTCCGCGTCGTCAAGGAGCGGGACGACCCGGCGCAGTTCGGCCGCACGCCTGCCGTGTACGTCCGCTGGGACGTGGACGGGTACCGGTTTCCCACGCGGCCCGAGTGGGAGTCGGCTGTCGGAGGAGCCGAACGGGGCTGGGTCGGTGAGAACAGCGAGGGGACGACGCACCCGGTGGGTACGATGGCCCCCAACGAGCACGGCCTCCACGACATGCTGGGGAACGTGTGGGAGTTCTGCTGGGACGCCGGCGGCGATTCGTTCGACCCGGCCGGGCAGGACACGCACATCGTCCTGGGCGGGGGCTTCCGCTATCCCGAGAACGTTGCCGCGGTGGCGGCGCTGCCATACGGGGAGACGCCCTACGACGGCGGCTACAACATCGGGCTGCGCGTGGTGCGCGTGCCCGGGGGTTTGAGGAAGGCGCCGGCCGTATTGGTCGCGCCCACGGAGCCCGGCCTTGACGATTCGGGTCCCGTGCCGGCCTGGACGATACGGAGGGGGCAACGTATCCCGCCCCAGGGAGAGGCGCGGCCGCGCATGCCGGCCGGCCTCCGCATGGTCGAGATACCGGAGGGCGGCTTCACGCGTCGGGAGGACAATGCCGCAGTCACGCTCTCGCCCTTCTCCATGAGCGCCACGGAGATCGCCTACGCCGACTGGAACGCCGTCTACCAGTGGGCTGTCAGCGACGGCTACTCCTTCGACACCGACGGCGACATGGGCAGCATGGACCATCGGACGCGCGAGTTCGGCCACGGGCCGCTCGAGCCCGTGACGGACATCATCTGGCGCGACGCCGTCCTCTGGTGCAACGCCCTGAGCGAGATGACGGGCCGGACGCCGTGCTACTACACGGACGAGGAAAGGACGGAGGTCTGCCGCCGGGCGTGGCCCTGGCGCGTGCGGATGTGGCAGGGGACGTACGCCTACGCGCCGGCCGAGCTGCGCGAGCAGCCCATATACGTCCGCTGGCACGCAGACGGCTACCGGCTCCCCACCGAGGCCGAGTGGGAGTACGCCTACCGCGGCGGACTCGGGCACCCCGAGGCGCGGCATCACTGGCAGACGGTGGACGACGCCGGCCGCCTCCACGGCGGCCCCGAGCAGGCGGCCGACTACGGGCGGCTCGCGGAGAACTCCGACGACCACACCCATCCCGTCGGCCTGCTCAAGCCCAACCCCTACGGCCTCTACGACATGGACGGCAACGTGATGGAGCGCGTCTGGGACTGGGCGTTCTACGACTATTACCGGGCGCACAACCCCAAGGGGGGCGCCGGGTGGGACCTGTTCGGCAGGCCCATGCGCGGCGGGAGCTTCGCGACTGAGCCCCAGCCGGCCTACCGTCACTATAAGGAACTGCCCACGGCTCACAGGGCCACCCACGGCTTCCGCATCGTCCGTTGCGAGGCGGGCGTGCACCCCGAGCAGGAGGAGTTCACGCTGAAGACCGTTCTGGACATCGACCAGGGCGATTTCGATCCGCTCACGGGCCGGGTCTTCCGCGGGGACCTGATGCGCACGGGCTTCCACGATACCCGGGCCCCCCGAACGCTCGGCGGACCGAAGTGGCAGGTTGAGACCGGAGGGCCGGTCCGCTCCTCACCGGTCGTAGCCGACGACGTGGTCTACGTCGGCAGCGACGACCGGTGCGTCTACGCCCTCGACGCCGAAACCGGCCGGGAGAAGTGGCGCTTCGGGGCGCGCGGCCCCGTGCAGGG
Organism: uncultured candidatus Brocadiaceae bacterium; assembly: GCA_964592385.1. Lineage (GTDB taxonomy): Bacteria > Planctomycetota > Brocadiia > SM23-32 > SM23-32 > CAZQEQ01. The sequence continues at coordinate 5,953 of CAZQEQ010000071.1, read as the reverse complement.
CTCGGCAGCCGTCGCCGATGGCGTGGTCTACATCGGCAGCGACGACGGCCATCTTTACGCACTGGACGCCGGGACGGGCGATATGCAGTGGAAGTTCAGGCGCAACTCGGAGCCCGTGCGCTGCGGACCGGCCGTGGCCTACGGCGTTGTGTGGGCCGGCTTCGGCACTTACAGCGGCGGCGGCCTGTCCGGCCTGGACGTCGAGACGGGCCAGGAGGTATGGCGCTATCGCTTCTACGGAATGAACGGCGGGCCGGTCGGCGTGAGCACGGACGGCGAGACGATCTTCGCCCCTGCCGCGGACATCCACATGTTCGCGGCCGACATCCGTACGGAGTACCCGGTCTGGACGTGGCACCCGCCTCCCTGCCATGCATCCACGCCGGTCTGGGAGGACCTGGTCTTCCATCACGGCCGCGAGCGGCTGCACGCCTTCAAGAAGGAGACGGGCCAGAACGTCTGGCGCATCCTCCGGCCCGATCCGCCGAAGGCCGACCGCAATCCCACCTCGTCTCCGGCCGTGCATGACGGCACGCTCTACGCCGGGTGGAAGGACGGGATGGTCCAGGCCGTCGACGCGCGCACCGGGGAGGTGCGTTGGGAGTTCCAGGCAGGCAGCTACTGCTTCTCCTCGCCCGCACTGGCGGGCGGGGTCGTCTGCATCGGCAACGACGACGGCTGCCTCTACGCGCTGGATGCCGGCTCGGGCCACTTGCTTTGGACGTTCAAGACCGGTGGCCTCGTGCGCTCCTCGCCGTGGGTCGAGGACGGGGTCGTCTTCGTCGGCAGCGACGACGGGTGCGTCTACGCGGTTCACTGAGCGCGCAGGGAGAAGGACCATGTGCAGGTGGGTCGCGACGTTCGTGTTGATGGATCTGCTGACGACGGTCGGGATCGCTGCCGGGGCTGCTCGTGACGGCGACAGGCATTGGGAAGCCAAGCCGGCGGCTGCCGATGCGCCCGTGCGTCCGTGCCACGCGCGCATCGTGGACTACGGCGACGACTTCGCCTGGAACTACAACGAGCACATGTACAGGGGCGGCTTCCAGAACCAGAGGGGCATCCCGAAACTCGACCTGGACGAGGACGGCCAGCAGGACGACTGCGTCGCCTACTGGGAGTTCAGCCTGACCCAGCCGCTCAACCCCGTGCCGCCGCACTGGGACACGGAGGCGACCAGCTCAATCTTCTACGGGGGATTCACGGGGTTCTTCCTGAACCGCCAGACGAGCTCGTTCACCGAGATGTGCACGAACGTGGACCACCCCGGCGACAACATCAACATGATGGTGACCGCCAACAACCAGCCCTACCGCTGTTACGGCATCTGGCTCTGGCAGAAGGAGGATTTCCTCAACGGCGGCGACGCGCACCGGGTCAGCTTCGACGCGCAGAGCGTGATCGGATTGCACATCGGCCGCTACTGGGTCAGCGTGGACGAGGGCCGTTACGCCGTGCAGGACGGCGATCAGTTCTACATCTCGGAGTTCACCTTCGCCGGCGACTGTTACGAGGGGCAGAGCCGGGGCACCGGCATCACGCACGTGCTGCGCCCGACGCAGACGCGCTGGGCCCGGTACGACCCACAGCCACCCCACGACATCGTCTTTGACCCGGCGCGCGCGGAGTTCAAGGAGCACTCCTTCAGTGACGTGCAGGCCGTCGGCTACTACGCCGCCAAGACGGATTACACCACCGGCTCCACCTGGCTCAAGCAGTATGCCTTCGAGGTCTATGCGTCCGTGCACCGGCCCGACCGGCCGAGCGAACTGCTGGACATGGCGGCGATTCCCGAGACGGAGCTTGCGCTGGCGGAGGGCCGGACGGTCCGCGTGCCGGCCTTCCACGTCAGCACGTGCGAGGTGCCCTACGCCGCATGGCAGAGGGTCTGGCGCTGGGCGGTCAGCCCGATGTACGCCTTCGAGCCCGGATACGTCTTCGACCGGGACGGCGACATGGGCAGCATGGACCTCGGCAGCCACGAGCACGGGCCGAACGAGCCGGCCACGGACATGACGTGGCTGGACGCCGTCGCCTGGTGCAACGCCCTCTCGGAACTGGAGGGCAGGGAGGTTGTCTATTACGCCGACGCCGGGTTCGGCACGCCCTTCCGCAAGGTGCGGGAGCGCTGGTACGACCGCGAGACCAACCGCAAGTATGTCCCGAAGGTCCACGTCAAATGGGACGCGGACGGATACCGCCTGCCGACGGTAGCCGAGTGGGCGGCGGCCGCGGGGAACGCGCGGTCGGGATGGACCGGGGAGAACAGCGGAGGTGCGACGCACCCGGTCGGCACGATGCAACCCAACGAGCACGGCGTCCATGACGCGCTCGGCAACGTGTGGGAATGGGTGTGGGATGCGGGGGAGGATTTCGACGACCCCGCGGATGAGTCGCACACCGTGCTGGGCGGCGGGCTGTCCTATCCGGAGACGGAGACCGGCTCGCCATACGGCGACGTGCCCTTCTCCGGCAACTACAACATCGGCTTCCGCGTGGTCCGGAACGTCGGCGGGAAGGCGGCCATGCCCCCGACCGACGTCCCGGCAGGACCCGGCGTCCCCCACTGGACGTTCCGGAAAGGCGAGAAGACACAAGGGATCGAGCCGACGCCGACTGCCGGGCCGCTGCTGGAACTCGTCTCCATACCCGAAGGGACGTTTCCGCGCGCCGACGGCACGGAGATGTTCATATCGGCGTTTCGGATGGCTCGTTGCGAGACGACTTACGACAAGTGGCAACGCGTGCGGGACTGGGCGGAGGCGAAGGGCTATTCGTTCAACTACGACGGCGACATGGGCAGCATGTATCACGAGACGGGCCTGCACAGCCACTCCCCTGACGAGCCCGTTACGCGCGTCACGGCGTTCGACATGTTCGCCTGGTGCAACGCGCTGTCGGAAATGGATGGGCGGACGCCGTGCTATTATGCCAACGAGGCCCGCAGGGAGGTTTACCGCCAGTCGCTGCCGTACCGGGAGGCCATGACGTTCCGCGGCCCGTGGGGCAACGGTGTCAGCGGCAGGGACCGCGAGGCCGTCTTCGTCAACTGGGCGGCCGACGGCTACCGGCTGCCCACGCGGGCGGAGTGGGAATACGCCTGCCGGGCCGGCTCCGACGCGCTCTACTACTGGGGCGACCGCTTCGACGAACGCTACGCCTGGTGCGCCGAGAACGCCGACCGCACGACCCACCCCATCGGGAAGAAACTGCCCAACGCCCTCGGCCTGTACGACATGGCGGGCAACGTATTCGAGCGGTGCTGGGGCGCCGGCAGGTCCGAGTACGATCCCTTCGACCTGCGCAATCCCAAGGGCAGCGTGGGTACCTATCATTCGTCCATCGTCCGCGGCGGCTCATTCAGGTACCCCTCGACCGGCCCGTACGCCCGTTACTTCCAGCCGGCTTACCAGCGGCCCGGCTGCCGGCAGTGCTTTGCGTACCCCGAGATCGGGTTCCGGGTCTTGCGCTGCGAGGCCGGGACGCATCCCGCCGACGGCGTCGAGACCGTCGAGATCATCCTCAACGATGTGGACACAAGCGTGCCGCCCGACCTTCTGGCGCGCGCGACGTTCCGCGGCGGGCTGCACCGGACCGGCGTGTATGACACGAAGGGCCTGCCGGAGTTGGGAGGGCTGAAGTGGAAGTTCCAGACCGGCGGCCCGGTGAAGAGTTCCCCGGCCGTCGTGGACGGCGTCGTTTACGTCGGCTCGGACGACGGCCACCTCCACGCGCTGGACGGCGAGACCGGCGGCGAGGTGTGGAAGTTCAAGGCAGGCGGGCCCGTCCATTCGTCGGGGACGGTTGCGAACGGACGCGTCTATTTCGGGAGCAACAGGGGCTTGCTGTACGCGCTCGACGCGCGCTCGGGCGAACCGGCCTGGCAGTTCACCGTGCCGGGCTGCAAGAGCGTCGGCGGCTCGCCCGTCGTCGCCTACGGCTGTGTCTTCGCCTACATGCGCGGATGGGGCTACAAGACCGGGCTCGTTGCCGTGGACGCCGAGTCGGGCGAGAAGATCTGCCGCTATCCAATCTCTGACGCCCCGAACATCCTGCACGCGTTCACCCTCGCTGAGGGTCAGTTGCTTGCCAACGGCGGCGGCAACGCCAACGGCATGGGTGCCGGCTGCAATGCGGTGGACGTGCGGACGGGCAGGCCCAGGGAACTACGCACGGACCGCGTCAGCGGCACGCCCGTTTACGAGGACGGCGTGGTGTACGGCAGCGGGATGTGCATATCCGCAGTGGACTTCCAGACCGGGCAGGAGAAGTGGGTGACCTGGCTCGAAGGGACGGGCTGGAAGGACCCCGAAACCTACCAGAGCACCAGCCACGCCGCGCCGCTGCTTTACGGGGGCAGCCTCTACGTGGGCAACGAGACGGGCCACTTCTACGCGTTCGACGCCCTGCGCGGAAAGAGGCGCTGGAGAATCGATGTCGGCGGTCCGGTGCGTTCCTCGGCCGCCGGGGCGGGCGGCGCCGTCTACTTCGGCTGCGACGACGGGCATCTCTACGCCCTCGACGCCGCGACCGGCCGCGAGCTGTGGAAGTTCAAGACCGCCGGGCCGATACGGTCCAGCCCTTGCGTGGCCGACGGGGTTGTGTACGTCGGCAGCGACGACGGCTGTCTCTATGCGGTTCACTGAGCCGCCCGCGGCCGGGCCAGGCGCGCTGCGCCTGAGGCTGCCCGCGCGGCTTTTTGTCCTTGCTTAGGTGTCGCCTCAATATACAATACCATTGCTGAAATGGCGCGGCGGCACGTCATGGGGAGGACTGCAAGATGACCTGGATCGACAAGATATTCGCTGGCTGTGCGGTTCTGGGCGGCGTTCTCTTCGTCATCAGGCTGGTGCTGTTCTTCATCGGCGGTGGCGAAGTCGAAGCGGAGGCCGACGTCGGGGACATAGGCGATCTGGGCGACATCGGCGACGTGGGGGACGTGGACGTCGGCGACATCGACGACCTGGAGGGGATGGGGGACACGGACGTCAGCTTCCGCCTGCTCTCCTTCCAGGGGATCACGGCCTTCTTCATGATGTTCGGCCTGGTCGGCCTGGCGCTTCACCTGGAGACCGAGACCGCCGAATACTGGGCCGTCGCCGGCGCGTTCGCCGCCGGGATGGTGTCCCTGTTCATCATCGCCTACCTGTTCTCGCTCATGAAGAGGCTCCAGTCCAGCGGCACGCTCAGCCTGGGCAACGCGATCGGGCAGGTCGGTTCGGTATATCTCACGATACCGGCCGACGGCACCGGCAAGATCCAGGTCCCGGTGCAGGGCAGCCTGAAGGTCTTTGAGGCCGTCACGGAAGGCGGCGGAGAGATCAGGACCGGCGAACGCATACGAGTGGTGAACGTCGTTAGCGGCAACATAATGGTCGTTGAGGCGCTCGCCGCGCATTCAGGGGAGGAGTAACGATGCCTCCGACGGGTGGTCTGTGGCTGCTGGCGATAGTGGCTTTCGTCGTCGTCGTGCTGTTCACGATTATCTTCCTGGCCTCGCGCTATAAGAGGTGTCCCTCGGACAAGATACTGGTGGTTTACGGCAAGGTCGGCGTGGGCCGGCCGGCCAAGTGCATCCACGGCGGCGCGGCGATGATCTGGCCGCTGATCCAGGACAACGCGTTCCTCAGCCTCACCCCGATGACCATCAGCATCCCGCTCCAGAACGCGCTCTCCTTCCAGAACATCCGCATCAACGTGCCCAGCACGTTCACGGTGGCCATCACGACCGACCCGACGGTCATGATGAACGCGGCGGAGCGCCTGCTCCACCTGCGCCTGACCGACATCGAGGACATGGCGCGGGAGATCATCTTCGGCCAGCTCAGGCTGACGGTCGCCTCGCTGACCATCGAGCAGATCAACCAGGACCGTGAGAGCTTCCTGGAGGCCATCCGCCGCAACGTCGAGCCCGAGCTGAACAAGATCGGCCTCTACCTGATCAACGTCAACA
>CAZQEQ010000070.1:0-18860 GCA_964592385.1 uncultured candidatus Brocadiaceae bacterium | reverse complement strand
GAGGGACGGGGCGTCCTGCTCTACATGCGCCAGGAGGGGCGCGGGATCGGCCTGGAGAACAAGCTGCACGCCTACGCCCTCCAGGAGGACGGCCTGGACACGGTCGAGGCCAACGAGCGGCTCGGCTTCCCGGCGGACAAGCGGGACTACGGCGTCGGCGCGCAGATACTGCGCCACCTTGGCGTGCGCAGAATGCGGCTTATGTCGAACAACCCGCGCAAGTTCCACGCGCTCGGCGGCTACGGGCTACAGATCGTCGAGCGCGTCCCCATCGAGGTCCCCGCCCGCAAGGAAAACGTGGACTACCTGCGCACCAAGAAGAACAAGATGGGACACATGCTCAACCTGGGCGAGCACGAACCGGACCATGAGGAAAGCGCGGGCTCGCCAGAGGAGGGAGAGACCGATGAGCAATGAACAACATCGCCCGGGCGCCTGGACGGCGCGGCTCAAGCTCATAGCCGGCACCGTCCTGGTCGTGCTGGTGCTCGTTGTGATCTTCAAGAACTCCGAGCCGACCGTATTCGACTTGATCTTCTGGGAAGCGCCCCCGCTGCCGCTGTTTGTGCTGCTTCTGGCGGCGTTCCTCGTCGGGGCGGGCGCAGGCTGGGTCGCGTCGCACTTCCTGCGGCGCCGCAAGCGAGCGTGAAGGTCGCCGGCATCGAGGTCAAGGCTGCCCGTCTGTCCCCGGCACTTCGACCAGCGTCCAGACGGTCGCCTGTAGCTTGCCGTTGTCATCCCGCACTGCCGCCCCGCGGCAGGCAAGGGCGGTTCTGCGGCCGTCTTCCAGGACATGCTGGCAGCGCGTCTGGACCACGGTCTGCTCCTTGAATACGCGCTGCAGGTTCTTCCGCGGGAAGGCATCGGGGGGCAACCCGAGATCTCGCAGTTGCTTGTGGCCGGCTGCCTGCTCGCCCTCGCCCCCGCCCGGCAGCAGTTGGCGGGCGCGCCCGTTCAGGGCCGTGACGACGCCCCGGGCGTCGGTGACGAGTATGGCCAGCGGGGCGTGCTCGAACGCGCGGAAGCCCGGTTCGTCTTCTCGGGCCTGCGACCGGGCCTCGTCCAGATCCTCCTTCAGTTGGAGCGTCCCGAGGGCGTACGCTATGTGATCGCAGACCTCCTGGAGCAGGCCCAACTCCTGTATGTCGAAGGCGGCGGGGAACTCTGAGTAGACGTTGAGTACTCCCAGGACCCGGCCCTCGAAGCGAAGCGGGACGGCTGCCGACGAGCGATAGCCGCGCTGAAGCGCCTGCTCGCGCCAGGGCTCGTACTGGGGGTCGCTCTCGATATCTCGCATCACCGCCGGCTCGCCGGTTCGGATTGCGCGGCCGGTCGGGCCCTGACCCGTTGGCGAGGTGTCCCAGGTGATCTCGATCTCGGCGAGGTAGCCCTTCTCGATGCCGGCCTGCGCGATCGGGCGCACGCGTTTGTCCTGCTCCTCCGCTTCGCCGATCCAGGCCATCTTGTAGCCGCGGGTCTTTGTCAACGTCCGGCAGGCCTTCTCGAGGAGCGATGTCTTGGCCCGCTCCGTGACGATGATCTTGTTGACCGCTCTGATGGCGCGCAGCACGCGTGTGAGGTGCTGGACGTACTGGCCGCGTCCGAGCGCACCCCCGGCGCTCCCTCCCCATTGTGGCCCGACCAGGCTGCGGCGTTTCACGAAGAGCAGGATCACGCAGACGGCCGCGAACAGGCCCAGGGCAATAGGAACGCCCCAGAGCAGGACGGCGGGGATGTCCGTCACGATAGAACACATGTTCGTGGTGAGCGCCAATGCAGCCGCAATCCGCCGTGGAACAGCCAGGATTCCTGGGGTAGTTCGGGGTGCATCCTGCCGGCGAGGCCACCGGCCAACAACTCCGCAGAAGCGCCGCCGACTGCGCGAAAGCGCCATAGCTTCATCGATATTGGCCGGGAAGTGAGTATACATAAGTGCGGCCGTCATGTCAAAAGCGTGTCAGGCCAACCCGGCGCCCGCTCGGCCCGACCCGATTTCGTTGTAAGGGTGACGGCCATTTGTTAGCCTGAAGGTGTTGGCAAGCCATCGATGTCCCGTTCTTCCCTTCGATGTGGGCGACCACATGGCGTTGCTTGAGGTACGCGATCTGCGGCTTGCCGTGGGCGGCAAGCGCATACTGCACGGCGTCTCGCTCAGTGTGGAGCAGCGGGCCGTCCACGCGCTCGTCGGCCCGAACGGGGCCGGCAAGTCCACGCTTGCCTATGCGATCATGGGACTGCCCGGCTACGCGCCCGACGGCGGGGACATCCTCCTGGACGGCAAGAGCCTAAACGGGCTCGCAGTGGACCAGAGGGCCCGCCTGGGTGTGAGCCTTGCCTGGCAGGAACCGGCCCGCTTCGAGGGCCTGAAGGTCCGTGATTTCCTGCTGGCCGGCGCCGCACACAAGGATGAGGACGCGCTGCGCGACGCACTCCGGCGAATGGCTCTGGACCCGGGCCTGTACCTGGATCGCATGGTGGACACCAGCCTGAGCGGCGGCGAGAGGAAGCGCATCGAGCTTGCGTCCATACTGGTCATGAAGCCGAAGCTCGTGATCGCCGACGAGCCGGACTCGGGTATCGACGTCGAGGCGCTGCGTCACATGTTCGAGCTCTTCGACCGGCTCCGCAGCGAGGACGTGACCGTACTGCTGGTGACCCACAGCGCCGACGTGATGGCCCATGCGGACACGGCCACCCTGGTCTGCTGCGGCAGGACCGTTGAGGAGGGGCCGGCTGAGCAGATCCGCAGTTACTTCGTCGACCAGTGCTTGCCCTGTCCCTTCCACGACCCCAGCATGAGGCCCGACGAGTCGTGAGCACGGATTACGAGATGATGCTGGACGTGTACCGAGGCCTGGGGCAGGACAGCTCCGTCTTCTCCGAGTCCGACGTGGCGCACCTGGTCATCCACGGGAATGAGGTCATCGGGGCGAACCTGGTGCCCGGGCTCCGCGTCGAGCCGGAGGAGCTGGAGGACGGCGTCCGCGTGGGAATCGTCGTCGAGGAGGGCGCCGCCATCGAGAATACCGTGCACATGTGCTTCGGCGTGCTGCCCGAGGAGGGATTGCAGCGCATCCTGCTGGACGTCGAGCTGGAGCCGCGCAGCCGCGTCGAGGTGCTGGCACACTGCGTCTTCCCGAACGCCCTGGACGTGACGCACAAGATGGACGCGCAGATCCGCCTGGGCGAGGACGCCGCCTACCGCTACTTCGAGCGGCACGTGCACGGGAGCGAAGGCGGCGTGCTGGTCGTGCCGCACGCCCAGGTCCACGTGGGCGCCGGGGCCTCCTTCGAGACCGAGTTCGAGCTGGTGCAGGGGCGCGTCGGGCAGATCGAGATAGACTACGAGGGTTGGTGCGCCGAACGGGCCTTGATGCGGATGATCGCGCGCATGTCAGGCCGCGGGGACGACCGCATCCAGGTCCGCGAGACGGCCCACCTGGACGGGCCGGACAGCGTCGGCGTGCTGCTGAGTCGCATCGCCGTCCGCGACCGGGCCTGGGCGGACGTTTACAACGAACTGACCGCCTCCGCGCCCGGCGCGCGCGGGCACGTGGACTGCAAAGAGATCGTCCAGGGCGAGGCCGTCGCGCGCGCCACGCCCATCGTGGACGTGCGCCATCCCCGCGCGCACGTCACCCACGAGGCCGCCATAGGGAGCGTCGATTCCCGCCAACTCCAGACCCTGATGGCCCGCGGCATGTCGGAGGATGAGGCCGTCGAGCTGATCATCCAGGGCCTGCTGAGCAAAAAGGAGAAGGCCGAGGCGGACTAGCTCCGCCGCGTCGCCCCCGGCTCGATCACGCGCATCCTCTCGACCGGGATGTTGGCCGGCGACCTGGTGGTCAGGCCCAATTTCGGCCACGGGTCCTCGGCGCGTCCCAACGGGTTCTCGGCGTAGATGGCCAGCCCCCCGGCGTAGTCTGACATGTACATGCCGTACTCCTGCAGGGCGCGGGCGATCATCTTGCCGGCAGGGGGCAGGTCGAGGGACTCTATGTCCAGTTCCGGGTCGAGCTGCACCAGGCCGCCGCAGGGGATCGAGTTCGGCGGGCAGCGCCGGCCCGCGTGGCGGGACGCCGGCCAGACGTGCGACCGGTCCAGGTTGTCGTACGCGAAGACGAGCGCGTGGTCAATGCGCCCGGCAGCTATCTCCTCGGGGCGGATCAGTCCCGCCAGCAGCGCAAAGCCGACCAGCCGGCACCCGCCCTCCGGCACGAGCCCGTCGCCGGCCAGGTCAACCCGGTTGGCGGCCTTTGTCTGTAGCTGGCCGTCGCGCCAGCGCGCCCCCCAGAAGTCCCACGCGCAGCCGTTCGGCCTGTCCAGGACGACCATGTGCGCGTCGGAGAGCGGGTCCGGCACGGCCCCCGGCCAGACCGGGAGGGTCACCTCCTCGAAGCCGGAGTATGCCTTGCGGTCGCAGCGGACGGTCCGGACGACGGCGCCTTCCTCGGGCACGTTGTGCACGGGGATGCTCCACCTCTCGATGTTCACCCAGAGCCGCGTGCGCGCGGGGACGGCGTCCCCGCAGAGGTTGCGGATGATCGCGGCCGAGTTCGGATGGACGGGCGCCTCCGGCGGGATCGGCGTGTTGAACGGGCTCTTGTTCGAGAACGGCCTCCACGCCCGGCGCCGGGCGGCCGGGGGCGTCGCCCCTTCCTCGGCCGGTGCGGCGGCGCCCGCAGCGGCTCCCCCCGCCAGCGCGGCCGCGCCCAGCAGGAACCCGCGGCGACTGATCATCCCCATTCCTCCCATTTCCAGACGGGAAGCAGGATACCAGGCCGCACGCAGAGGTCAAGGCAAGAGGGGGGCAGCATCCCTTCGAGAGCTCCTTCGCCCTTGACGGGGGGCGAGACTTCATGCGGGATGGAGCTTACTTGTGGCTAAGCCTCCGGCCCGGGGGCGCGGCGCACGCGGTAGGCGTTCCTGAGCAGCCTGTTGACCGCCACCGCGATCAGCACCGCCAGGGCGAACCCGCACACGCCTCCGAGGACGCTGGCCGTGCCGCGTGCCCCTTCCGCCCCCTCGAACAGGCCGCCGACCAGCACCCCTGCCATGAACAAGGCCACCGGAAGCAGGAAGACGACCAGGCTGCTGACGTACCCGGCGTAGCCGGGCACGGAGACGCGGACGGCCTCCCCCGGCTCCAGGCCCTGCGCCTCGATGCGAATGACCTGCCCTTCCCTTCTGCTCAGGCTACAGCAGGCGCAACTGAAGCCGCCGCCGCAGGACTCGTCCGGTTCGAGTTGGATGACAGCCCTGCCGCCTTCGACCTTCACCACGGAGCCGTTGAGTTCCCGTGTGGCCACGTGTCGCCCCCCTATGAGTAGTCGTGTGCGTCCATTGTACGCCCGCGCGCGGCCGGGTTCCAGCCGCCGGTACGGGTGCGGCAGCAGGGGCGCTTACCGTATCTCGATGCCCTCGCTCCGCGCCACCGCGCGGATGTGGTCGGCCCCGGCCCGGTACTCTTCCGCATTCGGCAGATGCTCCAGCATGAGCGGCGTGTCCGGGTCGAGCCCGTCCAGACCGTGGAGGAAGGCGGCGTAGTCGAGCCCGCCGAGGCCCGGGCGCACTTCGCTGAGGTGGACCGTCAGGTGATCGGCCAGGGCGACGTCCTTGGCGTGGCAGCTCCGAATGTGTGGGCCGAGCTTCTCGAAGCACTCGCGGATCAGCGCGCCGGTCTTGTAGTAGAGCCGCGGGCTCCAGACCAGGTTGACCGGGTCCAGGTGCACGGCGAACCGCTCCCGGTCAACTGCCCGGATGAGTGCCACGTAGCTGTCGGGCGAGTCGGGGAACATCCAGGGCATCGTCTCCAGAGCGTAGTACGTGCGGGTCGGCTGCACGTCGTCGATGACGCCCCGCACGGTCTCGACGATCAGGTGGAAGGTCTCGCGGGTCAGGTTGTCCGGGTGCGGGCCGTCCCACCTGTCGCCCCGTGAGCCCGAGATGTTGACGCAGCAGCGCGCCCCGATGCGGTCGGCCAGGTCCAGGCGCGTCCGGCACAGATCGAGCGCCTCCTGCCGCTTCTCCTGATCCGGGCTGAGGGGATCGCTCCAGGCGCCGACCTCGGCGATCACCAGGTCCGCCTCCCCCGCCGCCAGCCGGTACGCCTCGACGGCGTCCGCGTCCGCCGCGTCCCTGAGCGGGCACGGGCACGCACTGTAGCCGTGTTGCTTCACCGCGGCCACCCACTCGGCCGGATCCGGCCACTCTCCGAAGACCGGTCCGCCCAGTCTCATCGTGACGCCTCTCTCAAAAGGTCATATGTTTCCATGGCGATCTCCAGGGCCTCGTCGGTCGGGACGACCAGGACGGCGACGGGCGAGTCCTCCGCGCTGATGACGGCCTCCTCGCCCACGGCGGCCTGGTTCTTCGCGTCGTCCAGGATAACGCCGAGCCCCTCCAGGCCCTCGCAGGCGCGCCGGCGCACCTCGGGGGAGTTCTCGCCGATGCCGGCCGTGAAGACCAGTGCGTGGGCCCCGCCCAGCACGGCGAGGTAAGCGCCGACGTACTTCTTGACCCGGTAGGCGAAGACGCTCAGGGCCAGCTCGGCCGACTCATTGCCTTCCGAGGCGGCTTTCAGGACGTCCCTGACGTCCTTGCTCAGGCCGCTGAGGCCGAGAAGGCCGCTCTGCTCGTTGAGGATCGCGTAAACCTCGTCGGCCCCGATGCCCAACCGCTGGATGAGGAAGAAGAAAAGCCCCGGGTCCACGTCGCCGGAGCGAGTCCCCATGACCAGGCCCTGGAGCGGGGTCAGGCCCATGCTGGTGTCAACCGACCTGCCGTTCCTTATGGCCGCGGCGGAGCAGCCGTTTCCCAGGTGGAGTGCGATCAGGTTGAGGCGCTCCTGCGGGATACCCAGCAGCTCGGCCGCCCGGCCCGTCACGTAACGATAGGATGTGCCGTGGAAGCCGTAGGCCCGCACGCCGTGGTCCCTGTAGAGTTCGTGCGGCAGCGCGTAGAGGAACGCCTCGGGCGGCATCCCGGCGTGAAACGCGGTGTCGAAGACGGCCACGTGCGGCCTGTCCGGCAGGAGCTCCAGCGCGGCCTCAAGCCCCGCCAGGTTGGGCGGGTTGTGGAGCGGCGCGAAGATCGCCTGCTCGCGGACGAGGTCGAGTATCTTCCGGTCCACAACGACGGAATCCGTCAGCTCGCCCGCGTGGACCACCCGGTGGCCGACGGCGGACAGTTCGTCCATGCTCTCTATCACGTGCCGGTCCCGTATGGCGTCCAGCAGCAGGCGCAGCGCCTCCGCGTGGGTCTCGCCCGCGCAGGGGCCGGCCGAGGACTCGCCGCCCGCCTCGACGGTCATGGCCGTGCCGCCTTCCCCGATCTTCTCGACGAGGCCGGTTGCCAGGGCCTGTCTCTCGGGCATGGTGAACAGGGTGCACTTCACAGATGAGCTGCCGCAGTTGATCACCAGGATCTTCAAGGGCTCACCGCCTTTGCAGAACCGTCAGGGCCGTCACGGCGACCACCTCGTTCACGTCCGCGCCGCGCGAGAGGTCGCTGACCGGTTTGGCGAAGCCCAGCAGGATCGGCCCGATCGCCGGCGCGCCGGCCAGGTGCCGGACGGCCTTGTACGCGATGTTCCCCGCGTCCAGCGAGGGGAATACCAGGACGTTGGCGCGGCCCGCGACCTCGCTCTCCCGCGTCACCTTCTTCGCGGCAACGGCCGGCACCAGGGCCGTGTCCAGTTGCAGCTCGCCGTCCACGTAGCCTTCTCCAAGCCTGCCGGCGGCCAGTTCCGCGGCCTGGCGCACGCGATCCACTGCCGGGTGCGACGCGCTGCCGTGCGTGGAGAAGGAGAGCATGGCCACCCTCGGCACGACGCCCAGGAAGCGGCGCGCACTCTCGGCGGCCACGACGGCGATGGAAGCCAGTTCCTCGGGGGTCGGCTCGACGATCAGGGCGCAGTCGGCGAAGATCAGCGGCACGTCCGCGCGCCCGCCCAACTCCGGCACGACCATGATGAAGCAGCTCGTCGGGCTGCTCACGCCCTCGTCGTAGCCGATCGTCAGCGCGGCCGCCTGCACCACCATGGCCGTAGCGTGGCTTATGCCTGCCACGACGCCGTGGGCGTGCCCCCGGGCGACCATCATCGAGCCGTAGAAGAGTGGCTTCGCCACCAGCCGGCGCGCGACGGCGGCCTTCAGGCCGCGGCGGCGCGCGTAGTCGCCCACGAACTCATCGAGCGTTCCCGAGGGCCCTATGGGATGGGCGGCGACGCCGTCGGGCAGCGGGTCGGGAATGGCCGCCGGCGGGCCGACCAGGATGGGCTTCGCTATCCCCTCCCCGGCGACCCTCGCGGCGGCCTCGACGATGCGCGGGTCCTCGGGTTCCGGGTAGACGATGGTGCCGCCAATCGCGGCCGCCCTGCGCTTTAGTCCCTCAATCAGTCCCATGGCTTGCCGGCATAGAAAGGGCGCGGGCACGAAAGGTCGTATAGTAACAAAACGGGGCGCCCCCGACAAGCGCGGCCCGGCCCCGCGCCCCGCAGCGGGCCGGGACGAGATACAGGACGGCGGCCACGTCGGCTACGGCTTGATGAAGATGGGCGCGCCCCGGTCGAGTTCGTCCGGCCGGACCTCCCGCCCCTCGTGCGAGGAGAGATACGCCATGGCCATGATCTCGTGCAGGACGAGGGCCTCCCGGCTGCTCGTCGCGGTGCGGACCTCACCTTCGCCGCGCACTGCCGCCGCGAACTCCTCGTAGATGACGGTGTCCGCCCTCTTGTTCTCCTTCCAGTCAATGCGGTGCTCGACGAACCGGCCGGGGCCGCCCTTCTGGGTCAGGAAGCGGAACTCTTCGCGCCGGCCCTTGGTCAGGTGCATCCCACCCTTGTTGCCGAGCATCATCAGCGTGCTCGTGGTCCAGCTGTCGAAGAACGCGATGTTGGCGAACTCGAACGTGAAGGTGAGCTTGCCCGCTGTGCGCGCCAGGATCAACGCGTGCTCATCCACGTCGTAGGTGATGCCCGGCGGCACATCGTCGGAAAAGGGCCGGAACGCCACTGCCGAGACGGCTACAATCTCCGGCCAGCCCGTCAGGTAAAGCGCGCGGTCCATGTGGTAGTGGCCCATGTCGGCGAGGATGCCGCCGAGGGCCTTGCTGCTGTCGGCGAACCAGGGAGCCGCCTTGTCCACGCCGGGGCGGCCGCGGCCGCGCCAGTGCCTGGCCTCGACCCGGTAGATGTCCCCCAGGTCCCCCGCGTCCACGTAATGACGGACCGCGGGCGTCTCCCTTCCGCGCAGGCGGCCCGGCGAGAAGCAGGCCCGCTTGCCGGACGACTCTTCGGCGGCGAAGATGGCGTCGAACCCGCCCAGCGTCCGCACCACGGGCTTCTCGCAGTAGGCGAACTTGCCCGCCTCCAGCGCGGCCACCGTCTGCGAGGCATGGAGCACCGGCGGGGTGAGGACGGCCACGACATCCACGTCCGGGTCGTTCAGGATGTCCTCGTAGTCCCCGGTGACGCGCGTTCCCTCGTCCCCGAAGTTGCCTTTCGCGGCCTCGGCCCGGTCGGGGTCCACGTCGCAGACCGCGCCGATCCGGTAGCCCGCCTCTTTCATGCACCCGAGGTGCAGCTTGCTGATCGAGCCGCACCCGACGACGGCGCCTGTGATCGTTCTCTCGCTCATGGGATGTTCCCCCAGGAACAGCTAATGGAGTCTAGCGCAGAGATCGGAGAGGACGCGGGTAAAGCCAGGGAACCGGTCCGCGACAGCCTGTCTTAGCTCTGTGTTCTCCGTGTTCTCGGCGCTCAATCGGTTTCGCTTGCCCCTAATCGTCCGCCTCGGCGATTGCCTTTTCCACCGCTTCCCGCGCCTGCGCCAGGGGCGCCAGCAGGTCGCCCTCGGCGACGGACTCGAAGGTAATGGACCCGTCGTAGCCGGCCTCCCGGTAGATGCCGACCAGGCGTTTCAGGTCCCACGCGACTGGCGAGCCGTCGGGGTTGAGGCCGCGGATCTTCAGGTGCGACGCGGTGGCGTAGGGCGCCATGACCTCCAGGTTCCTGTAAACCGCCTCCTGGTCCTCCGGCGTGGCGTCCGGCTTGAAGAAGTTGCGGAAGCCGTTGGACGGGTCCGGGCACGCGGTCAGGCGCTTCGAGCCGAACCGCTTGATCAGGCCCACGATCTCCTCGCCCTTCATGAAGATCGAGTTGTGGTTCTCAATCGCCATGTTGACGCCGGCCTCCTCCGCCACGGGGATGCACTCGGCGATGCCTTCCAGCACGAGGTCGGCCAGCCGTTCCGGGTCCTCTCCCTCGACCAGGTAGCCGGTGAGCATCCTGATGTTCGGCACGCCGGTCTCGCCCGCCAGGCGGAGCCACTGCTTCACGTATTCGATGTTGGCCAGCCGCCAGGTCTCGTCCGCCACGTAGGAGAAGTCGTTGTAGGACGCGTAGCTGTGGATGCGCAGGCCGCACTTGTCGGCGTGGCGCAGGACCTTCCGGAGGCCCTCGACGGTCTCCGTGCCGATGTCGGCCGGCGGCATGTTGGCCTTGCCGGTCATTATCTCCATGCCCTTGAAGCCCATCCCGGCCGCGACGTCCATGGCCTGAAAGACGTCGAACGCGCTGTCCTGCTTGAAACGATCCCGAAAGCTCCAACTGTGCACCGCGACGTACATGACGCCTGCCTCCTGCACCGGCCAAAGGGAACGACGGGTTACCGCGATTGTCCGCCCGCAAGCCGGCCAGTATACCGGGAGCCCTGGCCCCCGGCAAGGCCGCAGCGGTTCTCGGGAAGAAAACGGTGCGGCCATCGGAAGGCCCCCTGATTGACGGGCCGGCGTGGCCGTGCTACGATAGGCCCCGGTGCGTCCAGGGCAGAGGCGTCGCAGGTCAATCGGGCGGCACCATCCTGTCTTCTAACCCGAGCAGCAAGGCGGTTTCCCGCCGCCATGCGAGGCCAAGGAATACCGAGGAATGAACGAGCAGTCCGCGAAGGATAGTCTGGGAGAGTTTGTCGGCGCCGCCCGGGCAGTGGCAGGGCATGGACTCGTGGTGCGCGGCAGCGGCAACCTGTCATGCCGACTGGCTGAAGACCGCATGTTGATCACGGCGACGGGGTCGTCGATGGCGGACCTCTCGGAGGATCAGGTGGCCGTGTGCCGGATCTCGGACGGCGCCCGTTCGCACGGGGCCGATCCGTCGAAAGAAATCGGTTTCCACGCCGGCGTGTTTCGTCAGCGCCCGGACGTCAACGCGGTGCTGCACTTCCAGTCGCCGTGTGCCACGACCCTGGCGTGTCGCCGGCCGCAAGTCGCCGACTTCGGCGTCATCCCGGAAATCCCCTACTACATCGGTCCGGTGGCCTGGGTGCCGTACCTCCTGCCGGGCTCTCGCGAACTGGCCGACGCGGTTACCGACGCCCTCCTGAAGCATGACCTGGCCATGCTGCGCTGTCACGGGCAGGTCGTCGTGGCGCGCAGCCTGGGCGAGGTCATCGACAAGGCGGCCTACTTCGAGCTGGCGTGCCGGGTCATCCTTGGGGCGGGGGCGTCGCTGGAGACCATATCGGCGGAGGGTGTCGCCGAGCTGCTCCGGGCCAAGCAAGCGAGCGCTGGAGTGTAGGGAAGCTCAGGCTCTCCGAGTGCCATAATCGCCATCGCCGTCCTCATACCCATCCTGTGGGGCGAGAGGGGCTACGTGGCGTCCTGCCCTTCATCGCCCGGTTCGGGCGGCTCGGCCCGGGTAGCAATGATCTTGCGGATGAGTTCGACCTCCGACTCCTTGCGCGCGCGACGCTTGCCCCTGTCGATGTCCGTCTCGAACACGAGCATCCCGGTCTTGTGTGAAATAAACGGAATCCAAAGCACCGCTATCACCAGGACAAGCTGATTGCGGAGGAACAGCGCGAAAGGGAGAACGGGAAGGCTCAGGATGAGCGACCACAGGCAGACGTAGAGCATACTTCCCACGAAGTTCAACCAGCCGTTCAGATATGCCTCAAGTGGAGCCGGCAGCTTCATATCCTTGCCTCCGCGGAATTCTCATCTTTCTCAGCCACTAACAGCACGACTGCCGACGTTGGCCACCGCAGCGATGCAACCGGTGCTATCCCTTGTCTCCATTGTCAGCTTGCGCGTCAAAGGAAACCCCGTTGGAAGCGATCTCGTGGGCCATTTCATTCAGCCCCTCGATGCATGCAGCCAACCCGGAAAACGTCAGGACATAGCCAGCGAGTGCGATAGAATCGTCTCTGACCCAGATGATTGCGCTGTCGCTTCGACCCTTTATGATATCTTCATCAGAGTGCTGTATCCGGTTCCGAAACAGCCGCAATTGGTCGGCGTCCTCTGGCGGGATCACGAATTGTCGGTAGGCGTGGTCCGTGGCCCCGTTCAGGGCACTGGCAAAGTTGTTGGCGCGACTCAGTGTGGATACGCAATCCTCGAAGTGGGAAACGGCGGAGAGTACCAATGCGAGTCTTTGGCCTGCCTTCCGGCGCGTGATTTCGAGCAGTTGCTTGCGAGCACCTTCGTACGCCACGGCAGCGTGGTCCGTGAGCCTGATGAAGCTGCTTGCCAACAGGCGGTGCACTGGATCATGCAGGCGGATCTTGCCAGAGACCATGTTCAGGAAGTACGTTGCCAACGCGGACCAGGGTCGCGCACTCAGTGCTGTCATGGTGCATTTTCGAGGGATCTGCAGCTTACGGTCGGCGGCCATTGCCTCCTCGGGTGATAAAGGTCTCCACCACGCCGGAAAGGTCGACGTGCCCTCGAGTGAGGTCCTCCGCCTCACGGTTCACAGGAGCACTCCCTCCGCTTTGGCTCTCCTGTAGAGCGCGAAGTCCGCTTTCTCATACTCCTCAGCGTCCACCGGTTCGGCATGGATGGGCCGGCCCACTTCGAGGGCAAGGGAGTAGGTCGCGTCCACGCAGCGCCCGATCTCGTCCCAAAGGTTGATCGGACCATCGAGCAGCACCATGGCGTCAATGTCGCTGTCCGGCCCGCCCCTCCCGGTCGCCTCCGAACCGTAGATCACCACCCCTTTGAGCCGGTCGCCGTAGGCGGCTTCGAGGCGCCTCTTCACCTCGGCCCAGAGGTCCTTCTTCCTTTGCTGCGTCGCAGCCATGGGTTAGCCTCATCACGATCGTGCGAGTGACGCCCGGCCAGCGTCTCGGCGAGCCAGACAGTAGGATACCGCCGCGGGCCTGCTTTCTCAAGGCTTATCGAGCGGCAAAGCCGCCTCGCTCACGGCTCTTCGTCGGTGACGTCGCCTTTGAGCTGGGATTTGCGCGGCGGGCGGGGGCGGTGGACGAGCGTGCGCGCGGTCGGCGTCAGCCTGCGCTCCGGCCGATCGGCGGCGCACCCCTCGAGGAACTCGTGCAGCACGCGCCCCTCGTTCTGCGCGGGCGGGCCAATGCCGAGCAAGTGCGCCAGCGTCGGCGCCACGTCCTGCGTGCCGCGCGACCCCTTGGCCGACGGCGCTTCCTTCACCCCCTTGCGCACGCCCGGGCCGGCGAGCATCATCATGCCGTAAACGGTCGTGGTCTCGGTCTCGTAGCAGGGGATCATCGGCCCGTGGTTGCCGCCGCCGCAGGGGAAGACAACGCGCTCCTCGCCCATGGCGAGCACCTGCGCGCCGGACCAGCGGTAGCCGCCCGCGTAGCAGAATACCAGGTCGCCGACGTGCTCGCCGTAGAGACCGACGACCGGCGCCTCGTCCCGCGTGAGCACGAACGAGAAGACGTGCCGGCCGGTCTCCGGGTCCTTGACGTCGCGCATGAGCGTCTGGACCTCGTCGCGGAGCGCCTCGTATTCCCCGGGCGGCACGACCCCTGTGGGCTCGCGCCCCTGGAGATTGATCCAGAGGTGGTTCTGGTCGAAGAAGAGCTTGCTCTCGGGCCAGACGACGTCCTTTCCGTCGGGCGTGAGCCGGAGCCAACCCGTGTCGCGGAAGGCGTTGACGAGGGCGACGGCTTTCTTGTTGGCCGGCATCCCGTGGTCGGCGGCGACGGCGATGATATTCTCGTCCAGCGGGAAGCGCGTCAGGAACTCGCCCAGGAAGCGGTCCATGGCGCCGTAATAGTCGCGCAGCGCGCGCCAGCCTTTCTCGGCCAGTTCGGGCGTGTGCTCGGTGCCGGTCGGGTCAACCCAGGCGATGTACTTGTGGCCCACGCAGTCCGGCAGGTGCCAGTGGAGGTAGAGCAACTCGGCGCCGGTCTCCTGCATGGCCAGCTCGGCGGCGCCGGCCCACCAGGCGGCCTCGTCGGCGAGCGCCTCGTCAACGGTCTGCCAATCGAGGATGCCGGGGCCGATGTTGAGTTCCGCCGTCTGCACGGCGTGAACGTAGGGGCCGAGCCGCTCGACGAGCCTGCGCCCGAGCTCGGGATCGGAGACGAACCGCCCGTCCGTCGGGTACGCCTCGCTGCGGTAGAGGCGGAACGCGGCGGCGTTGGGGGAGCACTCGACCAGCTTGAAGCGGAACGCCGCCTCGACGCGGCCCGTCTCCTGCGTGTTGAACTCGGCCCGGACCCAGTCGCCCCATTGGCCGGCCCGGAGCCGGGCTAGGGGCGCGGACGCGTCCCGCCCTTCGCAGAGGAGGAGCGTATCGTAGCCGTCGCCCTCCGCAACGAGCAGGGCGGCATAGGTCGGGCCTTCGCCTTCGGCGGAGGGCAGGACGGGTAT
Organism: uncultured candidatus Brocadiaceae bacterium; assembly: GCA_964592385.1. Taxonomy (GTDB): domain Bacteria; phylum Planctomycetota; class Brocadiia; order SM23-32; family SM23-32; genus CAZQEQ01. The sequence continues at coordinate 4,223 of CAZQEQ010000070.1, read as the reverse complement.
CTTGGCGGCCAGCGGCGGAGCGGAGGACTCGGGCAGGTTTGCCCATGCGTCCGCGCCGGCGAACTGGATCGGGTGCCCGGCGTCCGCGTCGAGGTTGTGATAGACCGACGGCAGGGCGACGTCGTAGTAGGAGCGGGCTGGCTGGAAGAGGCGATCGATGTGGACGGCGCCGACGGCGGTGGGCGGGTAGCCGGCGTAGTTCATGACGACGGACGCCTTTCCGGCGCGGGCGGCGGTCTCCCAGAGGTATTCGGCGAGGCAGAGGCCGGAGTTGAACGCCTCCTCCCGGTGGACCTCGGGCATGGGGTCGCCGGGGCGGTGTCCGCCCCAGACGGTGACGCCGTGCGAGCCGGGCGTGGCGCCGGTGGCGATGGTGCTCCAGTTGGCCGGGGTCTGCGCGGGGATGCAGGGCAGCAGTCGCGTGAAGCAGCCCTCCCGCATAAGCCGCTCGAAGTTGGGCAGCAGGCCTTCGCCGACAAAGCGCTCGATCATGTTCGCCAGCAGGGCGTCCAGGCCGAGCATCAGGACTCTTCGCGCCATCGGTTCCTCCCTCCCGGAGACGGAGAGGCCGATTCTAACGCGCGGCGGGGCGGGTGGCAAGCAGTGGGGGGCGGGGCTTACCAGTAGATGTACTTCGTCAGGCGCCGGCGGTCCGCGACGGGCAGGGCCATCACGTCGGGCACGATGAATCGGTTGTCCGCGGCGTCCAGCAGCAGCTTCCCGCGTTCACTGTAGTTCTCGGCGCGGTCGTGCCGCCAGGGCATCATGAACTGCTCCCGGCCGCGCTCGGTGGCGACGTCGAAGACGAGGATGCCGCTCTCGTTGCGGACCCTGTGGACGTGGGTGATGACGCGCTCGTGATAGTGCCTGTCGAGGCTGGCGCGGACGAGCTGCCGGGCGGCCTCGGGGAACTGCTTCAGGTCGAGGATGACGCCGACCTCCCGGACCTTCTCGTCCCGGTCGTGGTAGCGCAGGGAGATGTAGCGGTCGGGGTGGCTCACGGGGAACATGCGCACGGCGAAGACGCCGCGATAGAGCGTGTCGCCCTTGACGGAGCAGTGCAGGAGCGAGTAAGTCCCCTCGAAGACGTGGGTGTCCTCGGGGCTCAGCCAGCGGACCTGCGTGTCCTCGGGCCTTTCGGCGGGTCGCATTGCGGCTCGAAGCTCCTATTGCGTGTCTATTCGCGAGAGTTCCGTCTGGATGCGCACGAGCCTGGCGTAGATGCCGTCCTGGGCCAGCAGGACCTCGTGCGTTCCCGATTCGCGGATCCTCCCCTCGTCCATAACGTAGATCAGGTCCGCGTTCTTGAGCGTGGAGAGGCGGTGCGCCACGCAGATGGTGGTCCTCCCGCTGCTGAGGCGGGCCAGGGCCTTTTGTATCTGCTGCTCGGACTCGGTGTCCACGGAGCTGGTGGCCTCGTCGAGGATGAGCACCTTCGGGTCCTCGATGAGGGCGCGGGCGATGGTGACGCGCTGGCGCTCGCCGCCGGACAGGCCGGCGCCGCGCTCGCCGAGCTCGGTGTCGTAGGCGGACGGCATCCGGGCGATGAAGTCGTGCGCGTTGGCTGCCTTCGCCGCCTCGATGACGGCGGTGGCCGGGGCGTCGGGCCGGCCGTACGCGATGTTATCCTTGATGGACGCGCGGAACAGGAAGGGCTCCTGAAGCACGAGGGCGACGTGCTTGCGCAGGTCGTCCATGGAGAGTTCCCGCAGGTCGACGCCGTCAACGAGCACCTGCCCCTGCTGAGGGTCGTAGAAGCGGCAGAGCAGGTTGACCAGGGTGGTCTTGCCCGAGCCGCTCTTGCCCACGATGCCGGTGAACTGGCCCGGGTCGATCTTGAGGCTGACGTTCTTGATGATCGGCTCGTGGGGGTCGTAGCCGAAGGTGACGTTGCGGAACTCCACCGCCCCCCCGACCACGCCGGACGGGGCGGGCCGGGCGGGGCTCTCGATCGAGGACCCCGCGTCCAGCACCTCGAAGACCCTCTGTCCGGCCGAGATGAAGCCCGTCATCCAGTTGGAGAACATGCTCAGCGACTGGACGGGGCCGTAGAACATGCCGACGTAGCTGAAGAACGCCATCAGCGTGCCCAGGGTGAGCGCCTCCGGCTCCGGTTGCAGGACCTGCTGGCCGCCGTAGTACCAGATGATCAGCCCGCCCAGGCCGAAGACGAACGCCATCAGGGGGTTGAACGTGGCCACGCTGGTCTGCAGGGACTTGCGGGCGTCGCGCATGTACTGCGACGACGTGCTGAAGCGCGCCCGCTCGCGCGACTCCTGCCCGAACGCCTTCACCATGCGGATGCCCGACAGGACGCCGGAGAGCAGTTGGGACATCTTCGACTGGCTGTCCCAGACCGGGTAGTAGAGCGGGTAGACGTGGCGCCAGAAGAGCATCGTGCCGACGACGACGAGCGGGATGGGGAGCAGCACGAGGAGCGCCAGCTTGGCGTTCATGGCGAAGAGCATGATGCCGATGCCGACGACCATCATCAGGTTCAGCAGGAACCCTTCGGCCACCTGGTTGACGAATCCTTGAAAATAGTCCACGTCATAGAGGACCCGGCTCATCAGGCTGCCGACGGAATGCTTGTCAAAGTACGCCACGTCCAGACCGACAAGCCGGGCGTGGAGGAGCTCGCGCAGCTCCTTGCCGATGCGCGTGCCGATCGAGCTGCTGGTGCGGCCGACGGCGATGTTGATGACGCAGACGGCGGCGGCGATGCCGAGCAGCCCCAGCACGAACCAGACGAGCCACTCGGCGTGCTGGCGCGGCTTCAGTATCTGGTCCACCAGGATCTTGACCAGGTATGGCGGCACCAGGTTCAGCCCGACGCGCACCAGCATCATGGCCAGCAGCAGGACGCTGGCGGTCCAGTACGGCTTCATCAGCCGCAGGACGCGCAGGAGGATGCCGCCGGCCCGCTTGCAGCGCGGGCACTGGCCGCCCCGCATCGGCAGCGGCAGGCCGCACTCCGAGCAGAGCCAGTCCCGCGGCCTGGTCAGCGCGTCGAAGTCAACCGGCTCTCCCTCGATCAGGCGCTCGATCTGCACGCGCGCCCGCTCGAAGATGTCGCGCCGCGCGTTGCTGAAGCGCGCCGCGTCCACGTGAAGGCCCTTTATGAGCAACTGGAGCGAGGCGCTGCCGACGGTCTGGAACAGCCGCGCCTTCTCCACGTCGGCGAGGGGGAAGGACTGCGGGGCGGCGCCCTTGTCGCGCGCATCGAGCATGACGACCCGGTCCCGCGTGACGACCAGCCAGACCTCGCTCGGCTCGCCCGCCAGGTTCAGGTCGCTCTGCAGGCCGAAGAGGCAGTCGCCGTCCGCCAGGCCGAGGTGAGCCGCCTGGGCTCGCACGGCCTCGGGCAGCTTGCCGACCAGGAGGTCGGGCCCTGCCGATTCCAGAAGGGACCGATTGTGCATAGTCCGCCCTGTCCAAACCATCGTGCGATGGTGCACTCACCGCGGTGCGCCGGATTATAGGTCGCCCCCCGGTCGGGGGCAACGTCCTTTGTGGAATGGCCCGCGAAAAGCCGCCCGGCGGCCCCGGATCACTCCTCCTTGCGCTCGTCTACGATGGGGAGCGCCTGGCTGATGGACCGGATGTGGATGTCGCGCTGCGGGAAGGAGATCTCGACGCCCGCCTCCCGGAAAGCCCTGTCTATCGCCATGTGAAGTTCGTGCTTGACCGGCAGGAACGATTCGATGCTGGGCACGAAGGCGCGGACGTCGAAGTTCAGCGAGCTGTCCCCGAACTCCTTGAAGATGACGCTGGGCGGCGGATCGTCGAGCACCATGGCGTTCTCCCTGGCGGCCTTCAGCATCAGTCGCACGGCCAGGTCCGTGTCCGAGCCGTACGCGATTCCGACCGGTATGACGACTCGCAGGATCCTGTCCGAGAGCGTCCAGTTCACCAGGCGGCCGGTGATGAACTCCTTGTTCGGGATCACCAGTTCCCTGTTCTGCCGATCCGTGATTGTCGAGGAGAGGGTTCGGATGGCCGTCACGCGTCCGGTCGTCTCTCCGACGGTCACGAAGTCCCTCAGGCGGATCCGCAGCTCGAAAAGCAACAGCAGGCCCGAGAAGAGGTTCGCGACGATCTCCTGGAGGCCGAAGCCCAGGCCCACGCACATCGCCGCGACGAGCCACTGCACGTTGGCCCAACTCAGCCCGAGGTTCGAGCTGACGGCGATAACGCCCACGATCACCAACAGGTGCCGAGAG
>CAZQEQ010000069.1:0-19480 GCA_964592385.1 uncultured candidatus Brocadiaceae bacterium | reverse complement strand
GCCGGGGAGCAGGTTGCTGATGGCGAACTGCAGGAACACGGCGGCCACGGCGGCGTCTTCAAGGGCCTGGACGGCCATTGGTATGGCGTGGTCTGGGACTACGTCATTCCCGGCTGGCCTGGCTGCGTGCCCGGCCTGGTCCGCCTGACAACCGAGATGAAGGACGGCGAGTTGACCATCGACGTGGACCCTGACTGGACGCCGGACGATTACAAACCTGTGAAGTGACGGGAGGGTGCGATGGGAGTGTGGACGGCCGTGCTGCTGATGGCGGCCTCGGCTCTGGGCGCGGGCGCGTCCGAGCCGCAGGAGCTGATCGAAGAGGCAGGAATAACCGGCGGGCTGGTCGCCCAGGTCGGCGTGCCCGACCTCGCCCTGAAGGGGCTCGGGGAACGCTTCCACGTGCGCCTCTTGCTTGCGGACGCGGCGGCCGTTGAGAAAGCGCAGGCCGCCATCGATAAGGCCGGGCTCCAGGGCCGCTTCACAGTCGCGGCGTGGGGCGGCGGGGAGCTGCCCTTCGGTGAGCGCGTGCTCAACGCGCTCGTTCTGGCCAGGGACGGGCTCGTGCCGGACGAGGAGGCGCGGCGAGTCCTCGCACCTGGGGGACTGTTGATTGCGCCTGGGGCCGCCACGGCGATGCCTGTGCCCGAGACGATTGACGACTGGACGCACTACCTCTACAACGCGTCCGGCAACGCGGTGTCAAAGGACCGTGAGGTGGCCTCTCCCCGGTCGTTCCGCTGGAACGCGCCGCCTCGCCACCTGCGCAGCCACAACTACGGGGCCAGCTTCACGGGGCTGGTCAGCGCGGGCGGCCACGTCTTCCACTTCCTGGACGAGGGGACGTACCTGTTCGACAAGGGCGGCGGGACCGAGCCATGGTCCCTGGTCGCCCGAGACGCCTTCAACGGCGCCTTTCTCTGGAAGCGGGCGCTGACCGGCTACGGGCAGGCCTTCTTCGAGGATGTCGGCGGACAGGCGGTCGCCGACTACATCTGGCGCAGCCCCCTGACCGTCAACCGGCGCATGGTCGCGCAGGGCGGGAAGGTCTTTGCGGCCCTGGACTACCGGGACGGCCCCTTGAGCGTCTTGGACGCGGCCACCGGCGAGACGCTGCACGCGGTTGACCTCGCTGGGATCGTTGACGAAATCGTAGCCGAGGGCGATCTGGTGGTCTGCCGCGTGCGCTCGGAGATTCCGATGCCCATTGAGGAGCGCAGGAATGAGAATCGTTGGGCATTGGGGCAGAAACTCCAGAAGGAGGGCATCCCTGCTGACGAAGTGCGCGCCGAACTGAACGCCCGCGTTCTGGACGGGCTGATGCAGCAGGAAGCGGAGCGCGTGGTGGCCGTGGACGCTCACTCGGGCAACATCCTCTGGCAGCACGACGCTCCCCACGTCGCGACCCAGAGCTTGGCCATGGCCGAGGGCAAGGTCATCTTTCACAACTATGAGGCGCTGGTCGCCCTGGACGCCGGGACCGGCGAAGTCGCGTGGGAGCACGCCTGTCCGGTTGTGAAACGGCGCAGTTTCGGCGTGCGCAGCCTGCTGGGAAACCTGCTGGTCTCCGAGGGCAAGGTGCTGTGGGCCAGCAGCGCTACGGGCGGCGGAGTCTGCTTGAACCTGGCCGACGGCAAGGAACTGTGGAAAGCTCCGAGGATGGGAGAGACGGGCGGCTTCGCGTTTCCCACCGGATTGCGGGCGGTAGCGGGCACGCTGTACCGGGACGCACTCTGGTCGCCGCCGGTGAACCTGGCGGACGGGTCGACGCGTTTGGTTCCCGCCGGGATGGGCGAGATGCTCACCAGGGGCCACCACATCCGCTGTTTCGCCGGCAAGGCCACGGAGCGTTTCCTGATTACGCCCCACCGCGGCACGGAGTTCGTGGACCTGCTGGGGCAGGAGCACATGGTCAACGACTGGGTGCGGGGCGCCTGCTCCTACGGCCTGATGCCGGCCAACGGGCTGCTCTACGTGACGCCCGACCCGTGCACGTGCTACGCCGGGGCGAGGATCACCGGTTTCATGGCGCTTGCGGCGGCGTTGCCCCTGGAGTTGGATCGGGCGTTGCCGCCTGCGGCGCCCGAACGCCTCGTCAAAGGGCCGGCCTATTCTGATAATCCGCAATCGGCGATCCGCAATCCAAAATCGGACGACTGGCCCACGTACCGGCACGACGCGCGGCGGACGGGACGGGCGTCATGCGCCCTTTCCGCCGAACTCAGCCCGGGCTGGAGACAGGGCTTCGCCGGCGGCATCACCCAGCCCACTGTCGCCGGCGGCAGCGCGTACGTGGTGAAGAAGGACACCTATGAGCTCCTCTGCCTGGACGCGGCGACCGGCGCGGTGGAATGGCGGCGCGCCTTTGCGGGCGCGCTGGACGGCCCGCCGACGGTCGTCGCCGGACGGCTCTTCATCGGCTGCGGGGACGGCCACGTATACAGCCTGCGCGCCTCGGACGGCGCCCCGGCGTGGCGGTTCCTGGCGGCACCGCAGGAGCGGCTGACGCTGAGCGCCGACCGGCTGGAGAACGTCTGGCCCGTCTCCTCGAGCGTCCTTTTCCACAACGGCCTCATCTACGCCGTCGCAGGGCGCAACAGCTACCTGGACGGCGGCATCCATCTCTATGCCCTCGACCCGGTCACGGGAGAGGTCAGGCATCACCTGCCGGTCGCCGGCCCGTGGCCGACCGATGAGCAGGTCCGCACCGCCGTTGTGACGGAACAGGACTTGAAGAATGAAGAAGATCCAGGCAAGAAGGACGCCATACTCGCGAAGATTCGGGCGCAGCACGCCACGGGCTACAGCATGGTGGGCGCGCAGGCCGACCTGCTGGTCACGGACGGCGACGGCCTCTACATGATGCAGAACAAGTTCACGCCGGCCCTGGACCAGGTCCCCCTTCAACGCGTCTTCCACACCGGTCTCACCCCGATGGGCGGCATGCACCTGATGGCGAACTTCGGTTTCCTCGATGAGACGATGTTCCATCGCACTTTCTGGATGTTCGATGAGAGCTGGCCCGGTTACGGGGGTGGCTCGGGCTGGGCGGCGCGGGCCGGCACCATGGTAGCGGTCGGCGAACGGCGGGCCTACGCGGCGAAACACTATGAGGGCGGCTGGTATCCAACGCACGCGCCGGGCAGCGGGAACCGGTTGGTGGCGGATTTCTTCGATCACCTGAACACGTCGGGGGCCCTTGCTTCCAAAGAGATATTGCAGGAGTTCCGCCAGTACGGCAATGCGGGGGAAGTCGTCCGCACGGGCGCGCCCCTGTGGGAGAGCCGCCTGCCGATCATTGTCCGGGCGATGCTGGTCGCGCCGGACGGCAACGGAGGCGAACTGGTCTTCGTGGCCGGCATCGTCGAAGGCAGCACGAAAGCCGAATGGGACAAGTCCACGAACTACCGCGGCCCCGGCAAGCTACTTGTTCACAACGGCGCCGACGGCAAGCTCCTCGCCGAGTACGACCTGCCCGCCTGCCCGGTCTTCGACGGCATGTCCGCCGCGTCGGGCAAGCTGGTCATTCCCATGGTCAACGGGGAAGTTATGTGCTGGCGTATTGCGAATGGCGATCAAAGCAGATGATGGGTACTCGACTACGGGGCGAGCAGTGAAGGCAGCCAGACACATCGCAGTCGTCGCAGCGCTGCTGGCGGCATCCGCTTTCGCCGCCCAGGCGGCGGAAGTCGGCGAGCCGGTTTTGGGGAAGCCGTTGCCGCCGGAAGATCGGATCCAGGTGCAGCCAATCCTTGACGTGCCCCTGCGCGACCCCAGCATCTGCAAGGGACCGGACGGGACGTACTACCTGACCGGCACGCTGTCCTTCAAGGATGAAGGGAAGGACTTCGACAACAACGCCGGCATCCGGCTCTGGAGGTCGAACAACCTCGCGAAGTGGGAAGATATGGGCCTGGTTTATAAACCGAACAGGGATAGAACCGGGGGCGATAAGTGGGTCAGGGCGCCGGTTGGCATCATGGACCGGCCGGACACGTTGCGCCATAATGCAGCCATCACGGCGCCCGAAATCCACTATCTCAAGGGCACTTTCTGGCTCTGTTTCTCGCGCAACGGATACGGCACGGGGTTGCTCAAGAGCGAGACCGGCAAACCGGAGGGGCCTTATGGCGCTGCGGGTTCCAGCACCATGATCACCAATTGGGGAAGCGACCCGAGCTTGTTCCGGGACGATGATGGGAATGTCTACTGGTTGTGGGGTGGCGACGGTATTCACATCGCTCGGATGAAGGACGACCTGAGCGCCCTGGCCGAGAACCCTCGCGCGCTGTACTGCAAGTCCCTGACCTGGACCTACAAGGCCAACAGGGAACTCGACGACGATCTCGTCGGCCGGGGCGGTCCGTTTCTTTTCAAGGTGAACGGCAAGTACCACCTGACCGCGTCCGACATCGTGGCTCGCCATTGCATTATGGTCAGCGACGTGTTTGTGGCCACGGCGACCGAGAGCGTCTACGGCCCCTACAGCCGGCGCTCGCAGATGATTCCGCACAGCGGGCAGACCACTGTGTTCCAGGACGCGGGCGGCCGGTGGCAGGCGACCTACTGCGGCCTGGATCGCTTCGGCGTCTTTCGCGACAAGGCGGGCCTCGTGCCGCTGGAGTGGATGGACGGGTACAAGACCTTCTACCTCCAATACACCCTCACTCAAGCAGGAATCGAGGGCGCGCCATTGATGACACGCAACAAGTTCCGCGTGATCACGGAGCGCGGCCCGTGGCGCAAGATCCGTCCCCTGATCGAGCCCACCTTCAACGAGCACGGCGAGTTGAAGTGGATGGTGTGGGATTCGAACATGATTCAGGCGCCGGACGGCTATTATTACTTCACCGGTTCGCAGGCCGGCTATGAAGCGAACAAGAAGCTGCGCGTGTGGCGCTCGCGGGACCTCCGGAACTGGGAAGACGTCGTCGTCCGCGCCCATCAGGATGAAAAGGCATTTTCCCGGGCCCGCCGGGATTTCGTGGCGCCTAAAGGCAACCTGGGCAACTGCTACATGGACTGCAAAATAACCTGGCTCACGCACCAGAAGACGTTCGCGGTGACCTACACCTGTTACAGCACCAACTTGCCGCAGTTCTCCAAGGACAAGGGCGAGGTAGACTCGTGCAGCGGCTGTCTGCTCAGCGAAAGCGGCACCATTCACGGCCCCTGGGTGTGGCATGACAAAGCGCCTCACTCCGCCCACTATATCGAGCTGGACGACGGACGGACCGTGGTCGGCGGCGGGGTCAACAACATCCACGTGCTCAAGCCGGGTTACTGGGATGAACACGGCCGCGAGGGTTCCGAAGACAGCCGCTTGAACCGCTTTGCCGAGAAGAACATGTGGCTCGTCAATCCCCCGGACACCTTCGGCAGTTTCATCGAGGACAGCGGCACCCAGTTGATCCGCATCGGGGACAAGTGGGTCATGCTACCGGTGGAGCTGTTCCCCATGGGCTTTCCGCTCGAAGCCGCGGCCTACAATTCGGCATTCATGACGGCCGACAGCCTCGACGGTCCGTGGTCCAGGTGGAGACCGGCGGTGCGGCACGGCGGACACGCATTCCTGTTCCAGGGGCTTGACGGGCATTACTACGCCCTGATCTGGCACACGGGGCGGCTCGGCGTCATCTGGCACAACAGCCCGGCCCTGGTGCGCCTGGTGGTCGAGATGAAGGACGGCGAACTGTCCATCGATATCGACGAGGACTGGACCGTGGACGATTACGTGCCGGTAGAGGTGAAGTGAAGGACCTGGCGGGCCGAGGATTGAGAAGTCAAGGACCAAATCGCCGTCGCCACTGGGGGGCGATCCTCGCCGCGCTGCCTGATGGGAGTCTGGTTTGCCTGAGAGGCACATGAAATTGAGGTCCGCCGTGGGGCATACCGCTCCACGGCCTGCGCAGACGGACAGTGGAACAGAAGGGGGATGCTGTGCCCGCTAAACGAAGGCTGGCGTGTCTGGTTGCTCCAATCCTCTTTTGCCTGGCCATCTGCGCGGCTGACGGCGAGGACGCCGTGCGGGGCGGGGAGTTGATCGTCGAGCGACCGACGTTGATCTCACTCGGTTTCGAGTGGCGCGTGGAGGGCGACGCCAACGGCGACGCCCTCGCCCGCGTGCAGTACCGCAAGCGCGGCGAGCAGCGGTGGCGCGACTACCTGCCTCTCTACCGCATCGGCCTGGGCCTGAAAGTCCACCTGACGCTCGGGTGCGGCTGGCCGCAGTACGTCATCCCCGATGCCGTCTGCGGCAGCATCATGGACCTGGAGCCCGGCACCCAGTACGACGTGCGCCTGGAACTCACGGACCCGGATGGGGTCCTCGGAAAGGCCGTCAAGACCGTTACGCTCAGCACCCGGCCCGAGCCGGAGGTGCCCGAGGATGCTCCGGTCCGCCACGTCTACCCGCCGGACTGGGACGGTCCCAGGGAGGAACCGAGTTTTCGGGACATCATGGAGGCCGTCAACGGCTTCAGCCCGAACTGCGACGTCTACCTGACCGTGCGCCCACCCCTGGCGGCGAAGCCGGGCACCGTCATCAAGATGCACGGCGGAGTGCACCGCTACGACCGGCACCTCTACTGGAAGAACGGCCGACCGAATCCGACCTACTGGCAGCACGGCACCATCACGCTCGTGGCGAAAGGAACGCCGGAGAAACCCATCTACATCGTGCCGGCGGGCGACGGCGAGGTTGTGATAGACGGGGACGGGGCAGCGACGCTGTTCAACCTGCGCTCGACCGACTACCTGCACTTTGAGGGCCTGACGATCCGCAACACGGACATCGCCTTCCACTGCGGCTGGCAGGGCCTGCGCGGCGGCGGCATGAAAGGGCTGACGGTTAAGAACTGCTGGATCGAGGGAGTCGTCTACGGCATCCTGGCGCAGGACGGCCGCAGCGAGGACTTCAACATCCTCGACAACGTCATCCTGGGCCGGGGCCCGCAGGACAAGCTGAGGGGCTGGCCGCGGTCGGAAGCCGGCTACGCCGTCAACCTGGCCGGGCAGGGGCACGTGGTGGCTTACAACTACGCGGCCGGGTTCTGGGACGGCATCAACGTCTTCACCGGCTCGCACAGCGACCCGCAATGGGGCCAGCAGAGCCGCGCCATCGACTTCTACAACAATGACATCAGCAACTGCGCCGACCAGTTCATCGAGGCCGACGGCGGCTACGCGAACATCCGCGTGCTGCACAACCGCTGCTTCAACTGCCCGGCCCAGCCGGTGTCCGTGCAGGAGATGCCCGCCGGGCCCGTCTACTGGATCCGCAACATCGTCTGGAACGTCAACGGTGGCAAGATGGCCATGAAGACCAACGGGGCCGCCCAGGTCTACCTGTGGCTGCACAACACCACCTCCGCGCACATGACCATGCCCATACTGCCGGGCTATGCCCCAAAGGTCTCGACCTGGGTCGTGCAGAACAACCTGCACGTGGGTCCGGCCGAGGGCAGCAATCTCTCGCTGCTGCAGGTGTCCGGGGGACGGCCGTCCCCGAACCACGTCCTCGACCACAACGCCTACAACGCCGCCGCGAAGGACCTGCCCTGCGAAGCGGGCAAGGAGGCTTACCCCTCTTTCGACGCCCTGCGCGAGGCGACCGGCTACGAGACGGATACGATCTTCGTGGACGGATACGGTGTCTTCCGCAACGCGCCGGAGCCGCCGCACGCGGGGCGCGACACGCCCCTGATGGACAGTGCCAAGATGGACGTGCAACTCAAGCCGGACGCCCCCGCCGTGGACGCCGGCGCCGTCATTCCGGGCATCAACGATGACTTCGCCGGCGAAGGCCCGGACATCGGGGCGCTGGAAGTCGGCCGGCCCACGCCCGTCTACGGCCCCCGCGGCGGTCCTTACCTGGAACGCCTCAAGGAACTGCGTAAGTCACAGACGAAGGAGTCGATGAGATGAACCTCGGAAACACGCCCCGCCGCATCGCTCGGGCCACGGCACTGCTGGCCTTTGGCCTCGCCTCGGTTGCCGGCTTTGCCCGTGCCGACTCCGTGGCGGACGCTCTATATGCCTTGGGCACTCGGCGCGGCGTGGCCTGCGTGCCGGGCTGCGGCGACGGCGCGGCCGCGCTGAAGCTGGCGCAGGGGACGGAGATGCTGGTCCTGGCGCTGGACACCGACCCGGCGAACGTCGCCGCGGCGAAGCAGAAAGCGGCCGACGTCGGCATGCTCGGGCGGCGTCTCTACGTCGAGCAGGGCAGCGCGGAGAGCATCCCCTTTGCCGACAACTACGTGGACTTGCTTGTGTTGACCGGCGTGGCGGAGAAGGACCTCTCACCGGATCTGCGCGCTGAGATCATGCGCGTCCTGACGCCGATCCGTGGCTGCGCCGTACTGGCGGACACCACGATCGCGAAGCCCGAACTGCCGGGCTCCGACTGGTGGCCCCACAAGCTCCACGGTCCGAACAACAACCAGGCTTCCCGGGACACTGCATTTCAATGGCAGCCCATTCTTCAGTTCCGCGCCATGCCGTTCTACATGGCGCATTCGGGGACCGCCTTGACCGATGCGGGCGTCCACGTGGAGATCAACGACTGGACGCTGAAGAATCCCGAACGCGCAAATCTGTGCGGGCGCCTGTTTGCCCGAAGCGTTTACAACGGCCGGCTGCTCTGGCAGGACGTAATCCCGGAGAACGTAGAGTCCAACATGCCCACTTACGCGATCGCCGACGGCAGGCTTTTCCTCGGCTCGGGCACACGTGCTGAGGTGGCCGTGCGCGACCTTTTCACCGGCAAAGAGCAACCGGCTATCGCGCTGGGCGGCGGAGACCTACGCGTCAAGTGGCTGGCGGTCGAAGACGGCGTCCTGTTTGCCCTGCTCGGGGATCCGACGGTCGTGCGCAGGCCGTTCGCCTTCGCCCTTCAGCCGCCCGTCTTCCAGAGACAGGAAGGAGAGAACACGCTCTTCGGGGACGAACTTATCGCCTGGGACCTGGTTCAGGGGAGGATCCGATGGAAGCACGCTGAGCCGAAGCCCATGGATTTCCGCGCTGTGGCCCTGGACGAGGGCAAGCTATTCTTCTACAGCGAAAACGGGCGGCTGGCATGTCTGAGTGCCACCGACGGCGGGCTGCTCTGGCAGAACGCCGACCGCTCCTGGATAGACTCCGTCAAGCGCCCTTTGCGGATCAAGAATCACAACATCCGCCACATGAGCACGCTGAAGGTGGCCGACGGGCTGGTTCACCTGGCTCTTATGGAGGCTGATAAAGGCTTTCTGCTGCGGGAAGAGGACGGGAAGCTGCTCAGCCCCATCGGCGCGCCCGCGTGGTCGGGGCGATACGCCGGCGAGAAGACGTTCATCCTCGAAGGAACGTGCTATCTGAGCGGCACGGCGTTCGATCCGCAGACCGGCGAAAGGAGCAGCGAGCAGAGCCTTGTTTCCCCGGCCGGCCTCGCCTGGTGCGGTATTGCGACGTACGCGCCCGGCACCGGCGCCATCGGACACAGCACCCTGGGGTACAAGCCGCCCTGCGGGGTCGGCGCCTGGGTCGCGGGGGGCATTCTGCTCTACTCCCCGACGGTGTGCGGATGCGGCAGTATTCTGGGAGCGGCCGGTTTCGCGAGCGGCGACGCCGTCCTGTCCCGGATTGAATCCGCGCCGGAACACACCCTTGTCAAAGGTCCCGCCTTTAACAGTGTTCGAAGCTCGGCCTCCCGTGCTCAGAAAGGGGACTGGACCGCGTACAGGGGCGACAGCCGACATCGGGGATCGAGCGGGGTCCGGCTCGGGACGGCGCTCAAGACCGTCTGGACCGCCGAACCCGAGAAACCATTTCCTTATACCACCAAGTACAACCAGTTTGTAGATGAGTTCGATGAACGGCCAACCACGCCCACCGCGGCGGGGGACCTTGTTTTCAGCGCCGGCAGTGACGGCATCGTCCGTGCAAACCGGCTCGCCGACGGCGGGCCGGTCTGGACGTATTTCACGGACGGGCCGGTGTTCACCTCGCCGGCCTTCGCGGACGGCCGGCTGTTCGTTCCGTGCGCGGACGGTTGGGTCTATGCACTGGACGCACGGAGCGGGACGCTGGCCTGGAAGCGTCGTCTCGCCCCCATGGAACGCCGCATCCACGTTCTCGGTCAACTGATGAGCACCTGGCCCGTGCTGTCGCTTGCCGTGGAAGACGGGGTCGTCTACGCCGCGGCCGGCATGTTGAAGATGGACGCGAGCAAGGCGTTCGCGCTCGACGCTCAGACCGGAGACGTGATCTGGACCTATTTCACCCCGCCCGGCATCGCCGGCACGCACTTGGAATCGAAGGAGCGCTCCTTCGGGTTCAACGGGCACACGGCGGTCGTGGGCGACTGCGTCTGGATCGCGGGTTATCGTTCGATGCCCCTGACGCTGGACCGCAAGACCGGCGTCCTGCCGGAGCTTGACGAACAGTTCGAGGCGATGCGGCGCAGGGGTGCCTTCAAGCATATCTACGAGACCCAGGGCCGCGAAGTCATGGTCATGGACGATCGAACCGTGCTGGCCGGCGGCGGCCACCTGCTGGAGAACCAGCACCTCCGGGAAGGAAAGCGCAACCGCATTGATTACAAACTCTTCACGGTGGACCAGGCGGGTACTGTGGACATGAATGCGCCTCCTCCGCGCATTCTCAAAGTCGCACGCGTTGCGCCGGCATGCGACGATGAACTCGTTGTTTTTTCCGCCCCGCCTCCCACAAGAGTTGCCGGCAACGGGAGCATAGTAGACAACTACAAGATGTCCATGTCCACCGTTGGCCTGAATGTCTGGAAGAAACAGGATTTCGTTCGGGAAGGCCGGCAGATGCAGCAGAACCCGCTCATTGACGAAGCCAAGAGCGCGGGCAGCCGCGTCACTTACACCCCTTGGGCGGAAGTATTTCGCCACTTCGACTATCCGAAAGCGGTCTGGCAGAAAGCCGATCTCGACGTCAGTGCCGTGGTCCTGTCGCGCGACGCCGTCCTGGTCGCTCACGCCATCGGCTTCGAGGAGCCGATGGGCTGGAACACCCCGCCCGAAAAAGCGCGCGCCCCCCGCATCATTTACGAAGGCTGGAGACTGAGCGCGTTTGTGCGTGACGGGGGCGAAGAGATGTGGGGCATTGAGTTGCCTTCGGAGCCCCTTCCCAACGGCCTCGCCATCGCCGCCGACGGATCGATTATAGTGGCCTTGCGCGACGGAACGCTGCTGTGCGTGCGGCCGGCCAATCCCGGAACGGTAGTCAACTGAGCGAACTCAACGGAAGGTAAACACGAGATGCGTCTGACGGAATTTGCGTGCGTGTCCGCTCTGCTTCTTGTGCTGGCAGCCGCTGCGGAGTGCCAGGATGCGGTACGTCCAGGAAAGTTCATCGTTGACCCGCCGACGTTGATCTGCCTGGGCTTTGCGTGGGAGATCGACGGCGACGAGAACCGGAATGCTACGGCCCGGGTGGAGTATCGACTGGCGGGACAGCAGGAATGGCGCGAAGCGCAACCCCTGCTGCGCGTCGGCGGGTACCGTTGCGGGCGCACGTCGGACTGGCTCGACGTCGAGGTGCCACGCATGCTCGCCGGCAGCATCCTCGATTTGGAGGAAGACACGGAATACGAAGTGCGAACCACGGTAGTGGACCCGGACGGAATCGACGGCGAAGCCGTCAGGACGATCAGCGTCCGCACACGGGGCGAGCCGAAGGAAGCTGGAGGCGGGAACGTCTATCACGTCTTCCCGCCCGAGACGGGAGCCAACTGGACGAAGAACGAGTTCACCAACCTCTACAAGGCCTACTACGGCGGTCTCGGGAACCTGGGCGACTTCAACACGGTCTGGGAGCGGATCGTCCAGCCCGGCGACACGATCCTCGTGCACACCGGGCTGTACAAGGCGAATCTCACCCATTACGTCGACAAGACCGGACTGGTCTCCGACGGCACCTACTGGCTCACCGCGAAGGGCACGGCCGAGAAGCCGATTGTCATAAAGGCAGCCGGCGATGGCGAGGTGATCTTCGACGGCAGCGGCGCGGACGTACTGTTAAACGTCATGGCGGCGGATTACCACATCTTCGAGGGCATCACCTTCCGCAACTGCGGCTATGCCATCTTTGCGGGGCAGCAGCGGGTCGGTGGCTGCAAGGGGCTGACCGTCCGAAACTGCCGATTCGAGGACGTCCGCGACGGCATCTTCACGCTGTTCGACGGGTGCGAGGATTTCTACATCGCCGACAACATCCTTCTCGGTCGCAACGCGCGGGACGGGCTGACCGGCTGGGGCACCGCTCAGGATGGTTACCTGAAGAGCAATACGGCCATCACGCTGCAAGGCACGGGGCACGTGGTCTGCCGCAACGCCATCGCTTACTTCTGGCAGGCGTACCACATGGGCACCGCCTTCCAGGGGTTCGACCGGGGCGGGATCGCCTGCGACGTTTACAACAATGACATGCACATGCTGATAGACGACGGCGTGGAAGTGGACGGCTGCGTGCGCAACATGCGTGTCTTGCGCAATCGCGTAGTTGACGCCGGCTCACCCATAAGCGCCCAGCCGGTCTATGGCGGCCCGGCCTACTTCATCCGCAACGTGGCCTATAACGGGCGGACCTCGCTGAAGTTTCACGAAGCCTGGCCCTCTGGCCTGATGGTCTATCACAACACGATGGTGGCCAACAACGTGATACCGCGGGGCACTTATACCAACGCGCATTTCAGCAACAACCTGTTCCTGTCCCCGTCGAACACCAACACCGTCGCTGCTTTCCCGGCCGAGGGCAACGGAGTGACCGCGGACTACAACGGTTACGAGGCAGACACCACGTTCAAGATCACGAGCATAGACGGATTCGCGCCGATCATGGACAAATCTCAAGACCCCTACTGGCCGCTCAAGAAATACCCGCCGGCGGAGGCGAACGTCGTCTACGAATCGCTGTCGGCGTTCCAAGAGGGAACCGGCCAGGAGCGGCACGGCGTCCTGATCAACTATGGGATATTCGAGGCCTTGGAGCCCTCCGAGGCCGCCCGCTGGAATGCGCCCGGCGTCGTGCACCCGCCGTCAGCTCTTGATTTCAGACTCAAGGCGGACGGCGCCGCCGTGGGCGCGGGCGTGCCGCTGGCCAACATCAATGACGGGTTCATCGGGGAAGCCCCGGACCTGGGCGCTTATGAGGTCGGCAAGCCCGTGCCGCACTACGGGCCGAGGCAGCGCACCGGGGGTGGTTTGTAGCGGCGAGAGGTTTGACTGGTGAAGGCAACTGGGACAGCACCGATTTGGGTTGCCCTTCTGGTGTTGGCCGTCGGTCCACTGCCGGGAGGGCGCTGCAGGAGTGCGTCTGAGGGAGAGGGGCAATTGCAGATGGCGAGTGAGAACGCGTCGCCCGAGAGCCGGAGGATGCAGCAATGGCTCCGTCCGTACCTTGATGCCGACTACGTAGCGACGGAAGGTCCGGACCAGGACAAGGAGTTCATTCAAGAGTACACGGCCAGGATCGTTGACGCGCTGCCCGAGAAACTCTCCGTGCGCCCGGAACGCTCCCGACGCATCCT
This sequence comes from uncultured candidatus Brocadiaceae bacterium, assembly GCA_964592385.1. Classification (GTDB taxonomy): domain Bacteria; phylum Planctomycetota; class Brocadiia; order SM23-32; family SM23-32; genus CAZQEQ01. The sequence continues at coordinate 5,943 of CAZQEQ010000069.1, read as the reverse complement.
GGTCATCACCCGCGGGACCTACGGTGTCCTGCACGTCCCCGGCGCGGCGGGCCTTCTGATCCTGTTGCGCGAGGCCGCGGGGAGATACAACGGGTTCGAGCTGACCGAACTCCACGACGATGTCTCGATCGACGGGGATCTCCTGGGCCGGTTCGACGCGGTCGTGCTGAATAACGTCGGCCGGGCCGGCAATCCCGACCTTTACAACGAACTGCTGCCCGCCTACGTGAGAGGCGGCGGCGGCTTGTTCGCCAATCACGGCTCGGCGCTGCTCTTCATTAACGAGCCGGGCGCGGAATACAACCGGATGCTGGGCGGCTACGTGGAGAAGACGCAGGTCCACCCGAAGCGACACGGCGGCGCCTTCTCCGTGGAGCTGCCGCAGCCCGAGCATCCGCTCGTGCAGGCATTCACGGGTGAGCCGGTGCCCCGTCAGGTGACCCACAGGTGGCTGGACAGGACCGTGAGGAAGAAGTACGCCGTCGCCATCGAGCCGCCGCGGGCGCTGGCGGACGAGCTCTACGTGCTGAACGCTGCAGCGGATCAGGCCAACCGGCCTCAGGTGCTTCTGAGGATCGACAAAGACAGGGCGGAGCAGGGCTACCCGGAGGGCACGGACGATTTCACGTACGCGCTGACCTGGCTCAAGCGATACGGCGAGGGTCGCGTCTTCTACACGCAGCTCGGGCACAACATGGCGGTCTTCTCCGTACCGTGCGTCGCCCGGTCAATGCTGGACGGGCTCCAGTATGCCGCCGGGGACCTCGTAGTCGACGGGGCCGCCGACCGCAAGACGGTAAGGGAAGGACAGGAGACCAGACGATGAGCGTGAAAACCATGGTTAACAGGTCGATTGTGACCATCTGTGCGGCTCTGCTGATAGGGTCGGGAATCGGGCCGGGGGCATCGGCGCTGGAGCCGACGGACCCGGACCTGATCCCGGAGGCGCGGCGGCTGTTAGAGTATCTCCGCTCGATTGAGGGCGAGGGCATCATCGCCGGCAAGCAGAGCAGCGGCGGCGGCACGGGAGCGTTCGAGGTCGTGCTGCACATGACCGGACGCGAACCGGCCCTCCTCGGGTCCGACATAGCCGGGTTCCACCCGGAAGGCAGCGACATCTATCATCAGGTGATGAAGGGACACGTCGCGAACGTCAAGTTCTGGTGGCAGGAGAAGGGCGGTATCGTCAACCTCCTCTACCACTGGGGCAATCCGATGCACCCCCGCGGCGCGGCCTGGAAGAACCGACCCGAAGGCTCCACCCCGCCGGACATCGGCAAGATGGTGACCCCCGGAACCGAAGAGTACAAGGCGTTTCACGAGAAGCTCAGCTACACCGCCGACTACCTGGAAGAGCTGGCCGAGGCGCGCGTGCCGCTACTGTTCGCGCCGCTGCATGAGATCGACGGCGGCTGGTTCTGGTGGACCGACGTCGAGAAGCCGGAGAACACCGCCGCCCTCTACCGCCAGGTGTCCGACTACCTGGTCAACGAGCGCGGCATCCATAACCTGATCTGGGTCTATCACGCGGCACACTCGTGCAATCGGATGCAGGGCCAGCGGGGCTGGGATACCGAGGGGGTCAGCGAGCAGCAGTTCGAAGAGGAGATCGCCTTCCGCCGTCGCTACTACCCCGGGGACGAATACGTCGACGTGGTCAGCCTATCAACCTACGGCAACCGCCAGTTGGGATGGGGACACGGGTGGGAGGACGCCCGGGCGCGCGCCTACGAGCTTATGAAGGGCGTGGCGCCGGGCAAGCCGCTTGCCATGAACGAAACACCGGAGCCGATTCATCCCTTGATGGCGCAGCAGCAGAATCTCGCCTGGCTGTGGTCCAGAGTCTGGTTCGGTGCCCCCCTCGACTGGATGCGCTACACGTTCAACCACCCTTACATGGTCACGCTCGACGAGCTGCCCCTGCTCCACGACGGCAATGTGATGCCGAACGTGCGCGTCGAGTGGCCGGGCGACGGTCAGGCAATAGGGCAGGGGGAGATCTACCTGTCCGGCATGGCCTCTGACCGCAACGGCAACCTGGAAGGCGTGAGCGTCTACGTGCTGCATGGGCCGTGGTTGGACTGGAGCGAACGGACTTACGACCAGGTCATGGGCGAAGTGAAAGAGCGAGGCGTGCTTCTGGGAAAGGCCCGTATTGGCGCAGGGGGACGTTGGACGTTCACCTGGGCGGATGCGCCCGCCGGGTATCATCAGCTTGTGGCGCTGGCCCGCGATACCGACGGCGCCGTGGCCCATTCCAACGTGGTGCGCATCACGGTGGGACTGAACGACCTGGCCCGGGGCAGGGAGGTGACGGCGTCAACCACCAGTCCCTGGGGCGGGCCGCCCGAAGCGGCTGTGGACGGCAACCCCTACTCGATGTGGTGGGCCGACCACCGCGAGGAGGACCCGCAGTGGCTGATGGTTGACCTGGGCGCCGAGAAGACCGTCGGCGCGGCCTGCGTCACGTGGTGGAAGGCGTATGCGAAGAACTACACGGTTCAGGTCTCCGGCGACGGGGAGAACTGGCGGGAAGTGGCCCGCATCGAGGGGCGGGATAAGCCCATGGGCGACTCGGACGTGGTCCGTTTCGACCCGGCGCAGGCGCGCTACGTGCGCCTGCACTTCACCGAACGGTCGGTCACCTGGCAGGCTTACTGTGTCTACCGTTTCGCCGTCTACGAGGAGGTCCCGGAGTGACGTTCGACCGGTTCGTGTTGTGGCAGGCAGAGGAGAGGCGATGATGGGACGGCGGATAGTGGTTGTCCTTTTGGCGATGCTGGCAGCGGTCCTTGGTGCCAGCCGGACCGCGTCGGCGCTGGAGCCGGCCGATCCCGACCTGATCCCCGAGGCGCGGCGGCTGCTGGACTACATGATGTCGGCGCAGGGGGGCAAGATCATCAGCGGCGTCTCGCGCAAGGGGCCGCTGCCCGCCGTGCTCCACACGACGGGGCGTGATCCGGCCATCTGGGGCACTGACTTCTACGGGTGGAGCCGCAAGTACGATGACCGTTATCATGCCGTGGTCAGTGGAGTCGTCGACGCCTGCCTCTACTGGTGGCAGCAGAAGGGCGGCATCGTCCAGATCCATTTTCATTGGGGCAAACCGACCGACCCGAACGGGTCCGCCTGGAAAGGCAGGCCGGCCGGCGCCGAACCGCTCGACCTGGCCAGGACTCTGACGCCCGGCACCGAGGAGTACAAGGCGTTCCACGACGACCTGAGCGTGACAGCCGATTACCTTCAGCAGCTCGCCGACGCGCGAGTGCCTGTCGTCTGGCGCCCCTTCCACGAGATAGACGGCGGATGGTTCTGGTGGACCGACCCCGAGACGCCGCAGAACACGGCCGCCCTCTGGCGGCAGATGTTCCGCTATCTGGTCAAGGAAAGGGGCCTCCACAACCTGATCTGGGTCTACAACGCCGCGCACCGCTCCAACAGTTGGGAAGGCCAGCTGCGCCGGGAGGCAGGCGGATGGGATGTGCCGTTGCCCTCGCCGCCGACCAGGGAGCAACTGGAGGCGGAAATCGCTTATCGGAAGCGCTTCTACCCGGGCGATGAATACGTGGATATCGCCAGCATCGACTGCTACGGCAACCGCCGGGTCGGTTGGGGCACCCCCTGGGAAGACGCGCGCCGGAAGGCCTACGAGCTGATGCAAGGGGTCGCTCCGGGCAAGCCGCTGGCCATCGGCGAGGAGCCCGGAATCCTCAACCCGGACATCGCGCAGCGGGGCGGGCCGCCCTGGCTCTACACCATGGCGTGGTGGGCCGGAGACTCCGACTGGATGCGCCATGCCTACAACCACGAGCACATGATAACGCTGGACGAGCTGCCGCCCCTGCACGAGGGGAACGTCATGCCGAACGTGCGCATCGTCTGGCCGACGGACGGCGCGGCGCTCGACAGCCGGGAGATAGAGCTGGCCGGATTCGCCTCGGACCGCAACGGCAAACTGGAGGGCGTCACGCTGTACGCGCTGAACGAGCCCTGGCTGAACATCGCCGCACGGGGCGGCAACGACTGCCGCATAATCAACCCGTCCGTCGAGGAGATGTTTGCTGCTGGGGAACTCCTGGGCGAGGCGCGCATGGGAGCGCAGGGCCGCTGGACGTTCACCTGGCAGGACGTCCCCGCCGGGTACGGCCACGTTGCCGCCATCGCCCGGGACGCCGACGGCGCCGTGATGTGCTCGAACGTCGTGCGCGTGACCGCCCGCATTGAGAACCTGGCGCTCGGGAAGCCCGCCAGTGCTTCGTCGCAGAGCCGGTCGGGCGGCCCGCCCCAGGACGCGGTGGACGGCGACCCGTACACCTCCTGGTGGTCCGACAAGGACGCCCCGGACCCACAGTGGCTGATGGTTGACCTGGGGGCCGAGAAGACCGTCGGCGCGGTCTCGGTCACGTGGTGGAAGGCGTACGCGAAAGACTATGCCGTCCAGGTCTCAAGCGATGGCAAGTCGTGGCGCGACGTATCGCGAGTCGAGGGCAGGCGCAAGCCCGCCGGCGACTCGGACCTGATGCGTCTTGCGCCTGTGCGGGCCCGCCACGTGCGGCTGCACTGCACTGAGCCGGCCGTGGATTGGCAGCACTACTGTGTCTACGAGTTCGCTGTGTACGAGGAAGTCCCGGAATGAGCTGAGAAAACGGGCTTACGCATTTGCTTGGAGTTGAAGCGATGTTCTTGCCAGGGGTGTCAGCTATGCGCCTTTTGGAGTTCTCGATGGGATGTCTTGTTCTGGCAGTCGTGGCTTGCGACAGTGCCCAGGGCCGGGAAAGTGAAGGCTGGCGGGTCGTCCCCGACGGGCGCCTCGGCCTGCAGGTCTGGCGGGGGGACCGCTACCTGTTCGGCCTCAACTGCACGCTGGCCGGACCGGCCGGCTCCTATGCGGGCATGGAGGCTATGCCGTCGGTGCAGGGAGGGCGGCGCGTCTACGGGCAGGAGGTCGTCTTCACCCGGTCGCGCTGGGACAAGGAAATCGTGGCCGGCCCGCTGTCCTTCCGGTATGAGGCTTTCCGGGAAGGCCCCGCGGCCCTCGGGCTGCGCGCCGCGTGCAGTTCGGAGAAGGCCGTCAACATCAGGGGCGTCGAGCTGGCCGTGCCCGCCTCGGACTACCTGGCGGGCGCCCGCCTGACTGCCCGGATGCGCGACGGCGCGGATATGGATGTCACCGGGCGGGGCAAGCTGGACGACGGGGTCAAGAGCCTCCTGATAAAGACGCCCACTGGCGAGGACATTCGCTTTGAGTTCACATCGCCGGCGCAGGTCAGCCGTGACGCGGGAGCCTTGCGCCTCTGGCCGCTCAGCGGCGCCGTCCGTGGCGGGGAACCGGTTGAGTCAGAGATGACCGTCACTTTTCCGCACCCAATCGAGTTCAGGCCCGCAAATCAGTTCGTCGACACCTCGGGCTGGTTCCCCTACGAGGGCAGGCAGGACTTCACTCCGGGCAGCGCCATCGGCATGGAGGACTGGCTGGACCAGCCCGCCGGCAGGCACGGCTACGTCCGGATCGACGGCGACCGGTTCGCATTCGAGGACGGCACGCCGGTCAAGTTCTGGGGGACCAACATATCGTGGGCGGACATGGCCGTGCCAGACGAACAGGCCGTGCGTTACGCCGACAAGTTCGCCAAGCACGGCGTGAACATGGTGCGGATGCACAAATTCGTTCACGAACACACCGGCCTCGACGGCTGGCCCTTCGACGCCAGCAGCGTCTGGGACGGCATTATGAGTCCCGAGAATCCAGTGGAGTTCCACCAGGGCGCGGTTCAGCGATTCGACAACATGCACGCGCGCCTCAGGGAGCGCGGCATCTACGTCGGCTGGTCGCCCATCGCCTTCCTCGCTTTCCACGAGGGATACCGGGGCCGCCTCACTGCGTACGACGAGCTGAAGGCCCTGCGGGACGCCCACCCGTTCTGGATCCACGGCGGCAACACG
>CAZQEQ010000068.1:0-19577 GCA_964592385.1 uncultured candidatus Brocadiaceae bacterium | reverse complement strand
TTCCGTCCGCGTGGTCGGCAGCCTGGACGAGGCGATAGACCACATCGCCCGCTACGGCTCGGCGCACAGCGACGCGATCGTGACACGCGACTACGCCGCCGCGCAGCGGTTCCTGGACGAGGTGGACTCGGCGGCGGTCTTCGTCAACACGACGACCCGCTGGCACGACGGGGAGCAGTTCGGCCTCGGCGCCGAGATAGGCATCAGCACGGACAAGCTCCACGCCCGCGGGCCGATGGCCCTCGAAGAGCTGACGATCTACAAGTGGCGCGTCCTCGGCAACGGCCAGCTCCGGCCGTGACGGGGCGCTTTGACGGGCCGGGGCGGTTGTGCTATACCGTGTGGCGCGGCGGGAAGGGCTTCCCGGATAAGGAGTTACGGTGGCGACGGGGGACCATGAGGGCGAGGCCGTGGGACTGCTCTGCGGGGCGGGCGACCTGCCGCTGAGGGTCGCCGAGGCGCTCCGGCGGAGGGGCTGCCGCGTCGTGGCCATCGGCATCAAGGGCGAGGCGGACCCCGCCCTCGACGGGGCGGCCGACGAGGTCCACTGGACGGGCATCGCGAAGCTCGGGCGCTGGATCAAGCTGTTCAGCAAGGCCCGCGTGGACGTGCTGCTCATGCTGGGCGCCATCCAGAAGCGGAAGATGTTCGGCGACGTGGCGGCGCTGCTGCCCGACTGGCGCTCGCTCAGGCTCTGGTACGAGCAGTTGAAGGCCCGCGAGGACCACACGATCCTGGGGGCGGTCGCGGACGAGTTCGAGAAGGCCGGCATCCCGGTTCGCAGCGTCGTGGACTACTGCCCGGAGCTCCTTGCCCCGCCCGGCCCGCTGACGCGCAGGGAACCCACGGAGGCGCAGTGGGGGGATATCCGGTTCGCCTGGCCCATCGTCAAGCAGGTGGCCGCCCTCCAGATAGGCCAGTGCATCGTGGTCAAGGACGGGGCGGTGGTGGCCGTCGAGGGGATAGACGGGACCGACGCGACGCTGGAGCGGGGGGGCAGGCTGACCGGCGGCGGTGCGGTGGCCGTCAAGGTGGCCAAGGAGGGCCACGACGAGCGGTTCGACATCCCCTGCATCGGGCCGTCAACAGCCGACACACTGGCCCGCTCCGGCGTGGCCGTGCTGGCGGTGGAGGCGGGCAGGACGATTGCGCTGGACCGCGACGAGATGGCCCGGCGCGCCGACCAGGAGGGTGTCTGCATAGTGGCGACTTCCGGGGAGCAGTTGGGGGAGCGCGGCCCGTGAGGATCATCGGCGGGACCGCCCGCGGCACGCCGTTGCGCTCGCTGCCGGTGCGCGCCCTGCGGCCGATGCTGGACAGGGTCAGGGAGTCGCTGTTCAACATCATCCGGGACGTCGTGCCGGGGGCGCGGGTGCTCGACCTGTTCAGCGGGACGGGGTCGCTCGGGCTGGAGGCGCTGAGCAGGGGCGCGGCGACGTGTGTTTTCGTCGAGAGCGATCGCGCGCTTGCCGTGCTCATCGCCGAGAATGCCCGCAAGTGCAGGCTGGCCGACCGGTGCCGCGTGGTCGAGGCCGACGTGCGCGACCTGCCGCGCCGCGACGCGGGGGACGCCGACCTGCCGGCGGACCTGGTCTTCCTGGACCCGCCGTACGCGACGGTCAGCGACGAGGCGGGGCGGGAGGGGCTGTTCGCGCTGCTCGGGGAGCTGCGGGGCGGCTGGATCGCCGGCGGGGCGCTGCTCGTGCTGCACCACGAGCCGGGGTGCGACCTCGCCTGGCCGCCGGACCTCCTGCGCAGCACGGACCAGAGGGTCTACGGGCGCAGCCAGCTGACGTTCTTCCAATGGGCCACGGGAGGCGGCGGTGACTGATGCGGGACAGGGGCCGGCGCTTGCGGTGCGGGCGCCCGCGAAGATCAACCTCTCGCTCCACGTCCTCGGGCTGCGGCCGGACGGGTATCACGGTATCCGCACGGTCATGCAGGCCGTCAGCCTGTGCGACGACTTGGTGTTCCGCCCGCTGCCCGACGGGCGGATCGAACTGACTTGCTCGGGCGCCGACGTGCCGGAGGGCGAGGGTAACCTGGTCGTGCGTGCGGCGCGCCTGCTGCAGGAGCGGGCGGGCGTGGAGGCCGGCGCGCGCATCGCCCTGGAGAAGCGGATCCCCGTCGGCGCCGGGCTGGGGGGCGGCAGTTCGGACGGCGCCGTCACGCTCCTTGCGCTCTCGGAGTTGTGGGGGCTGGGGCTGGGCGTGCCCGAACTGAGCCGTCTGGCCGCAGAGCTCGGGTCGGACGTGCCCTTCTTTCTGCGCGGCGGGACGGCCCTCTGCACGGGCCGGGGGGAGCGGGTGAGCCCGGCGGAATGCCCGAGCCGGATGCACTACGTGCTCGTCACGCCGGCGCTGAGCGTATCGACCGCGTCGGTTTACGGGGCGCAAAGTGGCTTGACAAGCGCGGGGGACGCCAGTAACGTACTGATGGCTCTTCGGTCTTCTGACGCGGAGCTCCTTGGGCATTGCCTGGCTAACGACCTGCAAGACGCTGCATTGCGGCTACATGGGGAACTGGACGAGCTCTGGACCAAGCTCAAGGAGGCAGGCGAGTTCTGTGGCGTAGAGGGTATCTTGCTTTCGGGTAGTGGCTCCAGCTTCTTTGCGGTTGCCCGAGGGGCGCAGGAAGCGGCCCAGGCGGCGGGGAGCCTTCAGGCCAGCCTGGGCGTCCCGTGCACGGCTGTGCACAGCCTTCCGGCATGGGACGGTCGCGTTTCACGGCTGACGACTGGGAGGGGACTTCTTTGAACATTACCGAAGTGCGTGTGAAACTGATGCGCAACCGCTCCGACCGGCTGCGTGCCTTCTGTAGCATCACCATAGATGACGACTTCGTGGTGCACGACCTGCGGGTCATCGAGGGTCGCAAGGGCTTCTTCGTTGCGATGCCGAGCAGGAAGCTGACGGATAACTGCCCGGACTGCGGCTCGAAGAACGAACTGCGCGCCAAGTTCTGCGGCCATTGCGGCCGGCGGATGGACGAGAACCGCGCAACGGAGGGCGTCTCGGCACGGGAAAAGCTGCACGTCGACGTCGCGCACCCCATCAACACTCCCTGCCGGGAGATGCTCCAGGAAACGGTCCTGGTGGCATACAAGGCGGAGGCGGAGAGGGCAGAGGACGGCCTGCCGCCGCAGCACGACTACGACGCCGACGGGCTGGACGATTACTCCGACGATTACGACGAAGGCGGAGAGATTCCGCCCCCGGGCGCGGACGCTGAGGGTCCCGAGGAACAGGTGGACGAATCGGTTCTCCAGATGCCTGAGGAGCCGTCCCTCGAGGAGGAGCAGTCCGAGGGCTTCTTCCCGGAGCCTGAGCCTGAACCGGAAACGTACGCTCCCGAGGAGCCGGAAGCCGCGGAGGAGGAGCAGTTCGAGGGCTTCTTCCCGGAACCGGAGCCTGAGCCGGAAACGTACGCTCCCGAGGAGCCGGCCGAGCCGGAAGCCGCGGCAGAAGAGCCCGAAGAACCGGCCGAGCCGGAAACCGTCAGAGAGGAGCCCGAGGACGAGGGTTTCGGCGCCGGCATTCTCTGAGGCGTCCCGACTGCCTGCTGCGGGCATTGTGAGGTCCCCCTGGCTGCCGGCAGGCTTGCCCCGAGGCCGCCGCCTCAGCGGCGGATCGAGGGGATGCCGTGCACTCGGGGGGCCGTGCATGAAAACGAACCTCGACCCCGTTTGAAGAGCGCAATGGCAAGAACCGGTGCACAGATACTGATTGACGGCTTGCTGGAGCAGGGCGTGGAGCACATCTTCGGCCTGCCTGGGGGCGCGGTGATCGCCCTGTTCGATGCCCTCTACGAGGCACCGCTGAAGACCATTCTCGCCCGCCACGAGCAGGGAGCGGGGCACATGGCGGACGGCTATGCGAGGGCCACCGGGAAGGTCGGCGTGTGCGTCGCCACCAGCGGCCCGGGCGCGACCAATCTCATAACGGCCATTGCGACCGCCTACATGGACAGCGTTCCGCTTGTGGCGATTACCGGCCAGGTGAAGACGAACCTGATCGGCAACGACGCCTTCCAGGAGGCCGACGTGACGGGCATCTCGCGCCCGGCCACCAAGCACAACTACCTGGTCAGGGACGTGCGCGAGTTGGGCCGCGTGATCAAGGAGGCGTTCCACATCGCCGCCACGGGCCGGCCGGGACCGGTGCTGATCGACCTGCCGGCGGACGTGGCGTCCGCCGAGGCGCCCGCCGGCGTTGACACGGAAATGCAGTTGCCCGGCTACAGGCCGACGGCGGGCCAGGGGCACGCCCGTCAGCTCAAGAAGGCCGCCGAGATGATCAACGCCGCCCAGCGGCCGGTGCTGTACGTGGGCGGAGGCGTTATCAGCGGCGAGGCCTGCGACCAGCTCAGGGAGATGGCGCACAAGACCAACATACCGGTCACCACGACGCTGATGGGTTTGGGCTGCTTCCCCGAGACCGACCCGCTGTCGCTGGGAATGCTGGGCATGCACGGCACGGTGTACGCAAACTACGCCGTCACCCAGTCCGACGTGCTGATCGCCGTCGGGGCGCGCTTCGACGACCGCATCACGGGCAAGATAGACGAGTTCGCCCCGGGGGCGAAGATCATTCACATGGACATCGACCCCGCCTCGATCGGCAAGAACGTTCGGGCGGACGTCCCGGTCGTCGGGGACGCAAAGGGCGTCCTGACCGAGCTGCTGCCGCTGCTGGAAGGCCGCGACCGCAAGGAATGGCTCGAGTGCATCGAGGGGTGGAAGAAAGAGTTCCCGCTGACTTACGGGCGCGAAGAGGGCGTTGTGAAGCCCCAGGCCGTCGTCGAAGCGGTCTATGACGTTACCGGGGGCGAAGCGATAATCTGCACCGACGTGGGACAGTGCCAGATGTGGGCGGCGCAGTTCTACCGCTACAGCGAGCCGCGCACGTTCCTCAGCTCCGGCGGGCTGGGCACGATGGGCTTCGGGCTGCCGGCGGGGATCGGCGCGTGGTTCGGGCAGCCTGACCGCACCGTCTTCGTCATCGCCGGGGACGGCTCGCTCCAGATGAACATACAGGAGCTGGCCACGGCGGTCTTCAACAAGGTGCCGGTCAAGATTGCGCTGCTCAACAACGGATACCTCGGGATGGTCCGGCAGTGGCAGGAGTTGTTCTTCGACAGGCGCTATTCGCACACGCACCTGGCGCCGGGCAACCCCAATTTCGTGAAGCTGATCGAGGCCTACGGGGGCCGCGGCCTGCTGGTCGAGCGGCCGGAGGACGTGGAACCGGCCCTGCACAACGCGATGGAGATAGACGACGGTCCGGTGTTGATTGACTTCCGCATCGACCCGGAGGAGAATGTTTTCCCGATGGTCCCGACCGGCCAGGCCATTAACCGCATGATCGGCATGGCCTGACCCGGTCCGCGCACCTTTTGCCGAGGTCCCCTGATGCCCAAGCACATCATCTCAGCCCTGGTGGCCAACCGGCCCGGCGTGCTGGCCCGTGTCGCCGGTCTTTTCAGCGCCCGCGGGTTTAACATCGAGAGCCTCGCCGTCGGCGAGACGGAGGGCCCCGACCTCAGCCGGATGACCATCGTGGTCGGCGGCGACGAGGCCATCCTGGAGCAGGTGCGCAAGCAACTGGAGAAGCTCATCGACGTCGTCAAGGTCCAGGACTTCAGCGGCCAGCAATATGTCGAGCGCGACCTGGTCCTGATCCGCGTCAATACCCCCGCCGAGCGGCGCAACGAGGTGCTGGAACTCGTGGGGATCTTCCGCGCCCGGATTGTGGACGTGGGCCACAGCGACGTCATGGTCGAGCTGGCCGGCACCGAGGACAAGATCGAGGCCTTCCTCGACCTGGTCCGGCCTTACGGCGTCAAGGAGATGGCCCGCACGGGACGCATCGCGCTGTCCCGGTCGGCCAACCGCTGAGCCCGCCGACGGTCCGCCGCTACTTGTCCATCACGCCGACGACGAACTCGTCGCTGTTGCCGCGCAGCTCCGGCACGTACATGCCCTGCACGACGGCCGGCAGGGCGTGGAAGACGCCCGGCGTCTCCGCCCGCAGCCGGTAGCGCAGCAGGTGCTTGCCCCGGCCGATCAGGCTCGCGAAGAAGGCGACCTTCTCGTCGCGCAACTCCATGTAGCTCCAGAAGCCTTCCTGCCCCTCGCCGCCGCTGCGGACCTCCGTCGGCTCGAAGCCGGCCGGCTTCATGTCCTCGAACATCAGGTAGGTGTAGTCGTTGTCCGCCTCGACCTCGAGCTCGACCTGGACGACGTCGCCGCTCTCGACGCGGTCGCCGTCCGCCAGCGGCACGCGCTCGTAGCGGAGCCGCTCCTCGGTGAGCTTCTGGCCCTCGGAGCCCTCGACCTCCACGGTGAACGGTATCTGCCTGAGCAGGTGGTAGCGGCGCTGGAGCTTCAGTTGCAGGCCCGTCCCCTTGATGTTCTCCTCCTTGGTGAAGTAGCGCACCCAGGCCGAGTAATAGAGCGCGCCCGCGCCCTCGCGGGTCAGCGTGAGGGTGTGCTCGCCGCCCTCGAGCGCGACGCCCTCGACGACGAAGCGGTTGTCGTAAGTGAAGAAATTGTCCTTGTTTATCTTCACCTTCTTCACGACGGCGCCGTCGTCCAGGCTCAGGGTGAGCGTGTAGTCGGGCCTGCCCTCGCCGCTGGCGACGACGAAGTCGCTCATGGCGGCCACGCAGAGGGTGGTGTCCCTGGTCGAGCGCCAGTAGTAGCCGTTGCGGCGGTTCTCCAGGAGCCACTTGACCAGGCGGGGGGCCACGTCGCTCTTGGGGTCGAGCCGGACGATGGCCCGCAGGCACCAGGCGTTGGTCTCGATGTCCGAGTTGTACCAGTACCACCAGCCGTTGCGCGGCGTGCGGAACCAGGCGACCTCGGTCTCGGGGTTCTCCTCCAGGTACTGCATGATGTTGCGCAGGACCGTCCCGCCGCGCGCGTCGTCCTTGAGGTTGGCCAGGGCCATCGCGAGCAGGGCCTTGCCGTAGAGGTTCAGCTTGTCGCGCCCCTCGTAGAGGCGGTCGGCGCAGTCGTCGGCCTTCATCCCCTTCAGTGAGAGCACGTAGGCGACGAAGGCGTGCTGCGCGTGGGGCGTCCAGTGGACCTTCTTCAACTCGGCCGACTCCCACTGCTGGAGGTAGTTCATGCCGCGCTGGACCATGCCCTGGTCCACGGCCACGTCCGCCTCCTGGGCGTTCAGGAGCGCGTGCAGCACGTAGCTGGTCAGGTAGGGGCTGGAATCGCCCGCCGTCCACCATCCCCAGCCGCCGTCGCCGTGCTGCATCTTGCGGATGCGGCCCAGGCCGGCCTGGATGAGCTCGTGCAGCTTGTCGGAGTCGAAGATCGGGCTGTCGGCGTAGATGCACCGGTGCTCGCCCTTCTCGATGCGGCGCACCTCGGCCATCCGGCCGCGGATGTCCTTGACGTCTTCCAGGTCGATGCCCATGTTGCGCAGGGTCTTCAGCGTCAGCACGGCCGGCAGGAAGCGGCTGACCGTCTGCTCCGTGCAGCCGTAGGGGTAGTCCAGGCAGTAGGGCAGGGCGTCCATCATCGCCCCGACGAGGCTGGGCGCGAACTGCACCTCCAGCCGCGTCAGGTCGGGGCGGCGCTTATCGGGCACGGTGAACTCGACGACGCGTGTCGCGCGCGCCTCGTCCGGCCGGACCGACCCGCAGAACGAGTCCTGCTTGGTCATGCCGTGCACGAGGGCGGGGAAGGTCATCTGCATGGCGTCGGACTCCTCGTCCGTCAGCGCCTTGACCAGCAGCGTCACCTCGCCTTCCTTGAGCACCTTGACCCGCCAGTCCACGCGCCGCTCGCCGTCGGCGGGGACCTTCACGTCCGTCGTGGCCGGATAGCCGTCCATCAGCGCGAGGTGCTCGGCCGGGAGGTCGAGGCTGACGCGGGCCGTCTTGTCGGAGTCGAGGTAGTTGTGCACGTTGGCGCTGATGACCACCTCGTCGTATTCCATGAAGAACCGGGGCGCCTGTAGGCGGACCAGCAGGTCCTTCGTGGTGACGGCCTCGGTGTCGGCCTGGCCGACCTGCGTGGTCTTGCTCATGGCCCAGCCGTTCACCTTCCAGGTGGTCAGGTTTTCGGGCATGGCGAAGGTGACCTCGCCCTTGCCGTCCGGCCCGGTGGTGAGCGCGGTGACCCAGAGCGCCGTGTCGGCGAACTCCTTGCGCACGGCGGCTTCGGCGAAGGCGGGGGCCGCCTCACCCGGGGCCTCTTCGGCCTGCTTCCGCGCGTCGGCGGCGCCGGCGGCCATCGGCGGGGCCAGCGCCATCTGGCGGTCGGCGACGCCGTTCATCGCCACCGCGGACCGTTCCATTATGACCCCGCGCCCGAAGCCGCCCCCACCGCCGCCCGAGAGGCCCTCCAACTCGTTGAACTCCTGCTGCGATATTGCGGCCCAGTCGTCCACCGTCACGCCCCACGTGCCGGCCCAGGCCGGCGGCAGGGGATGGAGCTGCTGGAAGGGCCGCCGGACGTAGCCGGCGACGCTGAACTGGTCGAGCAGGTTCGTCACCATGCCAGGGCTGTGGTGCCGCACGTGCCCGTGGAAGAACTCAGCGATGGCCGGCGTGTACTCCGGCTGGATGTAGAGGACCGACCTGTCGAAGGCGCTCAGGCAGACCTGCACCTCGGCGGGCTCGCCGGTCGGCGTCGTCGCCTTCACGCGCACCGTGGCGTCCTCGCCGGGGCGGTACTCGGGCTTGTCCGTCTCGACCGTGACGTCCACGACCTTGTCCTCGGGCGGCACGCAGATGCGCTTGGCCTGCTGGTGCACGCGCACGTCGGAGATCGTGGTCGCCTCGACGAAGAAATTCGGCTTGTCCCCTTCCTTGACGGGGATGTCCACGATGGCGTGGCCCTTGTCGAGGTGGAGGAGGCGCCAGTCGAGCAGGGCGCCGTTGTCCACCTCGCCGGCGAAGAGCACGTAGCTGTCCGGCCGGCGCGTGTTGACCATCAGGTGGCAGACCTCGCCCGGCTGGTAGGTGCGCTTGTCGGTGAGGAGTTCGAGGTCGTTGAAGCGGTAGAATCGGCCGTCGAAGTCGCGTCCGGCGATCCAGACCAGGCCGTACCCCTCGACCATCCCGCCCCACTCGTCGGGCGCGGCGAACTTGATCTTGAGCAGGTCGCTCCGCTCGTGGCGAAGCCGGAACGAGAGCGTCCCGCTCCCGTCCGTTTCGGCGCGCCACCGGTCCAGTTCTTCCTCCTCGATGTGGGCGTTGTCCGGGCCGCCGAAGACGACGCGCGAGACCGTGACCAGGCCCTCGGCCTGGACGGGCTGGTTGTCCGGCGTCAGGCAGCGGACGGTCACCACGGTCTCCTCGCCGGGCCGGACGTAACCGCGGTCGCTCTGGATCATGGCGTAGAACGCCTGGCGTGTGACCTTCACGTCGCCCTCGCCGCTGATGACGCGGCGGCTGGCGTCGCGGACATCCGCCTGGATGACGTAGCGGTGGTCCCGGTCCGGGTGGTTCTTGAGGGCGGGCGCGGTGTCAATCTCGACCTTGAGCGTGCCGTCCTCGCCGATGCGCGCGTCTCCCTGCTGGACGAGTTCCCGCGCGCGGCTGTAAGGGTGGTAACCCCACCACCAGGGCGGGGGCGACCAGCAGCAGCGCAGGCTCCCCCACCAGGGGAACCAGTCATAGCTGTACCAGGACAGGCCGTAGCCCGCCCCGTAGAGCCAGTCCCACCGGCCGGGGGGGTAGTAGCTGTGCGTGTACTCCTCGCGGAAGACCTTGTAGCTGACCGTCGCGTCGGTCACGGGCGCGCCGAAGTAGTAGTCCGCCTTGATGACGGCCGTCAGTTTCTCGCCGAGCCGGGCGTGGCTCTTGTCCGGCTCGACGGTGACCTCGAACTCGGGCTTCTTGTATTCCTCGACGCGGAAGTTCTGCCCGCCCGCGTAGTTCTCCCCGTGCACCTGTATCCGGTAAACGCCGAGCGGCGGCTCCCCGGCGAGCTTGAACTCCCCGTCCAACCCGCCGTAGTCGTCCGTGCGCTTGGTGGTCTCGTATGCCTTGTCGCTGCGCGGGTCATAGACGGTGATGCTGATCATGCGGTTCGGCGCGTTCTCCATGACGCCCTCGCGCGTCTGGCGCAGCCAGACCTTGAAGCGCACGGTCTGCTCGGGGCGATAGACCGGCCTGTCGGTGATGGTATACGCGAACAGCCCCTCGCGGAGCCTCGACGGCCCGTAGCGGTAGAAATACGTCATGCCGCTCCAGGCCAGCCGGCCGCCGGGCGCGGAGACGATCAGGTGGAGGTTCACGTTGCTGGCCGCCGCCTCCCCCATCAGGGCCATGCCCTCCGCGTCGGTCCGCAGGTCCGTCAGCTTGCGGTGCCAGGTGCTCTTGCGCGTCTTCTGGTCATAGGTGGACCATTGCTCGAGGATGTTGATGTCCGCGCGCGGCACGGGCGCGCCCGT
The DNA here is from genome assembly GCA_964592385.1 of uncultured candidatus Brocadiaceae bacterium. Lineage (GTDB taxonomy): Bacteria > Planctomycetota > Brocadiia > SM23-32 > SM23-32 > CAZQEQ01. The sequence continues at coordinate 9,159 of CAZQEQ010000068.1, read as the reverse complement.
GACGGCGTCGGCCACGTAGTAGAGGTTGCCCCGGTCGGTCCGTTTCTGGACGAAGGCGAGGTCGGTCAGGACCACCACGGCCCGGCTGGCCCCGAGGCCGATGGCTTCCAGGGCCTTCTTGCCCTTGTCGGCGCCGGGCGCGGGGGACGTGTAGGCGTGGACCAGGTAGGCCCCCCGGTCCTTCAGGGGCGTCTGCGTGGCGGCCTGCGCGTAGCGGTGCGTGCCGTCGTTCGGGACCGCCTCCGCCCAGCGTATCTCCTCCGGGCCGAGATAGCGCGCGACGAACTTGGTCTCCAAGGGCCGCTTGTTGTCCATCACGAGGTAGGAGTGCCAGCTGGACAGCAGGCTGTGGCGGCGCCAGTAATCCTGCTCCTCGCCTTCAAGGGCGTGGAGGTCTTTCAGCAGCGAGGCAAGGTCGATGGGCCGGGCGACGAACCAGACCCTGTCGAGGTTGCGGTAGCTGAACTGGAGCTCGGCGGGCTGCCCGGGGATCTGCACGCCGGCCTGGCTGAGCTGGACCTGCGGCTCTTTGATGCGGCTGATCTGCGTGCCCGCGTTGCCCGCCCACGGGCTGTCGGCGAATATCTCCCGCAGCGCCTCATACTCGCGCAGCGCGCTCTTGTACTGCTGCCGGCTCTGGTAGTAGAGCCCGAGACCGTAGCGGGCCTGGTCGGCCACGCCGCTGTCGGAGTACTCGGCGGCCACCTTGCGCAGGAGCCCCATCACGTCGAACTGCTCGGGCAGCTCGACGACGCGTATCTGCCCGCCGGCCAGGATGAGCGCCTCATCGTCGGCCAGCTCCCACGGGTTGAACTCCTGCAGCTCCTCCTGAAGAGGCTGGCGCCCGTCAACGTAGTATATGCCGCCGTACGCGTTCAGCCTGTCCATCCCGAACCGCTTGCGCGCCAGCATGGCCTGGCGGTAGTAGCTGGTGGCCGTGTGGACCTTGTTCGGGGTGTCGTCGAGTTCGCGGGCCTCGGCCAGCAGCCAGAGGATCTTCTCGTCGTCGCCCAGGTCGGGGGCGTATCGGTCCGGCGCGCGGGGAAATATGGGCTTGCCGTCCGGGGCGACGCGGAGCCCGATGGGGCGCTTGCGGCGCATCTCCCAGTAGGGCAGGGCCTCCTCGAAGTCGTCCTCGCCCGCCGTCTCGGCCAGGAAATCGTCCCGCTCCTGCCACCACCGGTACCAGAACTGCTGCTGGTCCTCGTAGATGCTGAACCGCGCGACGAGGTTGGCCAGGTCGAAGATGGCCTCGACGCGCTCCGTGTGCCAGTTGTCCCGCTCCTCGGGCGGCAGGGCGGCGAGCGCGGCGCGGTTGCCGTCATACTTCGCGTAGAGGTCCCTGGCCCGCTCCATGTGCGCTACGGCGTGCTTCTTGTCGTGCTGGTAGGTCTGGAGGTACATCCCCTGCCGCCCGCCGGCCCGATGGAAGACGCCGCCCGAGCGTACGCCCCAGTGGGGCAGCAGCATGTAGAGGTGGGCGGTCAGGCGCTCGGCGCGGGCCTCGTAGGGCGTGCCCGCCGTCCGCTTCACGAAGTCTTCGGCGGCCTGGACGGCCTCGTCGTAGAGCTGGAGCCGCAGGTTGCACATCACGACCCGCTCCGCCGCCCCTCGCCAGCCCTCCGCCCGGGCCTCCACGATGCCGCGATACGCCTCGGCGGCCTCGCGGTAGTTCTTCTGATCGAACAGCTGGTCGGCGTCCTTCAGGGGCGGCGTCGCCGCAGCCACCAGGAACGCCGAGACGACGAACAGCAGGGCCAGAAGGGCCGGCAGGGACTTCGTTCTTGCTGACATGGACGGACCTCTCCGAAGGGATGTCTCGCGGCCGCCAGTGACGGCCGGTGACAGCACGCACGTCGAGTTTACGTCATTAGACGGCCCGGGGCCAGAAAAAGTTCCCGACGGCCGGCGCCCCGTGCCTTCGTTTGCCGGGCGGGCCGGGCCGGGGTATCATGGGCTTTTCCCCTCGTTGTCGCTTCTCCTTCTGGCATCGGCGGCCCGTGCGATGTCCCACAAGCTGAGACTGCTGATCATCGCCTGCGGCGTCTTCGAGGACGAGCTGCGGGTCGTTGCCGAGCGCAGCCCGAACGCGCTGGACGTGCGAATGATGAACGCCGGCCTGCACGCGGCGCCCGACAGGCTGCGCCTGGAGGCACAGGAGGCCGTCGACTCGGCCGCCCGGGCGGGCGACTGCGACGCGGTGTGCCTGGTGTACGGGCGCTGCGGCGGGGGCACCGTCGGCCTCATCGCCCGGGACGTCCCGCTGGTCGTGCCGCGCGTTCACGACTGCATCTCGCTCTTTCTCGGGAGCGCACGCGCCTACCGGGAGCAGTTCGCGCGCTTCCCCGGGACGTTCTATTTCACGACGGGATGGTACGGGAAGAAGGCCCATCCGGAAACCCTCCGAGCTGCCGCCGCGCGCAGGTTCGATCCGACCACGCACGCGCACTTCGAGGAGTTCAGGAGGCAGTACGGCGAGGAGAACGCCCGCTACATCGTGGAGTTCCTGGAAAGCTGGCGGCGCAACTACCAGCGCGCCGCGCTCATCGATCACGGCTTCGCCGAGCCGCGCCACGAGGAGCTCACCCGCGCCGTGGCCGAGGCCGCAGGCTGGGACTACGAGAGGCTGGAGGGCAGCCTGGCGCTGCTGCAAGACCTGGCCGACGGCAAATGGGACGAGGAGCGCTTCCTCGTCGCGCCGCCCGGCCACGTGGTCGTCGCAACGAATGACGAGCGGGTCTTCGCCGCCGTGCCCGCGCCCGAAGACGCCGTCCCGATGGGCCGGGCCGCCCGGGTGGACGCCGTGGCCGGCGTCGAAGCGGGCTCCTTCCTGTATCGCGCCGCGCCGGCGGGACCATCCCCGGATGTGGGGCCGACCCTCGGTATCGACGCGGGCGGGACCTACACGGACGCCGTCGTCTGCGACCCGGACACGGGGGGCATACCAGGCGAGGCCAAGTCGCTGACGACGCACCACAACCTGGCCGAGGGCGTCGCAGGCGCCCTGCGCGCGCTCGACCCGGCGCTCCTCGCGCAGGTCAGGCACGTCTGTCTCTCAACGACCCTGGCGACCAACGCCATAGTGGAAGGGCGGGGGAGGGCGGTGGGGCTGCTGCTCATGCCCTACCACGAGGACGGCGCGTCCCGGATCAAGACGCCGCTGCTGCGGACGGTGAGCGCCCGGATGAACATCCAGGGCGTCGAGGAGGCGCCCTTGGACGCCGAGGAGGTGGTCGCTGCGGCCCGCTCGATGGTCGGTGAGGGGGCGGCGGCCTTCGCCGTCAGCGGCTACGGCGCGGTCAGGAACCCCCGGCACGAGTTGGAAGCGAAGGAGATTCTGGGGCGCGAGTTCGGACTGCCCGTCGTCTGCGGGCACGAACTGACCGGCAGGCTCAACTTCGTCGCGCGGGCCCACACGGCGGTGCTGAACGCGCGACTCGTGCCGTTGATTGAGGGCCTGCTGGATGCCGCCCGCCGGGTGCTGGCCGACGTGGGCGTCCGGGCCCCGGTCTTCGTCGTCCGCGGGGACGGGTCGGTGATACGCGAAGAGGTCGCCCGCTCGCGCCCCGTCGAAACCGTCCTGAGCGGCCCGGCGGCCAGCGCGGCGGGGGCGCTCTTCCTGACCGGATGCCGGGACGCCCTGGTCGTTGACATGGGGGGCACGACGACCGACGTCGCGGCGTTGAAGGACGGCGAGTTGACCGTCGACCGGGAAGGCGCGCAGGTGGGCGCGTGGCGCACAAGCGTCAGGGCGGCCGACATCCAGACCACCGGCCTGGGCGGCGACAGCGCCGTGCGGGCGGACGGCCCCGGCGAACTGCGCGTGGGCCCGGACCGCGTGATCCCGCTCTGTATGCTCGTGGAACGGTGCCCGGCTGCCCGGGATGAACTCGAACGGCTTGCCCGGGCTGGCGCGGCGGCCGAGTCGGCGGCGATGTTCGCGCTGGACAGGCCGGCTGCCGGTGTTGCCCTCGCCGCCGCAGAGGCGCGCATCGTGGACCTTCTGTCCGAGCGGCCGCGCTCGCTGCACGAGCTGGCTGCCGAATGCGGCTCCGCCGCGCCCCAGCTCGTCCCCGTGCGCCGCCTGGAACGCATCGGCCTCGTGCGCCGCAGCGCGCCCACGCCGACCGACGCCCTTCACGTGCTCGGGACCTGGCGCCCGCACGACGCTGAGGCGGCCCGCCTGGCCATGCGGCTGCTCGGGGGGCCGCTCCGCCTGGACGAGACGGAGACGGCGAGGCTGGTCGTGCAGGCAACGGAGCGGGAGCTGGCCCGGGCGCTCGTGCGGCGCGAGCTGGCCGAGGCCGGCGTCGTCCCCTCGAAGGCACGATTCGATGACCTGCGGGGCGTAATGGATCTGGCGCTGGCCGACGCGGGCGCCGACACGTTCGGCATCGAGTGGCGACAAAGGCGTCCGATCGTGGGGATCGGCGCTCCCGTCGCCGCCTACCTTCCGGCCGCCTGCCGGCGGCTCGGGATCGAGCCGCTCATTCCCGCCCACGCGCACGTGGCGAACGCCGTCGGCGCAGCGGTCAGCAAGGTCGTCGTCCGCGAGCAGGCGCTCATCAGGCCGAGCCAGGTAGGTGGCTATGTCCTTCACTGCCGGGACGAGCGCCGGGAGTTCGGCCTTCTGGGCGAGGCCGTGGAGGCCGCTCGCGGGCACGTTGTCGAACTGGCGCGGAGGCGCGCCGGCGAGTTCGGCACCGGTGAGCGGGACGTGCGCGTCCAGGTCACGCCCCGCACGGGTAGGCTAAGCGACGGCAGCGCCCAATTACTGGAGGTGGTTGTCGAGGGTTACGTGGCAGGCAGCCCGGTCAGTGACCGTACCGGTCAAAGCGTATCCCTTCCAGTTACATCCGGCGAGGCTGGTTAGGGCGCTTTCCGTTTGATTCCCCGGCCCGGCGGGGTACAATAGGGGGTTGGAGTCCGGAGTGTGCCCCGGGGACGCGTCCTGCGACCCTGAGAAGCGCTCCAGGCCCGAACCGGCCCCATCGTCCAGTGGTCTAGGACACCGGACTTTCGATCCGGCAACCGGGGTTCGACTCCCCGTGGGGTCACCAGAAACGCAGGCCCGCGCCGAGCCCGGCGTGGGCCTTTTCGTTGCGCCTTCAGGCTGGGGTGCCATTATGGCAGCCCGCTGCCGGGTCGGGAAAAAGAAACGCGCCAACATGGCGCGTTTCCCGAGAAGGGCGGCTGCAGGCAGACTATCCCACTAGCCCGCATTATTCATGAGGGGGCGGCTGATGGCAGGTTTCGGGCACAGGTGGGGTGTATCGGGGGTAGCGGAGGCAGGTTCTGTTGCGGCCGGCGCTTCGCAGGCGAGGTGGGGCCGCTCGGGGTGCCCCGGCGGGGGTGCCGGTGGGCCGTTCGCACGGTATGGCGGCGGAGCCTCCCCGCAGAAAAGGACCGGAGGGCTCATCGTGAGGGCCCCGAAGGGCTCAGGCGGGAAGCGGCGGCGCGTTCGGCCTGTCTGCGTGCCGAGCACAGGCAGGCATGCAGGCTATGCGCTCAAGCAGCAGCGCCAGCACCCGGCGCAGGGGAAAGCCGCTGGCGATGTGGACCCAGACCCTCCTGACCGTCTGACGGACGCGGGCCCCGACCTTCAACAGCCGCGTGCGGATCGTCTCAATCGATGCGCCTTCCAGCACGGTCCCCCCCAGCTTCGAGCCGAGCACCCGCATCAGGTTGTAGGCCAGGGCGAACTGGACGAGCCGAAAGGCGTTGGCCACGAAACGGTGGCACGACAGGCGGTCGGCCTTCAGGGCGTTCTTCAGCTGGTCGATGAAGGTCTCCGCCGTGCCCCGGTCGCAGTAGAGACGCCACAGGTGCACGGGCAGTCCCTTCATGTTGGTGACCACGAAGCGGCGGTTGGTCCCTTCCGCATTGACCTCGACCTTGTAGATGACGCGGCGCCTGCGCCGCCACGTGCCGGCCCGGTGCCAGCGGCTGGAGAAGTGCCGACGCGGTTTGCCGGTGGCCTCGAAGCGCTCGATGAGGCGCCGCAGGTCCACGTCGGTGTGACGCTTGAAGACGGCGTTGGCCGAGATGCCGACCAGGTAGCCCAGCCCCTCCCTCTCGCAGAAGCGGTAGAGCCTGGGGACGGCCATCCCCGCGTCGGCGCGCAGGATGATGCGCGCCTGGGGGAAAGCGCGTTTCAGGGCCCTGACGATCGGCCCGAGCAACTGAAGCACCCGGTCGGCCGCGTGGGCGTTTCCCCTGCGCAGCCGCACCCCCAGCAGCATGCCGCTGGAGCGCTCGAACAGAAGCAGCGGCAGATACATGTGCTGGTCGTAGAAGCCGTTGAAGAGGGAAAGCTGCTGGGCCCCGTGGCAGGGGTCGTCGGTGGGGTCGACGTCGAGGATGATCTCGGCGGGCGCCCTCCCCCTATGCAGCTGGATGTAGTGCTGGACCAGCAGGCGGTTGAGCCGGGCCAGCTGGCGGCCTGTGGGCCAGTTCTCGAAACGGCTCATGGTCGGCTGGGAGGCGAGGGGGCCCTGTTTCGGCCCGCGCCCGCAGGCGAGCTTCAGCACCGGGTCGGTGCGCATCCGGTCGTGGTCGTTCTGGTCCTCGTAGCCGCCGACCAGGCCCAGGACCCTCTGGCGAAGCAGGGTCAGCACGTCCAGCTCGGTCCTGTCCTCTCGGCGGGGGTCTTCGACAAGGGCGGCGGCCTGGGCGAGCCAACCGAGTTTCTCATCCAGCTCACGGACGGCCAGAAGGCCGGTGTCGGAGGATATCTGTCCGCCCTTGAAATCGGCGATCAGATGCTTATCCTGGTAGAACTCGAAGGTCAGTTGCCGGCGACAGTCTGTCACGGGAAGGCCTCCTCGGCTGTGGACTCGAAACTTGCGTTTGAGCCCATTGTAGCCGCTCAGGAGGCCTTCTTCTAGTCAGCACTACCTCAGTTGGTGAATAATCCGGGCTAGGACACTCAGAACATGCCGCGCAGCTCGACATCGTCCAGTTCGTGCATCAGGTCGTTGAACTGCCCGCTGTGGTCCGGCTGGTCCTCCTCGATGACATCGGGGACATGTGCATCGTCACTGTGCACGGGGGCGAGAGCGGTCCCGGCGTACCTGTGCCGCTCCTGTTCGGTCTTGCACTGGATGCACAGGGCGGCGAAGGGGCGTGCCTGCAAACGACGTTTGCCGATGCGCCCGCCGCAGTCGTCGCACTTGCCGTACGTGCCTTCCCGCAGCTTCCGGAGCGCCCTCTGGATGTCCCTGATGGTCTCCGAGCCGGCCTCCGCCGACATGGCGGACATGTAGTCCAGCTCTCCGTCCGACGCCAGGTCGAAGAACTCCGTGGGGTCGTCGGCGGACACGTTGCGCACGTTCTGCATTCTCTGCTGAAGCTCGCCCAGGAGCCGACGCTCCAACTCGGTCAGTTCCGTCTGGATCCTGGCGTTCTGTCGTGATGTCTTTTGCTTTGTCATTGTTTGGCTCACCTCCTCGGTCATCTGCATACGCAAAACCCGTTCCACTGGCATGGCAGGGATGCCCGGCCCTGAGTCCGGCGCGGCACACGCCTGCCGTCGTCAAGTCAATTAGTGTCGCCAGGCGGCCCGTGGTTCACTGGAAGGGGGTCACCGGCGGCGGTCGGGTTGGCGGCCCGTGCGGCGGCACGAGGAAACGGGGCGAAAAAGAGGCGGGCATTTGACGGGGGCGAGGGAATGTGGTCTAATGGTGCTTCTGTGTCGCTGGCCCGCCTTCGCAGGGGGGCAGCGATTCTGTTCGGGGCGGGGCAGCCGGGCGGCCGCGGATGGCCGTTCTGCCCTTGTCGGCAACGGCAGGGGGAAAGAGGCTGCGAGAAGCCCTTGACACGCGATTCGAAGACGGTATAATTAGGCTAGGCGCGAGTGTGCGCCATGCTCTTTGACAAATTGGAGGCGGACGGTTGACAGCCGTTCGCAGTGACGAGCCGTCCTACGCGATGAGTTTGGCCAGGCCGGCTCCGTGCGTGAATGCTTACGACACGTACGGGGCTTGACAGATCATACACTCTTTGAAGGGTATGATACTGGCTCAGAACGAACGCTTGCAGCGTGCTTTATACATGCAAGTCGAGCGCGAAATCCCGCTTCGGCGGGAGAGTAGAGCGGCGAAAGGGTGAGTAACGCGTGGGTAAGCTGCCTTCCGGAGCGGGATAACGGCGGCCGCTAGTCGGTCCTTAGGCGAAAGTGCTGCTAATACCGCATGATGATGCAGGGGCACCTTCTTATTCGTAAGCAGGTAGCCGCTGTGTTGAAAGGGTCGCGAGGATTCGTCCTCGAGTCTGCCGGGAGAGGTGCCCGCGTCCTATTAGCTAGTTGGTGAGGTAACGGCTCACCAAGGCTTATGGGTAGCCGGCGTGAGAGCGCGACCGGTCACACTGGGACTGAGACACTGCCCAGAGCCCTACGGGGCGCAGCAGTAGGGGATCTTGCACAATCAGCGAAAGCTGGATGCAGCGACGTTGCGTGCGGGAAGAAGGCCTTCGGGTTGTAAACCGCTGTCAGGGGTTATGAAATCCGTGTGGAGAAATCCATGCGGTTGACAAAGGCCCCAGAGGAAGCCATGGCTAACTCCGTGCCAGCAGCCGCGGTAATACGGAGATGGCAAGCGTTGTTCGGAATCACTGGGCGTAAAGGGCGCGCAGGCGGTTGGGCAAGTTGGATGTGGAAACGCCCGGCTCAACCGGGCGATTGCGTTCAAAACTGTCCGACTGGAGCACGGTAGGGGAGAGTGGAACTCCTGGTGGAGCGGTGAAATGCGTAGATATCAGGAGGAACGCCAGCGGCGAAGGCGACTCTCTGGACCGTTGCTGACGCTCAGGCGCGAAAGCCAGGGGAGCGAACGGGATTAGATACCCCGGTAGTCCTGGCCGTAAACGATGGGCACTTGGTAGTGGGGGTGACCTCTCTGCCGGAGCTAACGCGTTAAGTGCCCCGCCTGGGGAGTACGGCCGCAAGGCTAAAACTCAAAGTAATTGACGGGGGCTCGCACAAGCGGTGGAGCACGCGCCTTAATTCGAGGCAACGCGAGGAACCTTACCAGGGCTTGACATGCAGGTGGTACGGACCCGAAAGGGCGAGGACCCAGGGTAAGCCTGGGAGCTTGCACAGGTGTTGCATGGCTGTCGTCAGCTCGTGTCGTGAGATGTTGGGTTAAGTCCCACAACGAG
>CAZQEQ010000067.1:0-19781 GCA_964592385.1 uncultured candidatus Brocadiaceae bacterium | reverse complement strand
GGTCCTCGATCCAGCAGACGCGCGGGTCGTAGCCGTAAACGAAGTCCTGCAACTCCGGTATGTCGCACTCGAACCGTATCGGGTCCGGCTCGATCTGCCAGGCGAGGCCGTCCGCGCTGCGCCCCGTGTGGAGCTGCATGTGGCGGCGCCTGTCGTCGCAGCGGAACACGCCGGCGAAGGCGCCCTCGTGCGGCACGACGGCGCTGTTGAAGATGCTGTTGGACGTCGGCGTCGCGTCTCGGGGGATGACGGGGTTCCCGCTGTAGCGCCAGACCACGTCGGAGCAGCCCTCGGGGCGCTCCTCCCAGGGGATGTTCGGGACGGCGTCGCCGACGACGGTCTGCTTCCCTGCACTCTCGCTCATACGTCACGCTCCTGTCGGCTGGGTCATCTTGCCCACGGCGGTCGCCGCCGAGCGTATCTTGCGGATCAGGGCGGTCACCTCGTCGCGCTTGCGGTCGGGGTGGTTCTGGACGAAGACGGTCCGGTTGAGCACGTCCAGCGACCGGGCGCACATGTCCCTGGTGTACTTCTTCCTGCACCGGCGGTTCTGGGGCAGCTCGAACGGGTTCAGGGCGGGGTGGTGCGCGCCGCGGTGCTCGAGGATAGCGTCCCACTCGGTATAGACGTGGCGGCCGGTCTTGCCGCAGACGGTGCCGCCGACGAGCCGGGCGAACCGGTCGGCCTGCGGCTCCGTGGGCAGCGCGTACATCACGTGCGAGCCGCACTCATGGTCGAGGCTGTTGCAGGGCGCGGCGACCAGGCCGGCGTCCGCCGTCTCGCGCAGGATGCGCACCTTCTGCCTGCGCATGGCGCGGATCATCGGCCCGATGCGGTCGAGCTGGACGTTCAGCATGGCGCCTTCGATCTCCGAGGCGCGCGCGCCGTTGTAAGTGAACGGCTGGACGTCCTCCTTGCGGCCGGTCCAGTAGAAGTTGCAGCAATCGATCATGCACTGGGCGCGCCGGGCGACCTGGTCGTCGTTTGTCACGACGGCGCCGCCCTCCCCCGCCGTCATGTTCTTGTAGTAGTTGAAGCTGAACGCGCCGGCGTGGCCGATGCTGCCGAGCATCCTGCCCTCGTAGGCGCCGCCGACCGCCTGGCAGGCGTCCTCGACCACCAGCAGCTTGCGCTTCCTGGCGATGCGCATGATGGCATCCATGTCGCAGGCCAGGCCCCACATGTCCACCGGTATCACGGCGCGGGTGCGCGGGCCGACGGCGTCGTCCACCGCCGCCGGGGCGATGGTCATGCTCTCGTCAACGTCCACGATGACGGGGATCGCGCCGGCGGCCAGGACGGAGACGGCGGTGGCCATGTAGGTGCAGGCCGGGACGATGACCTCGTCGCCCGGGCCGATGCCCAGGCCGCCGAGCGCGGCAGTGAGCGCCTGAGTGCCGCTGGCGGCCATGCAGACGTGCTCGACGCCGACGAACTTCGCGTAGCGCCGCTCGAAGCGCGCGCACTGGCTGCCGGCGAAGTAGCGGAAGGGCTTCCCGCCCAGCAGCACCCTGGCGACCGCGTCCACTTCCTTTTGTCCCACCCGGTACATTGCCTTCCCCCTGTGCGAGAAGTCCGGCCCGCCTCACCTGCCGTAGTGCTCGGCCGCCGTTATCAGACCGTGCCGCTTGTGGTAATCCCGGTGGAAGTCCCACGCCAACCGCTGGATGTAAGCTGCCTGCCCGTCGTCGAGCCCGAGTTCCTGCCCCGCCACGCAGGGATGCGGATGGCCGACAGGCGACTCGCCCGTCCATGCCATGTAGAACATGCACGCGGTCAGGTAGCCCAGGTGGAAGCCCACGTGGACGCCGTCCCCGCGCAGCGTCAACCCGACGGGCGCCTCCGTCTCCCGCGCCCTCAGTGCGCTCCACGCCTCGCCGACGGGGACGATCACGGCGTCATACTCGCGGGCGAACGCCATGAGCGCCGCGCGGCATTCCTCGCCGGCCGGCCCGTCGTCCGGGTCGCCGAGCAGGTAGACCATCATGCGCGCCCCGCTGGCGCGGATGACGTCCCCGATGGTGCGCATCCTCTCGATCTGCGTCAGCCAGGTCGGCGGCCGGTCCCCCTGCGCCGCTTCCGGCGCCGCGTAGCCGTGGATGGCGACCTGCACGACGACCCAGTCGTACCGGTCCTGCTCGATCATCTTCAGGCAGTTGGGCGTCCGGTTCGGGTCCTCGCCCAGGAAGTTCGACAGCCGCCAGCCGCCGTGCAGGTAGCGATGGCTCTCAAGCCACACGTCGTCCCGGACCGTGTTGACCATGGCGGCCACGGTCTCCGGGATGGCCCAGAAGAACGTGTGGCTGTTGCCCACGTAGAGCACGCGCTGCACCCGGGCGCCCTCGCCCGGCCCGGGCAGGGGCGTGCGCGGTTCCGGCTCCGTCAACTGCTCCGCTCGGAACGCGTCCTCCGGGTTCCCCTTGAAGACCTCGATGCCGCTGATGATCGGGTTCTGCACCCCGGCGGTGAAGCGGATCCTGAGGACCCCGCCCTCGACGCCGACGCCGCGCGCTTCCAGGATGGAGGCGCGCGCCAGCCCCCCGCCGGCCACGAACGGGTCGAAGCCCTCCGAGACGGGCCGGTCCTGCACGAGTACGTCGAAGACGCGCATGCCCGCCTGGTAGTGGCACTCGAAGCCGTCCGCGAAGTGCAGGCGCACCGTGTACGTGCCGTCCGGCACCCGGAAGTCGTAGCCGTCCGGCGCGTATCGCTCGCTGCGGTATACGCCGACGGCGGGCGCGCCGCGGAAGATGACCGGCTCGCTTCGGACCCCCGCGCCCCCCGCCAGCGCGCCGTAGCCCGCCCCGTCGGCCAGCATCCGGTCCGGCGTCCAGACCACGTCGCCGGCCCTGTAGCAATGGCCGTCCGGAAGCAGCACGCCGCAGACGATCCTGTAGACGGCCTCCCCCGGGTCGGGCAGGGGCTGCCCGTCGCCGCCCCCGTACGCCTGCCCCAGCTCGAAGTCGAAAGGCTGCGCCAGCCGCCCCTCGCCGACGATCTCGATCCCGTCTATGGTTGGCACGTTGACCTTCTTCACGAAGCCGATTTCGAGCAGGCCGTCCGACGGCCTGACGCCCCGGACCTCCTTCACGACGGGCCTGGCGAAGCCGCCGGACTCGGCCGCCGGGTCGAAGCCCGCCAGGACGACCTCCCCCTGCACGGTCACGTCGAAGACCCGGTGTCCCGCCCTCCCCTCGCTCGGCCCGTAGGTTTCCGCGAAGTGCAGGCGGAGCGTGTAGGCGCCCTCGGGCAGGCGGAAGCGGTATCCCTGGAGATCGTAGTGCTCGGAGCGATAGACCTCGGGGCACGGAACGTCGGCCGCCGGCACCTGAGCCGGGTCGCGGAAGCACGTCGCGCCGCCGACCGCGCCCCACTGCGCGCCCTCGCGCCAGAAGCGGTCGAAATGCCATGCGCGGCCCTCCCGGTCCACGTACTCCCAGCCCGGATCAACGAGATACGCGCCGCAATTGACGCGGATTGCCAGCGGCTCCCCGGCGGGGAACGTCACGGTCACCGGTTGGGGCCGCAGGGGTTCGCCGGCCGCCAGGATGCTGTATGGGTAGTCCGGTTCACGCGCCGCCGAATGACCGCTCATGCAGAACACCCCCAACAGCAGAAAGGCCGCCTCCATTCGCTTCAACATCGCTCTCCCCCCCCGGCCAGCGGGGGCATCGGGAAACAACGCGCAATCGCTCAGCCTATTCCTCACCCCGGTAGATGGGGCCCATGCGGGAGATCGCGTCCAGCAGGGCCCGCCGATTGCCCTTGCGCGTCGGGATCCACATGGTCATCAGCAGGCCCGTGCCGCCGGCCTTCAGGACGGCGTCGCGGAACCCGCGCATCTGCTCCGGGTCCGTGCGGCCCGGCGCGCCCCACAGCTCGAACCCCTGCCGCCCGAGCCGGCGCACCTCGGTCCGCGGAACGGCGCGGTAGTTCCAGAGCACCTGCACGACGTCGCGCGGGATCTTGCGAGCGGCCAGGAGCGACTTGTCACGGTGGATCCGCGCGGCGGGGTAGGCGCTCGCCGAGTCGTTCCAGATGATCGTCCGCAGGCCCCGCTCCTTCAGCCCGGCGTGCAGCGTACCGATTGCCTCGACGTACTGCGTGTACGAGCGGTCGTGGTCCTCGTCCATCCCGACGTGGAAGAAACGCTCCGGCCGGCACGCGGCGACGGCCTCGTCAATCAGCTCGAACGCCATGCGCCAGTAGGGCTCGTCGTCGAATCCCACGTCCCGCCCGGTCTCCGCCGAGCGCATCCAATGGTTGTGCGTGTGGATGGCACTGCGGGCGAAGTTCAGCTTGGGGACGACTTCGAGCCCGGCCTTCCGGGCCGCGCCCGCAAGCTCGACCAGCCGCTTCATCGGCACGGTGTAGCGCCGGCGCAGCTCCGGGTGCGAGCGGTAGTGGACGGCGTCGGCGATGTCGATCACCAGCAGGTTGAAGCCTTCGGCGGCGAGCCGCTCGACGACCTCCAGCGCCACGCCGGAGTCGAACGGCTTCTCCCTCCCCTTCCGCTTGTACCAGCGGGGGTCGTAGTGGGTGAGGTGGATCAGGAACCCTCTCACGCCGGGCGACGGGGCAACGTTCATGGGCGTCAGGCTCCCAGGCGGTTCTTGCACTCGTCCAGCATGGTCGCGGTGCGGCTGGCGCCGACGCGGGTGACACCGAGGGCGCGCACTTCGAGCAGGGCGTCCAGCGTGCGCACGCCGCCGGCCGCCTTGACCTGGACGTGCGCGGGCGAATGCTCGCGCATCAGCTTCAGGTCCGCGTGGGTCGCGCCGCCGCCGCCGTACCCGGTCGAGGTCTTGACGAAGTCCGCGCCCACCTCGCCGCAGATGCCGCAGAGGGCGATCTTGTGCTCGTCCTCCAGGTAGCAGTTCTCGAAGATGACTTTGACGATGGCGCCGCCCTCGTGCCCGGCGTCCACCACGGCGGCGACGTCGGCGCGCACGGTGTCCCAGTCGCCGCTGAGCACCTTGCCGATGTTGACGACCATGTCCAGCTCCTGCGCGCCGTCGGCGAGCGCCTGCTGCGCCTCGGCAACCTTTATCGCCGTGGCGTGGCCGCCGTGCGGGAACCCCACGGTGGTCGTGGGCTTCACCGTGCTGCCGGCCAGCAGCTCCGCGCAGCGCGCCAGGTAATACGGCTTGATGCAAACGGTCGCCACGTCGTAGTCGAGGGCGAGCCGGCACCCCTCCTCCAGGTCCGCGTCGGTCATGACGGGGTTCAGGAGCGAGTGGTCAATCATCTTCGCGATGTCCGAGTACGTGTAATCCATGATCTCCTCCTGCTAAGGGGCCTTCCACCGAACGCGGTGGCGTGTCAGGCGATGAACTGGCGCAGGTACGCCGCGCTCTGCCGGAGCGCCTCCTCGCGCTTTTTCTTCGGGCCCTCGTAGGCGCGGTCCTCGACCTCGATGCAGACCGGCCCGTCGTAGCCCACGTCAGTGAGCGTGGAGAAGAGCCGGCCCCAGTCCACGTCGCCCAGGCCGGGCAGCTTCGGCGTGTGATACTGCGGCGGCAGCGCCAGTATGCCCACGTCGTCGAGCCGGCCGCCGTCAACGCGCGCGTCCTTCGCGTGGACGTGGAAGATGCGGTCGGCGAACTCCTCGACCGGCCGAACGTAGTCAATCCCCTGCCAGACCAGGTGCGACGGGTCGTAGTTCAGCCCGAAGCTCTTGCTCGGGATCGCCTCGAACATGCGCCGCCAGACGGCCGGCGAGTGGGCCAGGTTCTTGCCGCCGGGCCACTCGTCGTCGGTGAACAGCATCGGGCAGTTCTCGATGCCGATGCGCACGCCGTGGTCCTCGGCGTACTTGACGATGGGCGGCCAGCGCTTCAGGAAGGCCGGCCAGTTCGCCTCGACCGACTTCGTCCAGTCCCGCCCGACGAAGGTGTTCACCACGCCGACGCCGAGCAGCTCCGCGGCGCGGATGACCTTCTTGATGTGGTTGATGTAAACCCTGGCCTCGCTGGCGGCGGGCGCGAGCGGGTTGGGGTAGTAGCCGAGCCCGCTTATCGCCACGCCGGCCGCGCCGAGAAGGTCGTTGATGCGCCTGGCGTCGGACTTCTTCAGCCCCGCAACGTCAACGTGCGTCACGCCGGCGTAGCGGCGCTCGGCCTTGCCCTTCGGCCAGCACATCAGCTCGACGCAGGCGAAGCCCTCCGTCGAGGCGAACCTGACCACCTGCTCCAGCGAGTAATCCGCCAATATCGCGCTACAGAATCCGAGCTTCACGGTTCACCTCCTCACAGTTCAACCCAGCGGCCTTCGCGATGGCTCTTCAGGACGGCCTCGCAGAGCACGATCTCCCGGTGGCCGTCCTCGAACGTCGGGAACGTCGGCGGCGCCGACATGTCGCCCGCCGCGATGTAGCTGTAGAACGCCCGATGGCACTGCTTGAACGAGTCCGGGAAACCCTCGTTGTGCTCGCCGGGGTAGTTCGTGAACGGCGCCACCTCCTCCGAGACGAGGGCCGGGTCGCGCACCAGCAGCTCGTTTGGGCGGTCCCGGCGGCCGATCCAGAGTTCGTTCGGCCTGGCGCTCTCCCAGGCCAGGGCGCACTTCGAGCCGGCGATCTCGTAGCGCAGGCAGTTCTTCCGCCCGGCCGTCACCTGCGAGCACCAGAGCACGCCCCGCCCGCCGCCCCGGTAGCGGAACATCACGCAGCCGTAGTCGTCCGTGGTGACGTCCACGGGCTCGGTCTCGATCGGCTTGTCCGTCTTGCCCTTGAACGTCTCGACCTCGCCCGTGGGGCGGTTGCGCACGGGGAAGACGGTCCGCAGGTCGGCGCAGAGGGCCTCGACTTCCAGGCCGGTGATGGCGTGCACCAGGTCCATCCAGTGCGTGCCGATGTCGGCGACGGCGCGCAGCTCCCCGCCCTCGTCGGCCAGGACACGCCAGTTGTAATCGGTGTCGTAGAACAGCCAGTCCTGCACGTAGCTGCCGCAGACTGAATAGACCTCGCCCACGTCGCCCCGGCGGACCATCGCCGCCGCCTCCAGGCAGAGGGGATAGTAGCGGATGTTGTAGTTGACGCCCGCCGCCACGCCGGCCTTCGCGGCGAGGGCGACGAGCTCGGCGGACTCCTCGGAGTTCATGGCCAGGGGCTTCTCGCACATGACGTGCTTGCCGGCGGCGAGGGCGTCGCGGGCCATCGCGAAGTGCAGTCGGTTCGGCACGGCCAGGTGGACGCAGCGGACCTCGTCGTCCGCCAGCAACTCCTCGAAGCTCCCGTACGCCTTCGGCAGTCCGAGCGTCGCCGCGACGCGCCGGGACTCCTCATCGTCCACGCCCAGCACGCCCGTGACCCGTACCCCCAGGCGCCTGAGCGCCTCCACGTGAACCGGCCCGATGAACCCCGCGCCGACCACCGCCGTCCCGCCGTCGTACATTGCTGTATCCTCCCGCAGGCATGACCGGCCCCGGCGGGCGCTCCCGCGTCCGCAGGGGAGAAATACACACAATACCCCCGCTCCGCGCGACGGTCAAGCGCCGCAGCCCGCGCCCCGCGCCGAAAAGGGCGCCGGCCCGTGCCGGCCGGGCCCGGCGGTGCTATAATGCGCGACGGCAGGCAACGCCAAAGCCAGCGATACGGAGACGGCCGACATGGACGCCGCAGCGCCCCCCACCCGCGCCGTGACGCGCGGGCCGAAGCACCACTTCTTCGGCTATTACGACAAGACGCCGTGGGACGCGACGGGGCGCTACGTGCTCGGCGTGGAGGCCGGCTTCATGGACCGCGCCCCGACGCCCGAGGACGAGGCCGTCGTCGGGCTGATAGACACGGCGCGCGGGGACGCCTGGGCGCCGCTGGCCGCGACGACGGCGTGGCACTGGCAGTTCGGCCCGATGCTCCAGTGGCTGCCGGCCGCGCCGGACAGGACGGTCGCGTTCAACGTCCGCCGGGAGGGCTCGTTCGGCGCCGCGCTGCTCGACGTTTTCACGCGCGAGGAGCGCGCACTGCCCCTGCCGATCGCCGCACTCAGCCCCGACAAGGGAACAGCCCTTTCGGTCAACTTCTCCCGCCTGGCGGACATGCGCCCGGGCTACGGCTACGGCGGCCTGCGCGACCCCGGGTACGACGGCCCGCACCCCGCCGACGACGGCGTCTTCCGCATGGACCTGGCCACCGGCGAGTCGGAACTCATCGTCTCGCTCGACCGCGCCGCCGCGCTGAATCGCCGCCCGGACATGGACGGCTGCAAGCACTGGTTCAACCACCTGGTGATCAACACGGACGGCTCGCGCTTCGCCTTCCTGCACCGCTGGCGCCCGCCCGACCGCGACGCCCGCAAGACGCGCCTGCTCACGGCCGGCCTCGACGGCTCCGACCTGCGCTGCATCGCCGACGACGACATGGTCTCGCACTACGACTGGCGCGACGCCGAGCGCATCCTCGCCTGGGCGCGCCAGCGCGACGCGGGCGACCGGTTCTTCCTGTTCAACGAGCGCACCGGCGGGCGCGAGGTCATCGGCGAAGGCGTCCTCACCGGCGACGGGCACTGCTCCTACTCGCCCGACCGGCGCTGGATCCTGCTGGACGCTTACCCCGACGAACGGCACGAGCGTGCGCTCATGCTCTTCGATCCCGCCGAGGGCCGCCGCGTGGACCTCGGCCGCTTCCACAGCCCGCCCGCGCTGGCCGGGCCGATCCGCTGCGACCTGCACCCGCGCTGGAGCCGGGACGGCCACCACGTCTGCATGGACTCCGTCCACGAGGGCACGCGCCAAATCTACGTCATCGACGTTTCCGCAATCGTCGAGCCCTGACACACCGAGGCAAGCCGATGGACAGGCCGAACATCCTCCTCCTGATGAGCGACGAGCACCCCGTCTTCATGGCCGGCTGCTACGGGGACCCGGTCGTCAAGACGCCGACCATGGACCGCCTGGCCGAGGAAGGCGCTCTCTTCGACGCCGCCTACTGCCCGAGCCCGATCTGCGCCCCGTCGCGCGCCGCGATGATGACCGGGCGGCACGTGCACGCCATCGAGGTCTGGGACAACGCCTCGCCGCTGCGCTGCGACTGGCCGACCTTCGCCCACAGCTTCCGCAACGCCGGATACCTGACCGTCCTCTGCGGCAAGATGCACTTCGTCGGTCCCGACCAGATGCACGGATTCGAGGAGCGCTGGACGCAGGACATCTACCCGGCGACGTTCGACTGGACCCGCCCCCACCGCGACCGCCCGCCCGTCAACCCCGGGCAGAACATCGACCGCGTCTTCGAGGCCGGCCCCGACTGGACGGCCGACATGGACTACGACGAGGAGGTCATCTTCCGGGCCGAGTACGGCCTGCGCCGCCTGGCCCGGCGGGCGGACCGCCGCCCGTTCCTGCTCTGCGCCTCCTTCACCGGCCCGCACTACCCCTACCGCGCGCCCGAGCGCTACTGGAACCTCTACCGCGACGACGAGATACGCCTGCCCGAGATCCCCGAGGACTACCTCGACAAGGAGCACGCTTACGTCAAGTGGCTCCGCCGGCACGGCAAGTTCGACCGCCTCGTGCCCGACCACGTCTGCCGCGCCGCGCGCCGCGCCATCCTGGGCCGCGTCACGATGGTGGACGAGTACCTTGGCCGCATCCTCGCCATGCTCGACGAGGCCGGCATGGCGGACGACACGCTCGTCGTTTACGCCAGCGACCACGGGGACATGATGGGCGAGCACGGGCTCTGGTTCAAGAACGCCGCCTACGAGTGGTCCAGCCGCGTGCCGCTCATCGTGCGGGGCGACGGAATCCCATCCCGCCGGATATCCGAAGCCGTCAGCCTGCTGGACCTGGGGCCGACACTCTGCGGCCTGGCCGGCGTCGAGCCGGTCTACGACGTCTCGGACGGGCGCGACCTGGCCGGCCTCGCGCGCGGCGAACGGGAGGAAGGCGCGGGGCTGGCCATCGTCGAGAACTACGGCGAGGGCGTCCGGCGCGGCGTCCGCACCGTCCGGCGAGGCCGCCACAAACTCAATTACGTCCACACCCATGAGCCCGAGCTTTTCGACCTCGAGGATGACCCGGGCGAATGGCGCGACCTGGCCGCAGAACCGGAACACCGCGCCGTCCGGGATGAACTGGAAGCGCTCGTGCTGGAGGACTGGGACCCCGAGGAGTGCGACGAAAGGCGCTGGCAGAGCGAGGAGCGGCGCGCGGCCGTCCTCCGGGCCTGCGCGGGCGGCCCCCCGCTCGGCTGGCAGAGGCCCTCCCCGCCCGTCCCCCACCCCCTCCGGCCGGACGGCGACGGCCCGATAGACAACGTCGCGCTTTAGTAGCCCGTTGAAGAAGGAGGATTCCCCGGAGAGTGCCTGCGCGAGGGGCCGTGTCGGTGTAGCACAGGCGCCCTCGCCTGTGGCGTTCTCAGCCGGGGGCGGCTGAGCTACATTTTTCAACGGGCTGTTAGGAGTCCTTTACTTGCGGGTAGCCCACGGCGCCTCGCCGGGGGACCGGGGCGAGATGCACGCGAACCGGCGCGTGGCCGGAGAGAGACAATGAACGACGAGCACGCAATCCCACTGACGCCCGTCGAGCGGCACGCGCTCGGGGCCTCGCCCTTCGGGGCGCTCTATCCGCCGACGGAGAAGATGCCGGCGATCGTCGTGGAGAGCTGGCCCGCGCTCGGCACGCTGGCGGCCATGCGGTTCATCGAGTGGGTGCAGGCCAACCCGGGCGGCGTGGTCTCCCTGCCGACCGGCCGCACCCCGGAGCACTTCATCAAGTCCGTCGAGCGCGTCCTGAAGGGCTGGGACGAGGCCGGGACGCGGCGCGAACTCGAGGCGTGGGGCATCGACCCGGCGCGCCGCCCGGACCTGGCCGGCCTCCACTTCGTCCAGATAGACGAGTTCTACCCCATCAAGCCGGGCCACCGGAACAGCTTCTACCACTACGTCTGCCGCTACTACCTCGAAGGCTTCGGGCTCGACCCGGGGAAGGCCCTCCTGATAGACGGCTCCCGGATCGGCCTCGCCGACGGGCAGACGCTCGACTCCGTCTGGCCCGACCACGAGGTGGACCTGGGCCTGCGCTGCCGCGGCGCGAAGGGCCGGCTCGAAGCCGTCCAGAAGGACGCCCTCGCCCGCATCGACCAGTGGTGCCAGGAGTACGAGGAGCGCATCCGCACGCTGGGCGGGATCGGCTTCTTCCTCGGCGGCATCGGGCCGGACGGGCACGTCGGCTTCAACGTGCGCGGCTCCGACCATCACTCGACGACACGCCTGACCGAGACGAACTACGAGACCCAGGCCGCGGCCGCAACCGACCTGGGCGGCGTCGAGATAGCGCGCAGGCGGCTGGTCATCACCATCGGGCTCGGCACGATCACCTTCAACCCCCGCTGCACGGCAGTCATCATCGCCGCCGGCGACGCGAAGGCGAAGGTCGTCGCGGACGCCGTCCAGAACGACAGGGACGTGCTCTACCCGGCCACGGCGCTCCACGCGCTGCCGAACGCGCGGTTCTACCTGACCCGCGGGGCGGCCCGGATGCTCACGGAGCGCCGGGTGGTCTCGCTCGCTGGCCCGGGCGGCGTCAGCGACGAGGAAGCGGAGAGGACCGTCATAGACCTGGCGGTCCGGGCGGGAAAACGGGTCGAGGGCCTGACGGACGAGGACTTCGCGGGGGACCGCTTCGCGTCCGCCGCCCTGCGCGGGCGCCCCGAGACGCGCGAGCAGTTGGTCGGGAAGGTCAGGGACGACCTGGCCCGCCGCATCGAGCGGGGCTCGCGCGTGCTGGCAGGCACGCGCTTCCTCCACACCGAGCCGCACCACGACGACATCATGCTCGGCTACCTGCCCGCCGTGGTGCGCCACGTGCGGGAGGCCAGCAACACGCACCACTTCGCCAGCCTGACCAGCGGGTTCACCTCGGTGACGAACGGCTTCATGCGCGCGCAGATCGAGTGCCTCAAGCGGTTCGCGGGGACGCCGGAGTGCGCCGCCCTGATGGATGAAGGCTACTTCGACCCCGGCGACGCGATAGCCCGCAACCGCGACGTCTGGCAGTACCTGGACGGCGTCGCCGCAGCGAGCGAGGCCATGGCGAGCGAGGGCATCGCGCGCCGGCTGCTGCGCGACCTGACCGAGGTCTTCGGCGAGGGCGGCCTGGACGACCTGAAGGGCCGCGCCGACGAGCTGGCGCGCTACTTCGCCACGCAGTACCCGGGCAGCCGCGACCCCGCGCACGTCCAGCGGCTCAAGGGCATGAGGCGCGAGTGGGAGGCCGAATGCCTCTGGGGATACTTCGGCTGGAACTGCTCGAACATCCTCCACCTGCGCCTCGGCTTCTACACGGGCGACGTGTTCCTGGAGGAACCCACCGTCGAAAGGGACGTCCAGCCCGTGCTGGACGTGCTCGAGAGGGTGAAGCCGGACGTCGTCACCGTCGCGCTCGACCCGGAGGGCAGCGGGCCGGACACCCACTACAAGGTGCTCCAGGCGATCACCGAGGCCCTCCGGCGCTACGAGCGGGCGAGCGGCCGGTCCGACATCACGGTCTGGGGCTACCGGAACGTCTGGCAGCGGTTCCACCCCTGCGAGGCAAACGTTTACGTCCCGATCTCGCTCAACATGTTCGCCATCATGCAGAGCGCGTTCGAGAACGCCTTCGCTTCGCAGCGGGACGCCTCGTTCCCGAGCTACGAGCACGACGGCCCGTTCAGCGAGTTGAGCCAGCGGGTCCAGGTCGAGCAGTACCAGGCGCTCAAGACGTGCCTGGGGCGGCGCTGGTTCAACGAGAGCGAGAGCGCGCTCATCCGGGCCACCCGGGGGCTGGTCTTTTTGAGGCAGATGACCCTGGCCGAACTCTACGAACGCAGCCGCGAGCTGGAGCGCGCCGCCTGCACCGCCAGGGCTTGACAGCCCGCTTGCTCGACCTGACAATACTGGCGGCAACCTCAGCACTCAACCAGGGGGGCGCGCAGATGCGCAGGAAATGGTTTCTCCTCTTGCTGGTGATCGTGGCGGTCGGCGCCGTGCTCGTTTACAAGAAGCGCCACGCCGGCCCGCCCGTGTCGCTGGTCCCGGACCCGGTGCCGGGGCAGTTTGCGCTGACCAGCACGGCCTTCCGCAACGGCGGCCCGATCCCGCCTTTCTACACCTGCGACGACAAGAATCGCTCGCCCGCGCTCCAGTGGCGCGACGCGCCCAGGGGCACGGAGTCCTTCGCGCTCGTCATGGAGGACCCCGACGCGGGGATCGGCGGGTTCACGCACTGGCTCATGTGCGACATGCCAGGCACCGAGCAGGAGATGAGCCCGGGGGTGGCCGCCATGGACATCATCTCGGTCCCGTTCAGCGCGGTGCAGGGCAAGAACGACTTCGCCGACGTCGGCTACGGCGGCCCGTGCCCCCCGCCGGGCAAGGTGCACCGCTACGTGATAAGGCTCTATGCGCTCGACGCCACACTGGACCTGATGGGCGGGTTCGCCAAGTACCAGCTCAACGCCGCCATGAAGGGCCACGTCCTGGGCGAGGCCGGCATCATGGGCGTTTACAAGCGGGCCGAAGAAGGCAGTTGAGAGTTGGTAGTTGACAGAAGACGGCGGGACCGCACACCTCGTCCTCGTCCTCGTTCTCGTCCTCGGAGCTTGCCCCAAGTCCGCCGGGCGGCGGACGAGGGGCCCTCGTCCTCAAAACAAGTTGCTTGTTTCTGGTTGGTTGCCGCCTTTGCCGTTCACTTCATCCTTCTGCCCCGCCGTACGACGGGCAAGCTTCAGCCTTCATTGAGCCACAGGTCAACCCGGTTCTCGGGGCTGAACGGCTTGCCCACGATGGACGGCAGCCCGCCCTCGCCGATGACGCCGACCTTCGCGTGGTGCGTTGCGTGCCGGTCGTCAACGAGAACCTCCTCGAACGCCCCGTCCCCCCGGTTGCGATAGACCAGGAGCTTCGGCGCGGGGTTCCCGCCCAGCCCCATCTCGCCGACGACGATGTCGGGCAGCCCGTCGCCGTCCATGTCCGCCACCTGTAGCGTGTGCGGGTGAAAGAGGTCGTCGCGCAGCAGGCGCATCTCCCAGTCGGGGAACCCGGAGAACCAGGCGAGCCGGCCCGGGTCGCTCTCCCCTTCCGACAGGACGACCTCGGGCCGGCCGTCCCCGTCCACGTCGCCGACCGCCACGCAGGTGAGCCGGAAGTCCGGCGCAATCGGGCGGCGCCGCCACGACGCACCCTCCCGCTTGAACCAGTACGGCCCGGCCACGATCTCCGCCTGCCCGTCGCCGTCGAGGTCCACTACGGCGACGCCCTCCACCTCCAGCCCCTCACAGACGGTCTGCCGGCACGCGCGCGGCCAGGGGCTCACGCGGGGGTCGGCCGGCACGTCGTAATAAACGACGAGCTTGCTCTGCTGGGAGAGGACGACGATCTCGTCCTGCCCGTCGCCGTCCACGTCGCCGACGGCCTGGTCGTGGTATTTCCAGAGCTCGTCCTCGATGACGCGCCTGGGCCAGTTCTCGAAGGGCGGCCCGGGGTTCTCGAACCAGTAGAGTTCTTTGCGGCCGTAGTCGCCGCCCGCGACCAGGTCGGGGCGGCCGTTGCCGGTGACGTCCAGCACGACGCCGCCCGCCTCGAACCGCGCCGAGCCGATCGTGTGGCGCCGCCAGGACGGGTACTCGTACCAGACGACGTTCCCCTCGCCGAGCTTGCCGCCGACGATGACGTCGTTGAGCCCGTCGCCGTTCACGTCAGCGATGAGGCAGACGTCGTTCTCCGTCCCCGGCGGCTCGGGGTCAATCACGATGTGTCGGAACTGCATGGCGTTCTCCTTGCTGGTCCGGGTCGCCGGGAGAGCATAGCGCGGTCGCGGCTCGTCCTCAAGCGCTTGCGCGGGCCGGGCAGCGGCACGTATGATGGCGCGTCAGCGCGAGCTAACGGGAGCGGGCCATGGACTTCCAACACCAGATGATGGTTCGGCAGGAACACCTGAACCAGTACGGGAGCCTGTTCGGCGGGCGCGTGCTGGCCGTGATTGACGAACTGGCGTTCATCGCCTGCGCCAGGACCTACCCGGGGCGGAACTTCGTGACGCGGGCCGTCCAGGACGCGGAGTTCACCGCGCCCGCGCGCCTGGGGGACGTGCTCGAGTTCCGGTTCGGCGTCGAGGGCGTCGGGACGACCTCCGTGCGCGTCCGCGTGGAGATGCTCATCCACAACGCCCGCACGGGCGAGAGCGCCAGATCCTTTGACGGCCGCGTCGTGATGGTCTGCGTGGACGACTCCGGCCGGCCGACGCCCGTCGAGGGCTGATCAGAGCAGGCCGCTCAGGTAGTCGTAATCCTCCTGGAGCATCCGGCGCGTCGGCAGGTCCGGCGAGACGCGCGCGTAGCCACTGCGGAAATCCTCGATGTCGAGGAAGCCCTCGTAGCCGACGGACCCGAGCGCCTCGATGACCTGCGGCCAGTTCACCATGCCGTCGGGGAAGGGCATGTTCCTGCACTCCCACTCGCCGTCGTCGCGGCGGAACCAGCCGCCGTCCTTGGCGTGGACGTGCTGGAGGTAAGGCCCGAGCATCTGGACGGCCATGCGCCAGTTCTCCATGCCCTCGCGCAGCATGTTGCCCGGGTCGAATATCGCCCCGATCCAGGCCGGGTCGAAGCCGTCGAGCAGCCGGCGCATGGCGGACGCGCTGGGGCAGATAAGGCCGTTGTGGATCTCGACCCAGACCTTGACGCCGGCCGCGCGCGCGTCCTCCTCCAGGGCGGCGAAGGCATCCCGCCCGCGCCGGAGCAGCTCGTCGTGGTGCGTCGAGCCGTCGTAGCCCGGGGCGTGGACGCGCACTCCGAGGGCGCCGGCCAGGCGGGCGGCTTCCAGCGCGACGCGGACGCGGTCCGGATCGAAGCAGCCGCAGCGCGAGCCCAGGGCCACGGTGGTCAGCCCGTGCTCGTCGGCGGCCCGGCGCGCGCGCTCGGCCGTCTCAGCCAGGTTCCCCGTGTCAATGTGCCAGTTGCTCTCGCCGTCCCACAGGGCGTTGGTGTAGTCCAGCGTCCATTCGATGCCCGTGTAGCCGACGTCGGCGACCAGTGCGGCCGCCTCCTCTATGTCGCAGTCCGGCGTTACGAGAGAGTAAACTCCCAGTTTCATCACCTTCCCTCCAACAACGGAACGGATTCACCGCAGAGAGCGCAGAGAACGCGGAGAAAAAACGGACATGATGGGCTCAAGTCCCTTGCCGTCCTCTGCGTCCTCGGCGCTTCAATATTGTCCCTCCTGCCGCTCAGGAAACGCCCACGACAACAGCCTGAACCACGAAGGTCACGAAGACCACGAAGGGCAACGGGTGCGAAAAGCGCGTACTCACCCCCATTGTCAACCCTCAGCCATCCCCCGCCGTTCTCTGCGTCCTCGGCGTTCTCCGCGGTTGATCTGTCACGAGGCGGGGATTATAGGCCCGCCCGCCTGTGCTGTAAAGCGGCGCCGCATTTTGCTATATTCGCGCCCGAATGGGAGCCCGTGAACCCGAGGCCGCCATGGATAAGAAGAGAGAGACCGGCCTGGACAGCGAGGTGCGCTACGTCAAGGGCGTCGGCCCGAAGCGCGCCGAGGCCCTCGCCCGGCTCGGCATCCGGACGGTCGGCGACCTGCTGATGCACCTGCCGCGCGACTACGAGGACCGGCGCCGCCACCGCCCCATCGCCGGGCTGCGCATCGGCGAGAGCGCCGTGGTGCGCGGGACGATAGAGGTCGTGGAGTTCCGCCCGACGCGGCGCCGGGGCGTCGGGATGCTCGCGGTCGGGATCAGCGATGAAACCGGTTCGCTGTCGCTGGTCTGGTTCAACGCGCAGCCCGCCTGGCAACGGTCGTTCCCGGTCGGCGGCACCGTCACGGCCTACGGCACGGTCAACTTCTACGGCGGCCTCCAGATCGTTGCGCCCGACTACGAGGTCGGCGCTGAGCCCTCCGAGTCGGACAAGTTCGGCCGCATCCTGCCGCTCTACCCTCTGACCGAAGGCGTCACGCAGGCCGTCATGCGCAGCGTCGCCCTGGCCGCCCTCTCCCAGGCGGCCGGGAAGGCGGAGGATGTGTTCCCGCGCGCCTTCCTGAGCGAGAGAAACCTGCCCGACGTCGGACACGCCCTGTGGAACGTCCACTTCCCCAAGAGCATCGAGGAGAAGGACGCGGCGCGGCGGCGGCTCTCCTACGAGGAGCTGTTCGTCTTCCAGACGGCGCTGGCCCTGCGGCGGGCCGCCATCAAGGCCAACGAAGGCGTCAGTTTCCGGGTCGGCCCGAACGTGGACCGGCGCATCCGCCGGCTCTTCCCCTTCCCCTTCACCGCGGCGCAGGACCGCGTCATCGCGGAGGTGGCGGCGGACATGCGGTCCGCGCGCCCGATGAACCGCCTGCTCCAGGGCGACGTGGGCTGCGGCAAGACGGTGGTGGCGGTCTATGCAATGCTGGCCGCCCTGGCCGAGAGCAGCAAGCGTCGGCAGGTCGCCCTGATGGCGCCCACGGAGATACTGGCCGAGCAGCACTACCTGACGCTGGAATCGCTGCTGGACCGGGCGCGGCTGCGCACCGCCCTGCTGACCGGCGCCCTGACGCCGGGCGGCCGCAAGAAAGTCCTGCGCCAACTGGCCCGGGGCGAGCTGGACCTGGTCGTCGGCACGCACGCCCTGATCCAGCCCGACGTGCGGTTCGGGAACCTGGCCCTGGCCGTGGTGGACGAGCAGCACAGGTTCGGCGTCCGCCAGCGGCTGGCCCTTCGGCGCAAGGGGCCGCCCCCCGACGTGCTGATAATGACCGCGACGCCCATACCGCGTACGCTCGCGCTGGCCTACCTGGCCGACATGGACGTGAGCGTCATCGACGAGATGCCACCCGGCCGCCGGCCCGTCACCACGGAGCTGCGCCTGCCGGGCGCGTGGGACGGCGCGTTCGAGGCCGCACGGGAGGAACTGGCGTGCGGGCGGACGGTCTTCGTCGTTTACCCGCTCGTCGAGGAGAGCAAGGACCTGGACCTGACCAGCGCGAAGGAGGGCTACCGCGAGCTGAGCGAGCGCGTGTTCCCGGAATACGAGTGCTGCCTGCTGCACGGCCAGATGCTGCCGGCGGCCAAGCGCCGCGTGATGGAGGCATTCCGCGCGAAGGAGTACCGCGTCATGGCGGCCACGACCGTGGTGGAGGTGGGCATTGACGTGCCGCACGCCACGGTGATGATCGTCCAGCACGCCGAGCGGCTCGGGCTGGCGCAGCTTCACCAGTTGCGCGGGCGCATCGGGCGCGGCGAGCATCCGGGCAGGTGCTTCCTGCTGGCCGACCCGACCACCGACGAGGCCCGCGCGCGGCTGGAGGTGCTGACCGGCACCAGCGACGGGTTCCGGATAGCCGAGGAGGACCTGCGCATCCGCGGGCCGGGGGAGCTGCTCGGCACCCAGCAGAGCGGGCTGCCCGAGTTCCGCTGCTACGACTTCCAGGACGTCTCGATACTGCAAGAGGCGCGGGACGACGCGTTCAAGCTCGTGTCAGGCGACCCGGCGCTCGCCGAGCCGCAGCACGCGCTGCTGCGAAAGACGGTGGTGGACAAGTACGGCAAGCGGTTCATCTTCGCCGACGTTGCGTAGCGGCACTTCACGATTGAAATGCGGGGCAAGCGCGCCATTCGTCCTCGTCGTCGTCCTCGTCCTCGACATCGTGCGCATGCCGGGGAGGACGAGAACGAGGAGGAGGACGAGCGCGAGTGACACATGAGGCCGCGATCTCGATCTTGAAGGTCCACTGGCAGCCTGTTGGAGAAGGCGCGTTCCCGGGACGCCGCCTGCGCGAGGGACCATGTCGGTGTAGCACAGGCGCCCTCGCCTGTGGGGTACTCAGCCGAGGGCGGCTGAGCCGCATTGTCCAATAGGCCGCCAGGCTCTCTACTGCGCGGGGGGCTCTTCCGGGATGGGCGCGAGTGCCCGGCTGCGGAAGGCTTCCGCGCGGGCGCGGATGTCCTCCACCCGGCCTTCGGCGGGGGGCTGGTCGCCGGCAGGTTCGAGCACGAACTCGCCCGCGTCGTGCTCGTCCACGAGGCGGACGGGCAGGAGCACCTCGAAGACGAAGTCAATCGGGAACGTTTCGTACCACGGCGCCTCGATCTCGACCAGGCGCGCCTGCTCCGCGTATTGCAGCCTGTCGTGCTCGTCACGCAGGGGTCCCACGCGAAGCTGGCTGGTGCCGTAGTGGGCGAACCCGTGCTCCAGGGGCGTCACGCCGACGTAATGCCCGTCAATCCACACGGGCGCGCCGGGCGGTTCGGAGCGGACCAGCATCCGTCGCTCCACGCACCCCCCGAACAGGACCAGAGCCGTCAACGCGACAAACGGAAGCAGGCGCCTTGCCTTCATAGCGGAACCGTCTCCTGCGAGCCCAGGTCAATGATCTCGGCCGTCATTCCCTCCAGGTCCACCACGGCCGCTGTGGCTCGGCCGGTGAGCCAGCCCGCCGCCTCGCCCGGGTTGACCAGCAGCGGCGGGCCGGGCCGGACTTCCGTCCCGTGCGTGTGCCCGCACACGAGCAGGTCCGCCCCATCGGCCACGTCCTGCGCGAGCGCCTGCGGGTCGTGGACCATGACGACGGTCCTCCCCGCGAGTTCGAGCCGGTGAGGCGGCTCGTGAAGGTCCGGGCAGACCTTCCGCAGGCCCGTGCGCTCGCCGTCGTTGTTGCCGAACACGCCGACGACCCGCGCGCCGGCCTTCAGCAGGAGCTTGAGCGCAAAGGGCGCGACGTAGTCCCCCGCGTGCAGGATGACCTCGACGCCGCGCTCCCGGAAGGCGGCCGCCGCCGCGCCCACCTTCGGCAGGTTGTCGTGCGTGTCCG
>CAZQEQ010000066.1:0-19821 GCA_964592385.1 uncultured candidatus Brocadiaceae bacterium | reverse complement strand
TCGCGTGTCACGATCGCGTCGCTGTGCGCCGAGCCGTAGCGGGCGATGTGGTCTTTCGCCTCGTCCAGGCTGCCGACCACGCGGACGGAAAGGATGAGGTCCAGGTACTCGGTCCGCCAGTCCTCCTCCGTGGCCTCCACGATGCCGGGCATGAGCCGACAGGAGACGGGGCAGCCGCGCAGCTCCACCCCCTCCTCCTCGAAGACGGGACGCATCTTGCCGAAGAACTCCTCGGCCGCGTCCTCGTGTACCAGTAGCGTCTCCATCGCGTTGCACGTGCCGGGCCGCTGGCACTTGGCGTGCCGGCAGACGGCGACGGCCATGTCGAGGTCCGCGTCGCGGTCCACGTAGGTGTGGCAGACGCCCTCGTAGTGCTTGATGACGGGGACGGTGGCGGTCTCGACCACCGTGCGGATCAGGCCCTTTCCGCCGCGCGGGATGACAAGGTCCACGCAGTCGTTCGCCTGGAGCAGCGGGGGCACGACGACCCTGTCCGGCGTGTCCACAAGCTGGACGGCGCGCACGTCCAGGCCGGCTCCCTCGCAGGCGCGCGCGATGCAGCGGTGGATGGCGAGGTTGGAGCGGATCGCCTCCTTGCCGCCGCGCAGGATGACGGCGTTGCCGCTCTTCAGGCAGAGGGCGGCAGCGTCGGCGGTCACGTTCGGGCGCGACTCGTAGATCATGCAGATCACGCCGATGGGCACGCGCACCTTGTCGAGCTTGAGCCCGTTGGGCAGCACCCAGCCGTCGATGACGCGCCCGACGGGGTCGGGCAGCGCCGCGACCTTGCGGAGGGCCGCGGCCATTCCTTCGATGCGCTTGTCGGTCAGTTCGAGGCGGTCAATCATGGCGGCGGAGAGGCCGGCCTCGCGGGCGGCGTCCAGGTCCTTTCGGTTGGCCTCCTTGAGCTCATCGCCGGCGGCGAGGATGTTGGCGGCTGCGGCCTCCAGGACGGCGTTTTTCAGGGCGGTCGAGGCGTGGCCGACGGCCCGCGCGGCCTCCCTGGCCCCGGTGACCAGCTTGCGCACGTATGCTTCAGCGTCCATTGCGGTTGCCCCGTTCCTTGCAGAGTAACGTCGGTCAAGCATCCCTTGCCGCCCTGCCGACCGCGAGGTTCCACGCGGCAAGGATCAAGGCGGTGACGACGAAGGCGGCCGCCGGCAGCAGTAAGGACACGCGCCGCCAGGAGATCGCCAGCGCCCAGAGCGACGGCGGCGTCACGCGCAGAGGCGCCGGCGCCGGCTCGGGCAAAGAGGACTCGAACGCGTCCGCGCTCTCGCCCGGCGCCGCGAAGCCGTAGTCCTCGCGCGCGACCCTCTCGATGGCCTCGGGGGAGTTGAGCAGCGCGTCCCTCTCGGCCTTCAGTCGGGCGTTCTGGCGCTCCAGCCCGGCGATCTCACGCCGGAGGCGGGCCTGTTCCACCAGCAGTCCCTCCAGCTCCCGTCCGCGGCGTGCCAGCAGCGCGCCGAAGAATGCGGCGATCAGCGTCGCCAGCAGCAGCGGCATCCAGAAAGACCTGGCGGAGAATGCACTCATGCCCTCGCGCCCGATGATGCGACGGTGTAGCGCCGGCATCCCCTCGATCCGCCGCCGGGGGCGGCGGCCTCGGGACAAGCCCGCCGGCCTGGGTGTGGGCATCTTGCCCACGCCCGTGTCCCAAGCTGCGGGCAAGATGCCCGCAGCTATGCCGCCGGGACGGCGGCGCCACAAATTGCGTCCCCTGCGCCACCACCGGGCGGATCAATGTCTCGCCGGGGCTACCCGGGAACCGGTCATCTAGCTATAACAGGAAACGTCGGGGAGTGTCAACGTGACGGGCGGCCGGCTTGACAAGCCGGCGCGTTTCTGGAATACTCGCCTATGCCGTCCCCGAGAGCGGGCGGCATTTCCACAAGGCTCCGGGGAGAAGGCACTTGAGGCTGCGTATCACCCGCTACGGGCTGCGCGAGACGGCCGTGGGCAGTGCGGTTTGTGTGGCGCTGATCGTGCTGGGCGCGCTGTTCTTCTGGCCGCTGGCCGTGCTGGGGGGTGCGCTGTGGGCGGCGCTTCTGGCCTTCTTCCGCGACCCGGAGAGGCCGTCCCCACAGCGACCCGGCGCGCTGCTGAGCCCGGCGGACGGGACGGTGCAGGACGTGGAGCAGGTGGACCCGCCGGGGGATTTCCTGCCCGGCCCGGCCCTGCGCGTGGGCATCTTCATGTCGCTGCTGAACGTGCACGTTAACCGCTCTCCCGTCGCGGGGACGGTCCGCTACAGGCGCCACGTCCCGGGGCGCTTCCACGACGCGCGGAGCCCGCTGGCAGCCACTGAGAACGAGCACTGCTGGCTGGGCATCGAGCTGGAGGGGGGCAGAAGGGTCCTCGTCCGGCAGGTAGCCGGAACCGTGGCCCGCCGCATCGTGTGCAAGGCCGCGCCGGGCGACGAACTGGCCGCGGGCCAGCGATTCGGAATGGTCAAATTCGGCAGCAGAGTTGAACTTTTCGTGCCTCAACAAGACCAATTCCAGGTGGCGGTCGCCCCCGGGACGAAAGTGAAGGCGGGTCTGGACATCCTGGGCTCCTATACCTCGTGAGCTCTCCCGCCTCGCTTGCACAAGGGTTGCCAGCAATGACACTGAGACGAACCGGTCTGCTGCGATTCACCTTCCTGGCGCTGGCCCTGTCGGCGGCCCTCCTGGGTCCGGCGGCGTGGGCCGAGGCGCCGGACCCCATCATGGAGCGTGCCCTGACCCGCGCGCGGGCCGTCGAGGCGCCGGACGCGCGCGCCGAGATGCTCCTCCAGGTTGCGCTGGCCTACCAGGAGATGGGACGGCCGGAGGAGGCGACGCAGGTGTGCCGGGAGGCGGTCGAAGCGGCCCGGCAGAGCGACGAGTCCCCCAGGCTGTTGCGCAAGGCGGCCCTGGCCGCCGTCACGGCCGGTCTGCCTGAGCTGGCCAGCGAAGCGGCCGCGCAACTGACGGCCCCGGAAGCACAGGTTGACCTTCTGCTGGAGATAGCCGGCCGGCTTGCCGAACAGGACCCGGAAGACCCCGTCATGGAAGATGCGCTCCTCCAGGCCGTCCAGGCGGCGGCGGGCCAGGCGGTCCAGGTGCGCGCCCGATGGCTGACGCTGGCCGGCAGGGCCTACCTCGCGGCGGGACGCCTCGAAGATGCCGCACGGCTCTTCGGAGACGCCCTCAGTGCGGTTGAGGAAATGTCCGACGCCGGCATCGCGTCCGACGTGTCCGGGACGCTGGCACTGCTCTACGCTCAGGCGGGGCGGCCCGAGGACGCACGGGCCATCGCGGCCCGCATCCAGCGACCCGCCATGAAGCTGAGGGCCCTGCTCCTGTGCGTCGGGGTCGCCCTGGACCAGGGGGATGAGGACGCAGCCACAGCGGCATGGCGGGAGGCGGACGCGGCGCGCAGTCAACTGCCGGCCGAGCAGCAGGTCGGCGCGCTGGCCGACATGGCCTCGTCCTGCGTGAGGCAGGGGCACGAGGAGCTGGCGCGCCGGGCGCTCCGGGCCGCCGAGGACGCCATTGGCGCCGTACAGGTCGCCAGGGAGCGTGCCACCCTTGCAGGGCAGGTGGCGGCAGGTTACGGCGAAATGGAGTTGTGGGAGGAAGCCGCGCGTGTCGCCCGCGAGAGCGAGGATAGCTACAACCGCCACCGTTACGAGGTGAAGGGCCTCCTGGCCCTGGCCGAGAGCGGGCAGACGGATCAGGCCTTTGCGCGGTTGCAGAAACTGGACCCTTCCAACGCCCGGCTGGTCGGGCAGAACACGCTGAAGGAGCTCATAAGGCTCTACCTGACCGTGCGGCCGGAGGCCGGCCTGAAGGAAGTGTCCAGGCTCGGCCCGGAGGAGTTCCGCGACCTGTGCGTCACGACAATGGCGGAAGCGGCCGTCGAGCGGGGGGAGTACGGCGCGGCGCTGTCGATCCTGAAGGAGATGCGGTTCGAGCGCGCCAGCGAGCAGGCGGCCCGAGACCTGGCCGTCCTCGCCCTCGATCAGGCGACTGCCGAGCAGGCGCCAGGTGCGCTGGAGATGGCCAGGAAGGCGCTCAAGACGCTCAAGACGGGCTCATACCAGGTGGCCCTGCTCGCCCGGATGGGAGCCGCGCACCTTGCGCTCGGGGACACGGACCAGGCGGCCGCCGTCGCCCAGGAGCTTCAGAAGCTCGCGGGCAAGTGGGACTCGCACCAGGAGCAGGCGGAGGCGCTGCTCCAGGCCAGCATCCTGCTCGAACGGCTTGGTCGCGGGAGCGAGGCGAACGAGGTCGTGGCGAAGGCCGTGGCCACCACCCAGCTCATCACCTGCGCCAGTTGCCGTGCGGCGGTTGTGGAGAATGGATTCGCTGACCTTCATGCGACGGGTTCCGCCGAGCTGTTCTGCCACGCGGTGCAGGCGCTCCGCGTTGCGTACGAGAAGTGCGACTTCAGCCTCAACGCCGTGGAGTGGTTCCCGGACATTGACGAGCAGCAGAAACGCTTCCTTCTGCAACGGGCGCTGGAGGGCAGCCTGGAACTCAGAACTGCGGGCGCGCAGATCGAGGCGCTCGTCCTGGTCGCCGCGGCCTACGCGGAGGCGGGCCTGCCGCCGGGGGAAGCCGAGCAGGCCCTCCTGGCGCGAGCGCCCGCCGCCGGCGCCCTGCTCGCGGGGGATGACCTGTCCGTGGAAGAATTGGTCGCGAAGCTGACCGAGGAAGGGCCGGCGACCGTGCGGCTGGCCTTGTTCACCGAACCGGCGTGTGACGCCTGTCGCGCCGTCAAGGGAGTCCTGAACTCGGTCAAGGAACTCCTGCCGACGCTCGACATCCAGGTTGAGCTCTACGACGTGACGGCTTCCGCCGAGGCCGCCGCCCTCAACAAGGCAATCTGCGAGCAACTGGGGCTGCCCGCCGCGCGCCAGCTCGTTGTCCCCGCCGTCTTCTCCGCCAGGGGGGGGCTGGTGGAGCGGGACATAAACCAGGCTGCGCTGCTGCGTCTGGTGGCGAACGCCCGGGACCTGCCGTCGCCCGCCGAGACGTACGCGTTCGCGACGGACGAGGTTGAACTGAGCCTGGTCGAGAGGTACGAGGCGCTGGCCTTGCCCATCGTCGTCCTGGCCGGCCTGGCGGACGGCGTCAACCCGTGCGCCTTCACGGTCATCATCTTCTTCCTGTCCTACCTGGCCTTCATCGGCAAGAACCGCCGGCAGATCGTGACCGCGGGCCTGGTTTACACGGCGGCGGTCTTCGTCACGTACTTCGCCATAGGGCTGGCCCTGTCCGAGGTGATCGCACGGGCGGAGAGCTTCTCGGAACTCATCGGCCAGGTGCTGCGGGGCGGAGCGGCGCTGCTGCTCCTGGGGGCGACCGTGCTGAGCCTCCAGGACGCCGTGCGCTGCCTCGGGGGCAGGATGTCCGAGCTGTCCCTGACCCTGCCGGACGGCCTGAAGAGCAGGATCCGGCTGACCATCTCGAAGCGCGCCCGCCTGGGGCTGACGGTTGGCACGACGCTATTCCTGGGCGCGCTGGTCGCCCTGTTCGAGTTCCCGTGCACGGGCCAGGTTTACGTTCCGATCATCCTGGCCCTGCGCCACCTGCCGCAGCACTTCTGGGGCGCGGTGGGATGGCTGCTGCTCTATAACCTCTGCTTCATCGCGCCGCTGCTGGGCGTGTTCCTGCTCGTGCTGTTCGGGCTGACGTCCGAGAAGCTGACGGCGCTGTTTCGCAAGCACGTGGCGGCGACGAAGTTCGGGCTGGCGGGGGTGTTCTTCCTGCTCTTCCTGCTCACGCTGGCGCTGCTGCTGGGGTGACCGGCGGGCCGGCGCGTACATGGAAGTGGTGGGCGGTACTGGACTTGAACCAGTGGCCTCCAGCGTGTCGAGCTGGCGCTCTAGCCAACTGAGCTAACCGCCCACCGTAGCGGCGATTCTACAACAGGCGTTCCCCCGGTGTCAAAGAGATGCGCCGCCCCGCCCGGCGGCGGCCTCGCCGTTGACAGCACCGCCCCGTCCGCCTATTCTTACCGGCACAGCGCGCCGGCGCCGGCCGGCCCGGGTCCCGGACCCCGCGTGGGAAAGACGCTTCATGGCCCCCAGCATATACAGCCTGACGCTCGCGGCGGGCGCCGGCAGCAGGATGCCCGCCGAGATGCGCGCCAAGGCCTGCTGCAAGATCGGCAACTGCACGGTGATCGAGAACCTGCTCGACGTGTTCGAGGAGGCCGGCGTGCGCAGCCACGTCGTGGTCGTCGGCTGCGAGGCCGAACAGGTCATGGAGCAGGTGAGCCGGAGCAGGGAAGGCGTGCTCTTCGCCTACCAGGGCGAGCAGCGCGGCACCGGCCATGCCGTCCAGTGCGGGCTGGAGGTCCTGCACAGCCTGGGGCACGAGGGTGACGTCCTCATCGTGGCCGGGGACAAGGTCGTGGCGCCCCAGGTGGTCCGCGGCATGGTGGAGGGCTACCAGGCGTCGGCGTGCGAGTTCTACGTCTGCGCCGGGCGCTCGACAGAGTTCCCCACGTCCGGGCGCATCGTGCAGCGCGGCGGCGCCGTTCAAGCCGTCGTCGAGGTGCCGGACATACGCGTGACGCAACTGGCGCGCAGGCTGGCCGCAGTCGCCGGGCGCGGGCGCGCCGTGCCGGCGGGCCGCGTCGTCGAGATCGCCCAGGGCTTCGTGAAGGACCACGGCAAGCTGCGACGCTACTTCCCCGCGCTCGAGCAATGGATGGACGGGCCGAAGGACCGGGAGGTAACGCCGGAGGACCTGCGGGCGGCCTCGGAGACGGCGAGGGCGGTCTTCGAGCTGCCCGGCGGGGCGGTGAGCGTCGAAGAGATCGCCCGTGCCCCCCTGTCCAACCTGAGCGTGTACGTCGGACGGACGGGCGCGATTGCCGGCGCGCTGGCCGGGCTCCAGGCCGGCAACGTCCAGGGAGAGTACTACTTCACGGACGTCGTCGAGCGCATGGCCGCCGCCGGGAAGCGCGTCGGCGTTTACGAGATACGCGACCGGACGGCCGTAATGTCCTTCAACACGGCCGACGAGCTCGAAGAGGTCCGCAAGGTCCACGCGGTCAGGATGAGCGCCAGGCGCGAGTACCCCAAGCTGGAGGCATGGATCAACTTCTTCTCCGGCGGCGCCCACGCCGACCCCCTCGCACTAAAGGCGGCCGAGGGCCTCGCGCGGGAGATCGGCCCGGAGCGCCCCTGCATCGTCGCCCGGGCGCCGGGCCGCATCAACGTCATGGGCCGCCACGTCGACCACCAGGGCGGCACCTGCAACCTGATGGCCATAGACCGGGCGACAGTCGTCGTCGCCTCCCCGCGATCCGACGACCGGATCAATCTCTGGAACACCGACGGCGACGCCTACCCGCCGCGCAGCTTCAGCATCGCCGAACTGACCGAGGGCATAGACTGGGAGGACTGGCTCGGCACGCTCGACTCGCAGTTCATCCAGCAGCTCGTCGCGCGCGACGTCGGCGACTGGGTCAACTACGTCAAAGGCGCGGCGCTCCGACTCCAGCACCGGTTCATGGAGCGCAAGCTGACGGGGATGGACGCGTTCGTCTGCGGCAACATCCCGGTCGCGGCCGGCTTGAGTTCCTCTTCGGCCCTTGTGGTCTCGGCCGCGGAAGCGCTCACAGAACTCAACGCGCTGAACCTGCGGCCCATGGGCTTCGTGGACCTGTGCGGCGAGGGGGAATGGTTCGTCGGCACGCGCGGGGGCAGCGCGGACCACGCCGCCATGAAGTTCAGCCGCGAGAACGAGGTGGTCAGCGTGTCCTTCCTCCCCTTCCGCGTGCTGGCCAGGTCGCCCTTCCCCGCCGGCTTCAGCCTGATGGTCTGCCACTCGGGCGTATACGCCAACAAAACCAGGAACGCCAGGGCCCGCTTCAACGCGAACGTCGCCTGCTACCACATGGCCCGCGAGATGACAAGGGCGAACCTCGGAGACCGGGCAGGGCGCGTGGAGCACCTGCGCGACATAACGACCGAGGGCCTCGGCCTTTCCCTGCCGGCCCTGTACAGCCTCATAGGCGAGATACCCGCGGAGTTGGGCGCGCGCGAGGTGGAGGCGATGGCGGCGGCCCATCCGGCCGTGGCGAAGTGCCTGGCCGGCGTGGACCTGGAGCAGGCCCGGTTCCGACCGCGCGACGTAGCGCTCTTCGGGCTGGCGGAGTGCCGGCGCGCGGAGATGGCCCGCGGACTGCTGACCACCTCGGACGCGCAGAGGCTGGGGGGACTGATGAACATCTCCCACGACGGCGACCGGGTGGTGAAGTGGAGCGGGGACGCCGACGAGCCCTTCGATTCAAGGGCCTCCGACGAGCGCATGGCCTCCCTGGCCCGGTCTTCGGCGGAACTGGCCCCCCTGGCGGAGACGGGCAGCGCCCTCTGGCAGCAGCCCGGCGCCTACGCGTGCAGCACGCCCGAGATTGACCGCATGGTGGACCTGATAGGGGGCCTGCCCGGTGTGCTCGGCGCGCAACTGGCCGGGGCCGGGCTCGGCGGCTGTATGATGGTCCTGCTCGAAACCGAGCGGGCCGCCGCCGTCGAAGGGCTCCTAGCCGAGCGATACTACGCCGAGCAGGGCATCGAGCCGCAGATGTTCGTGTGCAGGCCCTCGACGGGAAGCAAAGTGATGACTTCGCTGGACGGCGATTGACCTCACACAGGACGCGATACATGGCAGGCAGACCGGACAGAATCATCGGCCGCATCTGCGGCTCCGACGCAGTCTCGGTGATCGAACTGGAAGACGGCCGCATATCCGACGTCCGCCCGTTCAAGGAGGGCGCAACCGACGCCCGGCCGGGCGCCCTCGGCGGACCGGACCTCACAGTCGCCCCGGCCCTGATGGACATCCAGGTGAACGGCTTCGGCGGCCGGAGCGTGGGCGACGCGGAGAGCGCGGAGGACGTGGCCCGCGTCGTGGAGAGCCTGCACGGCGTCGGCGTCGGCCTCTACTGCCCGACGGTCACAACGCGCTCCGCCGAGGACATCTGCTCCGCTCTCCGCACGCTGGCGAGCGCGTGCGAGGATCCGTCCGTGGCGCGGGCCACCGCCGGCATCCACCTGGAGGGGCCCTACATCTCTGAGGAAGACGGCCCGCGCGGCGCGCATCCACGCGAGCACGCCCGGGACCCCGACTGGGACGAGTTCCGCCGATTCCAGGACGCCGCCGGAGGACGCATTCGCATCGTCACGCTGGCGCCCGAGCGGCCGGGCGCCATCGAGTTCATCGAGAAGCTGGCAGCGGCCGGGCTGGTACCGGCAATCGGCCACACCGGCGCAGACACGGCCGCCATCGAGGCCGCCGTGAAGGCCGGCGCGCTCCTCTCGACGCACCTGGGCAACGGCGCCCACGCGATGCTGCCGCGCCATCCCAACTACATCTGGGACCAGCTCGCGGCGGACGAGCTCTGGATATCGATCATCCCGGACGGCCATCACCTGCCCCCCGCCGTGGTCAAGTGCATGGTCCGCGCCAAGGGAATCGGCCGGACCATCCTGGTCAGCGACGCCGTCTGGTGCGCCGGGCTTCCGCCGGAGAG
Organism: uncultured candidatus Brocadiaceae bacterium; assembly: GCA_964592385.1. GTDB lineage: Bacteria > Planctomycetota > Brocadiia > SM23-32 > SM23-32 > CAZQEQ01. The sequence continues at coordinate 10,305 of CAZQEQ010000066.1, read as the reverse complement.
CGTCAGGCTGGAGACCGAGAGGGTGGAGATGTCTCCGGACGGTGCGGTCCGGCTCAAGGGCACGCCCTTCCTGGCAGGGTCGGCGTTGGAGCTGAGCGCCGGCGTAGCCAACGCGGTCCGGTTCGCGGGCGTCTCACTCGCGGAGGCCGTGCGCATGGCCACGCTGAACCCGGCGCAACTGCTGGGACTGGACGGGCGCGTCGGCATGGTGGAGGCCGGCAAGGACGCGACGCTCATGCTGTTCCGATGGGACGAGGGGCAGAGCACTATCGAGACGCACGCCGTGCTGGTATGCGGCGAGGTCGTCTGGCGCGCCGCGTAGCGCGCGCCGGCTGTGGCGCCGGCATCTTGCCGGCATGGTCGTGGGCACGCCTCGGCGCGTAAACATCCTGCCCGCGACCGGACGTACAGCTGCGGGCAAGATGCCCGCAGCTAAGCCGCCTGGAAGGCGGCGCCACACAGCGCCGAAGGCTGCCCCTGAATGGGTAGGCGTGGGCGTCCCGCCCGCGCGGCACCGGACAAACGAGTCGAGTTACACCCGGAGAAGGAGGCAAACGTGAAGGTTTTCGTGATGACGGACATGGAGGGCGTCAGCGGCGTCTGCAGCCGGCGCCAGGTGATGAGCGAAGACGGCCGCTACAGCGAGGGGCGCAGGTTCCTGACCTGGGACGTCAACGCCTGCGTCGAGGGCTGCATCGCCGGCGGGGCGAGCGAGGTCGTCGTCAAGGACGCGCACGGCGGGCACGGCGGCAACCTGATATGGGAGGAGCTGGACCCGCGCGCCGAGTACATCATGGGCGAAACGGGCCGGCAGCGCCTGGCGGGCATCGAGGGCTGCGACGCCTGCATCCTGCTGGGCTTCCACGCGATGGCGGGCACGCCGGAGGCCATCCTGGAGCACACGATGAGCTCGGCGGCCTGGCAGAACTTCTGGCTCAACGGCCGAAAGACGGGCGAGATCGGCATCGACTCCGCCATCGCGGGCGAGAACGGCGTGCCGACCGTCATGGTCAGCGGCGACGACAAGGCGTGCCGCGAGGCCGAGGAGTTCATCCCAGGCGTCGTGACAGCCTGCGTCAAGCAGGGCCTCTCGGTCGAGGGCGGCGTGCTCGTGTCGATGGAGAAGGCGCACCGGCTCATCACGGAGCGGGCCGCGGAGGCGCTCCAGAAGGCCGGCGAGATCGAACCGTACAGGGTCGAGCCGCCCGTGACCGCCCGGCTGGAGCGCGTCTCGCGCGGGCGACTGCCCGTGCACGGCGAGAAGCCCTACGTGAAGATCATCGACGGCCGCACCTACGAGGTGACCGGGGACAGCGTCGAACAGGCCCTCTGGCGCCTGGGCTGAGGCACGGCCCGCCCACAACGGACCCAAGGATTAACCGCAGAGCTCGCAGAGACCGCAGAGACGGCAAGGGAACGGACCACAGGACACGCTGTTGGGGCTCTGCGGTCTCTGCGTTCTCCGCGCTGATGCCGTTGTCGTGGCCGTTTTCAGCGGTAGCGGGATTCGGCGCCTTCCTGCCACATGTCGGGGTTGGCGTCGAGGGCGTCCTTGAGGGGCTGCGAGGCCAGGCTCAGCCGCTCGACCACCCCGGCGGGCAGCTCCAGGTTCCCGGCGGCCGCGTTGTCGGCCACCTGGTCGCGGTCCCGCGCGCCCGCGACCGCCGCCGCCACGCCCGGCCGGGCCAGGACCCAGGCGAGCGCGATGTCCGCCGTCGATTCCCCGATCTCGAGACTGATCGAGCGGAGTTCGTCCACGACGGCGAAGCTCAGGGCCATGGCCGCGCCCTTGCAGTAGCGGGCGCGCTTGCGCGGCTCGGGCACCTCGTCCGCGTTTCGGAACTTCCCGGTCAGGACGCCCTGCGCCAGCGGGCTGTAGCAGACGATGCTGACGTCCTGCGCGACGCAGACCGGCGTGATCTCGTGCTCGACGGCGCGCCAAAGGAGGCTGTAGGGCACCTGGTTGGCGACCGGACGCCCGACTTCCAGCGCGTCGGACAGGTCCAGCCTGCCGAAGTTCGAGACCCCCCACGCGCGGAGCTTGCCCTGCTCGCGCAGGTCCTCCAGCGCCCCCGCCGTCTCGCTGAAAGGCACGTCGTGGTTCGGCCAGTGGACCTGGTAGAGGTCGACGTAATCGGACCGGAGGCGCTGGAGGCTCCGTTCGCAGGCGCCCGTCAGGTCCGGCCCGCACAGGTTGGCGCGGCTGACCTTGGTCGCGACGATCGCCTCCTCCCGCTTGCCCTCGAGGGCTCGCCCAAGGATGTCTTCCGCATATCCATCGCCGTAGCCTTCGGCGGTGTCGAAGAAGTTGACGCCGGCGTCAAGTGCGGCGTGAACGGCGGCGATGGATTCCTCATCGTCCGGCTCGCCGTAGGTCGGGTGCGGGCACATGGCCATTGTGCCGCAGCAAATGACCGATACCTCCATGTTCGTCCTGCCGAGCATGCGATATTGCACGGTTTGAGGCCCTCCCGATACTCAGAGCACGTCTCGTGCTACTCGCTCACGACAAGCTCGTACCACAGCGTGCGCCACGCGGGGCCGGGCGCGAAGACGGACAGTCCGCCCGTCGTCGCGCCGGGCTGAACCTGTTCGCGCCGCGTGCCGTCGGGCGCGAGTGCGAAGAGCTCCGCCGCGCCGCGCACTGCCAGACTGAACGGCACCCCCTCGCAAAGCGTCGGCCCGGTCCCCCACTGCCGCCCGACGGAGGTACGGTCCGCGTTCCAGCCCATGTCCCGGTTGGCGCACCGGGTGACCGCCGTGACGAGGTGCCGCCCGGCCGAGCCGAGGGGCTGGCCGTCCACGGCGTTGACCATGAGGACGCTGAAGCCGTCCAGCGAGGTGCGGCCCGGCGTGATCGAGACGGCGCCGGCGTCCAGTTCGCGCCCCTCGCAGAAGCCGACGAGGCCCATGCAGTCACGACCCGTGAAGGTGAGCGCCCCCCTGCCCTCCCGGACGTCCCATTGGAGCGCGCCGTCGCCCTTGCCGGGCGCGGGCTGGCCGTGTCCGGCCACGACGCCGACCAGCGCGTCCAGCCAGGCCAGGTCCGCGACGCCGCCGGCGTATGCGTCCACGCCCCACGGCCCGCCGGCGAGCAGTTCGAGCCGCCGCGCGAGCGGGATCTGCGCCGGCGCCGTCCGGGCGGGGGACCCGACCGCGCCGCGGCACAGGATGGCCGAGCACGCCGGCTGGAGCGCGAGCTTGACGGGGTTCCCCGCCACGTCGAAGAAGCTCTCGAAGTGGTCGGTCTCCCACCGGTCGCTGTGGCAGTAGGCGAAGCCGAACACGCCGTCCCAGGCCTGGTGGGAGCCGCAGGCGGCGATCACGGGGAAGCCTTCGGCCTCATAGAGGTGCGGCGACGGGTGGTTGTATTCCGTCACGGTGAACGGCAGGCCGAACACGCGCCGCCCGGCCAGGGACCTGATCGTGGAGGTCGCCGGGGAGTTGACCATCGGGTCGCTGCGGACGATCCAGTTCCCCGGGTCCCAGGGCCTGCCCGGGAAGCTCGGATGCCGCCAGTAGGCGTGCGCGTCCACGAAGTCCACAGTCTCGGCGGCGACGAACGCGGTGGTGAAGCCGACGGCGGTGCCGGTGACGGCCATCTTCGCCCCGAGCTCGTCGTGGATGTACTCGCACATGCCGCGCCAGTAGGCCGCCTCAGTGTCCCGGAGGAAGCGGACCACGTCGCGCTGCACGGGGGGGGAGCGACCGTCGAGCTGCCGGCGCGGCCAGGCGACGTCCGCCGCCTCCAAAGCCTCTCCGGCGGGCAGTCCCGTGATCGCCGCCACGCAGAGCGTCGGGCGCGTGAACGCGACCTCCAGGCCGTCCTTGGACAGGCCGGAGAGAGTGATCCGCGCGCCGCCCCTGCCCTCCTCGTCCGGCGCGTCGTCCTCCTGCGCGGTGAAGTAAAGCTCGTAGGCGCGCCAGTCGGTGCCGACGTCCACGCTGCTCGTCAGTCCGAGGTGGCGCCAGGGGTCGTGGGCCATGGTGCAGTTGAGCGACACCGTGTCCGGCCGGTTGGTGCGGAGCCGCACGCGGAGGACGTAGGTCGTGCCCCTCTCGACGGCGACGGACGACCAGGAGCGCTGGACGTGCCAGGAGGTGGGGCTGGCGCGGAGGACCTTGATGAGCGAGGCGGGCTGGCCGTCCGGCGTCCGGGTCTGCTGCTCGGTGGCCTGCGCCTGTTCGTGCGTCTCCAGGCCGTCGCGGACGCTCGGGCCGGCGAGCAGGTCGGGTCCCTCCTGCCCCCTGGCGCCCTCGGCCCAGGCGCTGCGCAGCTTCCCGGTCGAGCCGTACTGCCGCGCGAGCCACCGGTTCCACTGCGCCTGAAGCTCGTCCGCGTAGGCGCGCGGCACCCGGTCAAGCCCCCCGCGGGCCCACGTGTGCACGAGGCCGTCCTCGTTGCTGACCTCGACTATGGCGACGGCCGGCTCCTCCGCGTAGGGCCGGCCCGTGTAGGCGTTGACGTGCCGGAGCAGCATCCGGGCGTAGCGCTTCTGCTCGTCGATGCAGCGGGGGAAGAAGTGGTCCACGCCCTTGCCGTAGTTGGAAACCGCCTCGCCCTCGCCCACGGCCGGGAAGCCGTCCGCCGGCCCGTAGGTGCGCGAGACGTGGAGGTTCAGGTTGGTGTAAACGCCGTTCTCCCTGAGCCGCGCGACGAGATAGTCCAGGCGGTCCAGGGCGTCCGGGTGGAGGTCGGTGTGCTCGAAGTCGCCCCAGCCCTCGTTGCGCCAGATGCCGCGCGGGTAGCCCGACGCGTCCATGTGGTGGAAGCGCACGCAGTTGACCCCGAGCGTTGCGAGCCGGCGGGCCATCCTGTCGGCCACGTCGTGCGGGGGGAAGCAGCCGGCGAAGCACAGGTTGGTGCCCCAGAAGCGGACCGGCACGCCGCCCTCCGACGGGACGAAGCGGTCCCCCTCGACCTGCACGAAGCCGCCGGCGCCCGCCGGCGCATCGGGGCCCGCCAGGTCCGCCGGTGCCGTGCCGGCCTTCAGTCCCTCGAAAGGGATGGAGAACGGGAAGCCGTCGAACTCCGCTCCCGCCGCCGCAGCCCACCCGCCCGACAGCGCCAGGGCAAGGGTAATCACCATTGCGCGATTCATGGTTTCCTCCCGCACTGACGCGGGGCAGGGACCGGCCCACGGCACGGACAAGCCGCACGGGCACGCCGCTCACCTGGCCATGCGGCCGGTGTTGCGCATGGTCTGCGAGACGGCGGACCAGAAGTCCACGACCCACATGACGGCGATGTAGGCGACGTAGAGCGCCAGCGGCGCCAGCGCGGCCGCCAGGACGACCTCGCCGGCCAGCTCGAACGCGGCCGTCCCCATCTCCCCCCCGAGCCAGCCCACGACCATGACCACTATCATGGCCGACGTTCCGACCAGCACCCCCAGCGCCAGCAGAACGGGAGACAGCACCAGCGCGCACCGGAAGACCACCCGCACGATGGCCAGCGCGGTCTCCCCGCCCGTGGCGTCGTGCAGCGTGCCCCGGACGTTCATGGTCTCGCCGGGGTTCAGGAAGCAGAGCATCACGTGCGCCACCACCACCGCCAGGGCCAGCCAGAGCAGCGGCAGCAGCGAGTGCGCCTGCACGGCCTCGACTATCGCGAAGACGGTCAGCGCGACGGTCCCGAGCATCGCCACCAGGCCCACGCAGTCCATGAACTCGCTGGTGGCCTTCTCGCGCGGGTTGTTGCGCAGCAGGGTCCTGGCGGCGGTGATGAACCGGGCGGCGATGTAATGCGCCACAATGGCGCCGAGGGCCGCCCCCAGCCCGACGAGAAACGCCCTCATGCTGTCCGTCCTGACCGCCGCAACCGTCATGTGGAGCAAGGCCACCGCGCCGGCCATCAACATGCCCACCAGCCCGAGCCTGGCCAGCACGCGCAGGTACGCCTCGAATGCCTCCGGCCACTTCTGGAGCAGCCGCGCTCGCCCGAGCAGGCCGTCAATCAACGGTATCAGCGGCGTGTCCACGGCGAAGACCGCCTCATCGGGCGTGATCACGATGCTCGCGCCGCACCGGGGACACCTCCCCGTCTTGCCGGCCTCGTCCGGCGACACGCTCAACTTCACCGCACACTCCGGGCACCTCATCGTGGACTTGCGCATCAGCTCTCTCCCGCAATGCTGACCAGCCCGGACCGCACGCGCCTGCCGGGCGGACTCGAATATAGAACGCCCGGGAGGGCCTGTCAAGACGCGCCCGGCGGCGGGCGTGCAGCACCGCCCTGCGAAAACGCCGCCAGCCGTTGATAGCCCCCCCCGAAACGGGTAGAGTACCCGCCCCGTCGAACCCGGAGAGGCCCGTTTCAGCGCATCAGGAGGCCCGAGATGGACTGGAAAGCCGCATGGATCTGGCATCCGACGAAGGACCAGATGGATAACTTCTACCTCCACGCGCGGAAGGCCCTCGACCTCTCGCGCGTCCCCGACGAGCCCGTCATCCTCGTCACCGCCAGCAGCCTTTACCAGCTCTACGTCAACGGGCGGATGATCGGCCGCGGGCCGAACCCCACCGACCCGTCCAGGTACTACTACGACACCTACGACGTCGCCGAGCACCTGCGCGAGGGCGAGAACGTCATCGCCGCCCTCTGCTACAACTACGGCGAGGAGTCCCGCGGCGTCCTGAACCAGAACTGGGGCCGCGGCGGCCTCCTGCTCGAACTGCGGGCCGGCGGACCCGACGGCGAGACCCTCGCCGCGACGGACAACTCCTGGCACGTCCTCCAGTCCCCCGCCTGGCGACAGGACGCGCCGGTCAACTGCACCCTCTACGGCGACTTCAAGGAGGTCTATGACTCCCGCGCCGAGCCGGAGGGATGGGCGGAGCCGGGCTTCGACGACGGCAACTGGCTGGCGCCCGAGGTCCTCGGCACGCCCCCCGTCGAGCCGTGGACAAACCTGATACCGCGCGAGATGCCCTTCCTGTCCGACGAGCGCGTCCGGCCCGTCAACGCCTTCTGGGAGAGCGCCAGCGTGACCTATAGCTGGCGCGACGACTGGGAGGTCTACCGCGAGAGGAACCTGGCGGTCGATGCCCCCGGCCGGAGGGAAGGCGAGACCACCCGCGTCTTCAAGACGCACGACGACTTCAGCCCCTCGATCATCCTGGACTTCGGCCGCGACGTGACGGGCTACGTGGACATCGTAATCGCCGACAGCGCCGGCGGCGTCGTGGACGTGCTCTACGGCGAGGACCTCTACCTGACCCGCGTGGACAGCTTCATCCTCAGGGGCGGCCGGCAGGTGCTACGCCCCTACAACCGGCGCACGTTCCGCTACTGCAAGCTGCTCTTCCGCGAGACGCCCGAGCAGATCGAGATCGAAGAGGTTTCCTGCGCGCTGGCTACCTACCCGGTCGAGCGGAGGGGCGCGTTCTCGTGCTCCGACGAGCTGCTCAACCGCATCTGGGAGGTGGGCCGCTACACGATACGCATCAGCATGTTGGACCACTACGTGGACTGCCCGTGGCGCGAGAGGACGATGTACGGCGGGGACATGTACGGCGAGAACCTGATCGCGCACTACGCCTTCGGCGACCCGCGCATGACGCGCAAGTGCCTGCGCCAGATGGCGCACCTCCAGTATCCGGAGGGCGCCCTGCCGCCGTGGGGTCCGTACAGCGGCTGCCACGGATTCTACCCGGCCTGGTCGGCCTTCTGGGCGCTCTGCCTGCTGGACCATTACGAGCTGAGCGGCGACCGGGACCTGCTCCAGGAGCTCTGGCCCAACCTGAAGGCGCTGCTCGAATGGACCATCACGGAGGCGCAGAACGAGTGCGGCCTGATCCGGCGCCCGGTCCGCGCCCCGCGCCAGGAGCGGGAAGCGCCGGAGCCCTCCAGCGGCTACCGGCACTGGATGGAGTCGGAGAGGGGCCGCTGCACGATCTGGGACAACGTCGCGTTCCTGCCCCTGCTGCGGCGGACCGGCGAGCTGGCCCGCGCGCTCGGCAGGGCCGACGAGGCCGAGCGCTACCTGGCCGCCTGCGAGGCGATGGCCGGCGCGATGCAGGAACGCTTCCTCGACCCCGAGACCGGCCTCTACGCCGACGAGGCGGACGGAGAGGGAGCGCGGCGGCCGGGCTTCACCGGGTACCATAACGCCCTCATGCTCTGGACCGGCGCGCTGGACTCCGCATCGGCCCGGCGCGTCATCGAGCGGGTCTTCACGCCGCAGGTGCAGAGCATCGGCGGCCCGTTCGCCGCGCTGTTCATGACGGAGGCGCTCTTCCGCTACGGCGAGGACGGGGCGGCCCTGGACTTCATCAGGGCCTACTGGGGCGAGATGCTCAACCGCGGCGCGACGACGTTCTGGGAGGACCACTTCAGCCTGGACTGGGCCCCGGGCGTGGTCCCCGAGCGCGGCACCAGCCGCTGCCACGGCTGGTCGGCGGGGCCGACCTATTCCCTGCCGGCGCACGTGCTCGGTGTGCGGCCCCTGACGCCGGGCTTCGAGCAGGTCCTCGTCCACCCCCAGCCGGGCGATCTCGACTGGGCGGCGGGCGAGGTGCCGACGCCGCACGGGCCGGTGCGCGTGAGCTGGTCCCGGTCCGCCGACGAGTTCAGGATGGAGCTGGACGTGCCGCCGGGGACGACGGCGCGGGTCGTCCTGCCGCCGGTGACCATGCACGGGGCCGCCGTGTACGTGGACGGCCGCACGGTCGAGTCGGAGGCGGAGGGCGCCGGGCAGGCCGTGACGGTCGGCGACGGGCGCCACGAGGTCGCCCTGAAGGCAAGATGAACCACGACGGACACGACGCTTGCCCGCCGTACGGCGGGAACACGACGTTAACGGCAACGCAAGGATGCAAGGGGACAACCAGCAACAAGAAACGAGCAACAAGCAACTAACCTCCCGTACGCCGACGGCACGACGTCAACGGCAAGGATGGAGGGAAACAACGACCAACAAGAAACAAGAGACTACTGAGCCGTTAGCGGCTCGCCTCTCCGGCGGGCAACGACGTCCGTCCGTCCCGTAGGGACGCCCGATAGTAGCCCACCGATTCATCAGTGGGAACCAATGGCCTACCTCCCCTCAGTCCCGCAGGGACGGCTGAACGTGTGACGGGCCGGCGTCCCGTGCGTTGCCTCCTTCCAGCCGTCCCTGCGGGACTGGGCGTGTTGCGGTTCGGCTGGAGTCCCAGCAGTAAACTGCTGGGCTATTGTCACGCCGCCCCTGCGGGGCGGGCAAATCGAACGCCGCCGCCTCACCGTCACGCTGCCGCAGCCGGGCTTGGCGGCCTTGTGGCGCCGGCATCTTGCCGGCCTGGCCGTGGGCATCCTTGCCCACGGCCTCAACTCAAGCTGCGGGCAAGATGCCCGCAGCTAAGCCGCCTGGAAGGCGGCGCTACAGGCACACCAGCGCGCCGGCAGGACGGCGGGAACAGGACGTTAACGGCAACGCAAGGGTGCAAGGGGACAACCAGCAACAAGAAACAAGAAAAAAGCAACAAGCCGTCAGGGGGGCCGTTAACTTGAATGCCCGGGGGGTATGTGTTACGTTCTAGCAGCCCGTTGAAGAAGGAGGATTCCCCGGAGAGTGCCTGCGCGAGGGGCCGTGTCGGTGTAGCACAGGCGCCCTCGCCTGTGGCGTTCTCAGCCGGGGGCGGCTGAGCTACATTTTTCAACGGGCTGCTAGGGTCTGCGCGAGCGGGCAGCCTGGAGGGCTCGCGTCAGCCCCTGAAGACACGCCGCACGTCCGACGGAATTAGCCGCAGAGGACGCAGAGGGCGCGGAGACGGATTGAGAGACAGGGACCTGCGTCTGTCGGCCTGCCGTAGGCGCTCTCCTGGGTAGTCCCCGGCGGCCACCCGAGAAACGGGACGGCAACGTGCCCTTCCTGCAGACCAGGGCTGCGCCTCAAGGGGAAAGAGCCGGCTGTTTGTCTTCCTCTGCGTTCTTTGCGGTCTCTGCGTTGAATCCGTTCGTCGCCGTTCTCTGAGTTGCGCGAAAGGAGCGTTGTTCGATGGCTGACAATATGATCTACTTCTTCAAGCAGGGCGAGGCCGACGGGCGCACCGACATGAAGGCACTCCTGGGCGGCAAGGGCGCCAACCTGGCGGAGATGAGCAACGTGGGCCTGCCCGTGCCGCCGGGCTTCACGATCACGACCGAGATGTGCCGCGCCTTCTACGAGAACGACCAGCAATGGCCCGAGGGCCTGGAAGCCGCGATGGACGGTAACATCGCGAAGCTCGAGGAGGCGACCGGGCGGAGGCTGGGCGACAAGGACGACCCCCTGCTGGTCAGCGTGCGCAGCGGCGCCGCCATCAGCATGCCCGGCATGATGGACA
>CAZQEQ010000065.1:0-20238 GCA_964592385.1 uncultured candidatus Brocadiaceae bacterium | reverse complement strand
GACGTGGTCAGGAATCTGATGAGTCCGATGTTCATCACGATGACCTCGCTGACGGTGGTCGTGTCGATGCTGCTTGTGAGGGGTCGGCTGGAAAAGTGGGAGGGCTGGATGTTGATCCTGGCGTATGTGGGAGCGATGTTCCTGGCCGTGAACACGTCGCAGCCGGCGTTCTGACGAAGGCTGCGTGGGTCGAGATTGCGGGGAGGCTTACGAGATCAGGTACGCGCTGGGGCAGGGGATTCTCATGTTCAACGTCGAGTCCCGTCCCGAGATGGCGCGTCTCAACGAGGCGTCGACGGAGATGGGCGCCTGCGCGCAGGTCGCCGTGCGCGTCAACCCCGACGTGGACGCCGCTACCCACGAGAAGACGACCACGGGCAAGGCGGATACGAAGTTCGGCGTGGGCATTCACGAAGCGGAGCAACTGATAGGCGAAGCCGCCGGGTGGCAGGGCGTGCAGGTTCGCGGGGTGCACGTCCACCTCGGCTCGCCCATCTACAGCACGGAGCCGCACGAGCACGCGCTGGAGAAGGTGGCGGGCATGATCGGCCGGCTCAGGGACGCGGGGCACGTCGTGGACTGCGTCAACCTGGGCGGCGGCTACTGCATCTCCTACACGGGTGAGCAGGTGATCGGCCCCGACGCATATGCCCGGGCGCTCGACTCTTGCCTTGAAAGATTGGGCTGTACCGTTATCATTGAGCCTGGCCGGTACATTGCAGGTAGCAGCGGCCTGTTGCTGACGCGGGTCGTGTACCGCAAAGAGACCGAGTACGGGAAGCGATTCATCATATGTGACGCGGCGATGAACGACCTCGTCCGGCCGACGCTGTATGACGCGTTCCACCGGATCTGGCCGGTGTCGAGCGCGGACGGCATGCCGGCAGTGATGCGGCCCGAGCAGCGGGAGCTGGAGGGCCGCGTGACGGAGGTGGTCGACGTCGTTGGGCCGGTCTGCGAGACGGGCGACTACCTGGCGAGGGATCGCCCGCTGCCTCCGGTGGAGGAGGGCGATCTGCTTGCGGTGTTCGACGCCGGCGCATACGGCTTCGCGATGAGTTCGAATTACAACAGCCGGCCCCGCTGCGCGGAGGTGCTGGTGGAGGGGGCTGGCTGCCGGGTGATACGTCGCCGGGAGACCTGCGAGGACCTGGTGGCGTTGGAGAGAGATTATTTGTGAGCCCGGGCGGCGGGGGCTGCCCGGGGCTCGCAGCAGGAATTCAAGGGAGCCTCTGCTGGCCATTCGGTAAGGAGTCACTCATGCGCAAGAACGCGACGAGGTGGGCGGCAATAGTGGCTGTGACGCTGGCGTTGTCGGTGGGATTGGGCGGGCTGGTCCGCGCGGACGAGGCGGGGGATGAGCAGTCGGTCGCCCTGTTCCAGGAAGGGATCACGTACTTCCAGACCGGCGAGTATGTGAAGGCCAGAGAGGCGTTTGACAAGGTGCTGGCCACGAACCCCGGGATGCAGGCGGCGCTGCGCATGCGCCAGTCGGTCGAGCTGGGCGTGCTCTTCGAAATGGCGCAGAAGGATCAGCTCGGCGCCCAGGCGGAGCAGCTGCTCGACATCATCACGCGCGGCGCGCGGGAGGCTAGGCGCGAGGTCACCGACCCCGACAAGCTGGTCGCCGGCCTGCAGTCGGGCGACACGAAGGAGTACACCGACGCGCTGCTCGCGTTGAGCATGCACGGCCCGTATGCCGTGCCGTATCTGATACCGCTGCTGGAGGACGAGACGCCCGAGAACCAGCACATGGTCACACGCACGCTCGCGCTGCTGTGCGACATGCACAGGGACGCGTGCCTGCCGCTCATCCAGGTGCTGCGCGGGAGCGACCCCCCGCTGTTGAAGACGCGCGTGGCGTCCGTGCTCGGCGTGATCGGCGATACCCGGGCTCTGCCCGCGCTGATGGCCGTTCAGGAGGACGAAACGTCCGACGAGACGGTCCGGATGTCCGCGCTCGCAGCGGCGCAGTCCGTCACCGGCAAGATGATTATGGACCTGGGCTCCGCGACCGGGCAGTATGTCGAGCAGGCCCTGGCATACCTGTACGAGGACGCCGCCGTCGTGGGATACACTTACGGGACCGGCAGCGATATCTGGAGGTGGCGCGGCGACGCCGAATCGCCCGGGGAGCGCCTGGCGAACGAAGTCGTGCCCGCCTACCTCTATTACCAGATGATGGCCGCCGAGGCGGCCCTGGAAGGCCTGGCGCTTGCCCCCGGCGACCCGGTGTTGCAAGCGATCCTGGGCGCTTCCCTGACGAGGCAGCTGGCGCTGTGCGAGCGGCTCAAAGAGGGCCAGCCTGAAGCGGCGGCTCGTGTCCAGGAACTTGCCACTCAACTGCCCGTCGTGCTTCGAACGCTCGGCGCCCCGGCAATGGCCGGCGCGCTCAGGCTGACGCTGGCTGCGCCCGATGCAGAGGCAAGCCTGTACCTGGTGCGGAACCTGGCCGCCGTCCTTGCCGTAGAACCACCGCCTCGCGACGAGGGCGTGATTGACGGGCTGGTGAGGGCGCTCGACTCGGACAGCAGCGAGGTGCGTTACAACGCGGCGCTCGCCCTGGTGCGGTCCTGCCCGTGCGGCGGGTGCGAGCCTACGGACGAGATCATGAGAGTGGTCAGCGTCTCGCTGCGCCTGCTGGTCGAGCACAAGGGCCTTGTCCTGATCCCGGACTTCCAGGTGCGCAACACGCTGATCGGCCTCCTGCGTGAAGCCGGTCTGGACGCCGTCCCGACGCCCGCTGACCAGGTCAGCATCCAGTCGGTGCTGGCGTTGGAGCCGTCGATCAACGTCGTCTTCCTCAGCGCAGAGTTGCCTCCCGAAGTCTTCGGCGCGGCGCTGGAGTTGGTGCGCAATGATCCCCGCACGAAGAGCGCGCCTGTCTGCGTCGTGTTCGGTCGCCAGGGCGGCCCGGCGGACGCGACGATGCTCGAGGGCATCGAGCAGGAGCTGTCGGGTGACGACCTGCGGACTGACACGGTGCTGCCTATAGTGCAGAAGGCGCTGGCCGAGGCCGTTGTGCCGTTCGGCGAAGCGGAGCAGGCGATGGTCCTGAAGGCGGCGGCCGCCGTCGCCGAACTCGTGCCATCGCAGACCCGGTACCCGCTGGACATGGTCGAGGCGTCGCTCGCGAAGGTCGTTCAGGGTTACGGCGACGAGGTGTCGGCGGCCGCCATCGCGGCCCTGGCGGCGGTAGGCACGGGGACTTCGGTTGAGCCCCTGGCTGCGGTGGTGGCGGGCGAGGCGTCCACCGAACTGAAGGTTGCCGCGTGCCGCGCACTCAACGCCGTCATGCGGCGCACAGGCGTCGGCGCGTCCGAAGGCGTGGTGGCGACACTGGAGGCGGCGCTCGCCGCCGAGGAGCAGTCGTTGCGTGAGGCCGCCTGTGAGGCCCTGAACGCCGCCGGCCTGGCTCCCGAGCGGCTGGTGGAGCTGGTGCGGACGGCGGGGCTGGGGCGGCAGTAGAAGGAGAGACCGGATCTTCCGCCGGGCGGTGCGCACGGGCGCGCCGTCCGGCCTTATTGCAGGTGTGGAGGGATGGCGATGCTTAAGGGCGTGAGTATCTGGGCGTTGCGGGACAACGAGAGCCGGCCTGCGGATTCGCTTTTCGCTGAGGTGCGCGCACACGGCTTCGACGGCGTCGAGCCCGCCATCGGCGAACAGGGGCTCTTGACTCCGGAGAGTTCCGAGTCCGACTGCGCAGCCGTCGTCGAGACGGCGCGCAAGGAGGGTGTCCGTTTGACCAGCCTTGCCAGCGGGCTCGGCTGGCGTTACCCCCTGTGCGCCGACGATGAGGCTGTCCGGCAGAAGGGCGTGGAACTGGCGCGGCGAAGCCTTCAGGTCGCCGCCTGGATAGGCGTGGACTGCCTGCTGGTCGTGCCCGGGACCCTGGCGCCGCTCGGCCAGGCGGGCGGGGAGCACATCCCGTATGACGTGGCGCTCGAACGCATCAAGGAGGGCATTGCCAGGCTTGTCCCGGCGGCCGAAGAGTTCGGCGTGACCCTCGGCATCGAGAACGTGTGGAACCGCCTGCTGCTCTCGCCGTTGGAAATGCGCGATTTCATCGACGGCTTCGGCTCGGATCGCGTGGGGTCGTACCTCGACGTGGGAAACATGATCCTGTTCGGCTACGCCGAGGACTGGGTCCGCATCCTCGGGCCGCGCGTGGCCTCCGTGCACTTCAAGGACTACAAGCAAGCCGTGGGCACGTTGGAGGGCTTCTGCGACCTGCTGGAGGGTGACGTGAACTTCCCGGAGGTCATGAAGGAACTGCGCGCGGCGGGCTATGACGGCCCGTGCGTGGGGGAGTTCTTCAAGCTGGACGGCGAGGCCCTGGACAAGCTCAGCCGCTCCATGGGCGAGATACTCGCCATGTAGGGCGGGGTGCACTTGACCGCCCCTGCGGCGTTTGATACAAAGAGGACGTGTCGGCGAGCTGTGCCCCGATTGTGGGGCTCGGAAAACGGTGCGAATCCGTTACGGACCCGCCGCTGTGACCGGGAGCGAAAGTCCCACGTGAGTCACTGTCCGCCGTAAGGCGGATGGGAAGACCGGACGAGTAGCGACGACCGGAAGTCAGAAGACGGGCTCGCCGATTTGCTGCTGATCTTCGGGTTCTGAGAGAAGCGGTGCACACCGGTCGTAGCCATCCGTTCGGTCCGACCTGGAGCCTGGTGCCGGCGGCGTCGGGCTTTTTTGTTCGTGCCAGGCCCGGTCCGTTCGGTCCGTCTTCACGGCTCCCATCCGGGAGGCCCCCTCCTCGTTCCCGAGTAACCCTTCGCGGCAATGAGGCGTTTGCCCGCCTGTGCCGCTGCCCAGGAGGAGGCGTGCTGTGATGATGCGGAAATTGGTGATCGGGGCGCCCGTGCTGGCGCTGTTTTGGACGGCGGCCGTCGCCTTTGCTGTCGCTCCCGAGGATGAGGCCGAGACGACGCCGGCGCCTGCCGCGTCCGTGCAGGGGGGAGAAGAGGCAGGGCAGCTCGTTGTCACGGCCACCCGGGTCGAGACCCCTCCCGGGGAACTGGCCAGTTCAACGACGATTATCACCAGGGATGAGATCGAGAACAGCGGCAAGGTCTTCGTCCTGGACCTGCTGCGCGAAGTACCCGGCCTCGACGTCGTCAGGAACGGCGGGCCCGGCCAGCCGGCGGCAGTGTTCATACGCGGCGCAAAGTCCGAGCATACGCTGGTCATGGTGGACGGTGTAGAGGTAAATGACCCGTTCACGCCCGGGCGGACGTTCGACTTCGCCCATCTGACCACCGAGAACATCGAACGTATCGAGATCATCCGCGGGCCGCAGAGCACACTCTACGGCTCCGACGCCATAGGGGGCGTGATCAACATCATCACGCGAAAGGGCAGAGGCAAGCCCGCACTGACCTATTCGGCCGAGGCGGGCTCCTTCGAGACCTTCAAGAGCTACTTCGGCGTCAGCGGCGCCTCGGAGCCGTTCGATTACAGCCTGGGCGTGTCTCTGCTGGACACTGAGGGCATCTCCGCCGCGGGGCGGAAGTACGGGAACCGCGAGGACGACGCCTATGAGAACACCACGCTCTCGGGCCGCCTGGGCTGGACGGCCGACGACTGCTTCGACATGTCACTCATCTTCCGCTACACGGACGCCGACGGCGACCAGGATAACGCCGGAGGCGCCTTCGGGGACGATCCCAACTACACCTTCGACAACGAGATGATGTTCACCAGGGCGCAGGGGCGTCTGTGGCTGTTAGAGGACGTTTGGGAGCAGGTGCTCGGCGTTTCGTTCACGGACTACGACCGCAAGTTCCGCAACCGCGTCGATCCCGCGCACCCGATCGATTGGCTGAGGGCCAGGTATCGGGCCGACCTGCTGAAGTTCGACTGGCAGCACAACTTCTACGTGCATCCCACCAACACGGTGACGCTGGGTCTGGAGACGGAGGAGGAACGGGGCCGGTCGGAATGGTTCTCGGACGGCGTCTTCGGGCCCACGGTCGACATCGCCCCCCGCGAGTCCGCCCGCACCAACGGCTTCTACGCCCAGGACCAGCTCAGCGTGTCCGACCGGTTCTTTGCCACCCTTGGGGTACGCCTGGACGACCATGACAGCTTTGGCTCCGAGACGACCTACCGGGTCGCCCCGGCCTACCGGTTCCCCGAAACGGGCACGAAGGTCAAGGGCACGTATGGGACGGGCTTCAAGGCGCCGACGCTCTTTCAGCTTTACTCGGCGTTCGGCAACGAGGACCTGAAACCCGAGGAGAGCAAGGGCTGGGACGTGGGGGTCGAGCAGGAGCTGTGCGGCGGCAAGGTCACGGCCGGAATCACGTACTTCCGCAACACCTTTGAGGACCTGATCGACTACGACTGGGTGCTGGGCTACGTCAACGTGGGCAAGGCGCGGGCCGAGGGCGTCGAGGTGTCCGCCCGCTACCAGGCGACCGACCGGCTCTCCTTCGGCGCCACCTACACGCAGCAGCGCACCGAGGACAGGGCGACCGGCCAGGACCTGCTGCGTCGGCCGGGGGACAAGGCGAGCCTGGACGTCAACTACGGGTTCTGCGAGGGCAGAGCCAACGTGAACCTGGACGTCGTTCACGTCGGCGTGCGGGAGGACCTGGATTACTCCACGTGGCCCGCCACGCGCGTCGATCTGGAGCGCTGCACGTTGGTCAACCTGTCGGGCAGCTACCAGGCGAGCGAGAACGTGCGGCTCGTCGCGCGCGTGGAGAACCTCTTCGACAAGAAGTACGAGGAGGTCCTGGGTTACGCGAGCCCCGGTCTCGGCGTTTTCGGCGGCGTCCTGGTCAGTTACTGACGCCGCCCTGTCGGGTGCAGGGGGCAGGCTTTTCGCCTATACTCGGGCCGTTCGGGCCCCGGGGGTGGGAGGTCCATGGCAGGAATCCCGGGCAAAGTGGTGGCGGTGGCGGCGGCCCTCCTCGTGGGGCTGGCGGGGGCGGTCTGGCTGTCTGGTCTGGACGAGCCGTCCGGCCGGCGGGCCGGGCCGGCTCAGCCGGGCGCCGCGCAGGAGGATTACCGCTACAAGAGCATCGTCTGCATGTCGCCGGCGGCCAGCGAGATCGTCTTCGTCGCCGGCGCCGGGGGCCGCGTCGTCGGCGTCAGCCAGTGGACGCAGCATCCTCCCGAGGCGCTCGGCCTGCCCAGGTGCGGCGGGTTCTACAACCCTAACTACGAGCGCATCCTGGCGCTGGAGCCGGACCTCATCTTCACGCAGGGCGAGGCCGAGGACCTCCGCCGCTTCGCGCGCGGCTACGGGATGGAAGTCTGCTCCCTGGCGCTGACGGACCTGGAGTCCATCACGCGGGAGGTCCGTCGCGTGGGCGTCCTGCTCCAGACGGAGCCGCAGGCGGAGCTGGTGTCTGCGGAGATGCAGTACCGGCTGGCCCGCGTGCGTGCGCGCGTCGCCCGTGAGCCCGTCGTCGGCGTGCTCCTGGTCACGGGACGGCAGCCGGACGCGCTGAATGACATCGCCACGGTCGGCCCGCGCACCTTCCTGCACGACCTGGTCGCGGCGGCCGGCGGGCGCAACGTCTTCGACGACCTGTTCATGGACTACGGGGTCATCAGCAAGGAGGCTCTCGTGGCGAGGGCGCCGGAGGTCATCGTCGAGCTGCACGGGGAGGGTGGCGACCACGCACGCCTGGAGCGCGAAGTGCGCGGGCTTTGGAATGCCATGCCGTCGCTGCCCGCAGTGCGGGACGGGCGGGTGTACGCCGTTGAGGCTACTTACGCGCTCATCCCCGGGCCGCGCGTCGTTGACCTGGCCGAGCGGCTGGCGGACCTTCTCCACGGGGAGGCGGAGCAATGAGTGAGCCGCTTCTCTCGGTGCGGGATTGCTCGTTCAGTTACGCCGACGGCGGCTTTCATCTGGCGGGCGTCTCGCTGGACGTGCGCGCCGGCGAGGTGCTGGGCATCATCGGCCCAAACGGGTCGGGCAAGAGCACGCTGCTGCGGCTGATGAGCGGCGCGCTGCGTCCGACCGGCGGAAAGGTCCTGCTGGAGGGCGCGTCGCTGCGCGCCCTGTCCAGGCGACGGCTGGCAAGGCGTCTGGCGTTCCTGCCACAGGACCCGCAGACGACGTTCCGCTTCAGGGTCCGGCAGGTCGTCGCGATGGGGCGCTACCCGCACCAGGGCGTCTTCGGCTTCATCACGGACGAGGACGTCCGCGTGATCGAGCTGGCGATGCAGCACACGGAGACGGCGGGCCTGGCCGGCCGTGTGTTCTCGACACTTTCGGGCGGCGAGAAGCAGCGGGCGCTCGTGGCGGGCATCCTGGCGCAGGAGCCGGCTGTCATGCTGCTGGACGAGCCGACGGCCTCGCTCGACATCCACCACCAGGGGGAGGTGATGGACCTGCTCTGGCGGCTCTCCCGGCAGGGCATCGCGGTGGCGCTGGTAACCCATGACCTGAACGCGGCCAGCCAGTTCTGCGACCGCCTGGCGCTCCTGTCGGCCGGGCGGCTGGTCAGGCTCGGCGGGCCGGGCGAGGTCATCGAGGAGGGGCTGCTCAGTCAGACCTACGGGGAGGAGGTTCGCGTCGTGCCGAATCCCATCACGTCGAATCCCCTCGTCCTCGTGCTGGGGAGGGCCGCCCATGATACGGAGTGAGGGGTACCTGAGGCCCGGGCGGTTCTGGGCCCTGATGGCGGCGGGGCTGTTGCTCTGGTGCGCAGCCGGCTGGGCGTGCCTGTTCTTCGGCCAGGTGGGGGTCCCGCCGGGGCGCGTCATGGAAATCCTGACGGGAGGCCATGGCGCGCTCCAGGATGTCAGCATCATCCTTAGGCTCAGGCTGCCGCGCGTGCTGCTTGGCCTGGTGGTCGGCGGCGGCCTCGCCGTGGCCGGCGCGTCGTTCCAGGCGCTGCTGCGCAACCCCCTGGCCACGCCGCATACGCTGGGGGTCTCCGCCGGCGGGGCGTTGGGGGCGGTAGTTGCCATTTCCGTCGGCTGGCGGGGGCCGACGCTCGGCGCCATAGGCTCGGTGCAGTTCTTTGCGCTGGCAGGTGCGCTCGTGAACGTGGGCGTCGTTTACCTCTTCGCCCGCCGCAAGGGCGCCGTCTCGCCCCTGATGCTGCTGCTGGTGGGCGTGACGCTGGGCCTTATCTGCTCGGCGATGATCATGTTCGTCCGGTTCGTGTCCGATCCCAGCAAGCTTGTCATGGTGGACCGGTGGCTGATGGGCGGGCTCGAGGTGCAGGGGTTCGGCAGCGTGGGGGCGGTGCTGCCGTTCTTCCTGCCGGCGTTGGTCCTGATGTTGTCCGAGGCGAACACGATGAACCAGCTCGCGATGGGGGAAGAGATGGCCGTCGGGCGCGGGGTGGACGTGGGGGCGGTTCAGACGAAGCTGTTCCTGGCGGGCTCCGTGCTAACGGCGGCCGTCGTATCCGTCGCCGGCCCGATCGGCTTCGTCGGCCTGATCGTGCCTCACGCTGTGCGGGGCCTGCTGGGACCCGATCACCGGGTGCTCCTGGGGGTCTGCTTCTTCGCCGGGGGGGCGTTCCTCGTGGTGGCCGACGCCGTGGCGCGCTCCCTGTTCGCGCCGTCGCAACTGCCCGTCGGCGTGCTGACGGCCATGCTGGGCGGCCCCTTCTTCCTGGTGCTCCTGACGCGCGTGGCCCGCCAGCTGTGAGAACGGTGTCGGGCGTTCCTGTTGACCCCCTTCGACCCGCCGCGTACACTCTACGCGAGGGAGGCCCCGTGAGCGAAAAGTCCCCGGAAAACGTTGTCTTTCCCCTCGTGGCCCTGCGCAACCTGGTCGTCTTTCCCGGTGTGTTCGCCGCGTTTCGGGTCGGGCGGCCGCGATCGGTGGTGGCACTGGAGCAGGCGACCGAGGGGGATGGGCGCCTCTTCGTGGTGGCCCAGCGCGAGGCCGCCGTGGAAGAGCCTTCGCCCGACGATCTGTTCGACGTGGGGGTGATCTGCGAGGTCCGCAGGATTCACGAGGAAGAAACGCCCGACGTGCGACAGGTCCTGGTCGAGGGCCTGGAACGGCGCCGCATAGCGGAACACGTCCAGTTCGAGCCCTACCACGCGGTCCGTCTTGAGCCGTTCCCCGACACCCCCGACGAAGTGCCCGCGTCGCTGCGTAGGGAAGTCAGGCAACTCCTCGCTTCCAGCATCGGCGCACGGCAGACGCTGTCACAACTGGAGGCCCTGCCGGACTCGTATGCGCTCGACTACGCTGTTGCGTTCAACGTGGACGTGTCGGTCGAGGACAAGCAGAAGGTCCTGGAGGAGCCGAGCCCCCTGACCCGTTACAGGATGCTCGTGCCTGTCTTGAAGACCGAGAAGCAGATCGCGGACGCCGGCAGGCGCATCCGCGACGAGGCAAAATCCTCCGTCAGCGTGCAGGAACGCAGGCTCTGGCTGGAAGAGCGCAGGGAGGACATGGAGCGGGAGCTTGCGGAACTGACGGGCAGCGACTTGCGGGCGGACGAACTCCGCGAGCGCATCGAGCAGGCCGGGTTGCCGGCGGAAGTGCGTCAGGAGGCCGAGCGGGAGTTGGTGCGCCTCTCCAACATGCCGTCCGGCGCCCCCGAGTACGGCGTCATCACAGACTACCTCGAGTGGTTGGGCGCCCTGCCCTGGAACGCGTCCACCGACGCCGTCGTGGACCTGGGGAAGGCCCGCGAAGTGTTGGATCGAGACCACTACGACCGCCGGGAGGTCAAGGAGCGCATCCTGGAGTACCTGAGCGTGCGCAAGCTGCGGCCGGAGCGCGAAGGCGCGCTCCTGTGCTTCGTCGGCGCCCCGGGTGTTGGGAAGACCTCGATGGGACGGTCTATCGCGGAGGCCACGGGCCGCCGGTTCCACCGCATCTCGCTCGGCGGCGTGCGCGACGAGGCGGAGGTGCGCGGGCACCGGCGCACGTACGTTGGCGCGCTTCCCGGGCGCATCATCCGCGCCCTGCGCAGCGTGGGCGTCAGCAATCCCGTCCTGCTCCTGGACGAGATCGATAAGCTCCAGGTGAGCCCGATGGGCGACCCGGCGTCCGCCCTGTTGGAGGTCATGGACCCCGAGCACAACTCATCGTTCGTGGACAGCTACCTGGCCGTGCCCTTCGACCTGTCCAGGATCATGTTCATCGGCACGGCGAATACGACGGACACCATCCCGCCCGTGTTGCTCGACCGCCTGGAGGTGATCGAGCTGCCCGGCTACTCGACCGAGGAGAAGACGGCGATTGCGCGGCAGTACCTGCTTCCCAAACAGGTCAGGGCAGCGGGGCTCGAGCAGGAGCGGGTGGACCTGGAGGAAGGCGCGCTCGAGCTGCTGGTGGAGGGCTACACGCGGGAGGCCGGCGTCAGGGAGTTGGAGAGGCAGATCGCGGCCGTTTGCCGCAAGGTTGCCCGGGGATACCTGGAAGGGCGGCGGGCGTACTGCTACGTGGATCGGCGGCGGGTGGCGGACCTGCTCGGGCCGCATAAGTACAGCCCCGAACGTGACGAACGTTCCGGCAGGCCGGGCGTCTGCCCGACCCTGGCCGTCTCGCCGGCCGGCGGACGGCTGCTCCTGGTGGAAGTGACCCGCGTTGACGGCAAGGGGAAGCTCATCGTGACGGGCCGCGTCGGCGAGGCGCTGCGCGAGAGCGCGTTCCTGGCATACAGTTTCTGGAAGGGCAGGGCGGAACGATTCGGGTTCGCGCCCTCTGTGCTTACCGAGTCGGACTTCCACGTGCACTTTCCCGGCGCGGGCGTGGCCAAGGGGGGGACGGCGGTCGGGCTGGCCGTCGCGCTGGCCTTCGCCTCCGCCCTGGCGGACAGGCCGCTGGCCGAAGGCGCGGCCGTGCTGGGCGAGATCACGCTGAGCGGGCGCGTGCTCCGAGTGGACCGGGTGCGCGAGCGCCTGGCCGCCGCCAGCAGGGCCGGCATAGCCCGGGTGATCCTGCCCGAGCGAAACAGGCCGGAGGTGGAGGCGGCCCGCGACGCCGAGAATGCGTTGGACCTGGAAATCCTCTACGTGAAGTCCATACAGGAGGCGCTCCCGGTCGGCCTGCCATCGGCCGGGGCCGGTTCGAGACCGTGAGGACAGCGATGAGGCTTCTCGTAGCAACGGCCAATCCGGGCAAGCAGCGGGAAATGGCGCAACTGCTGTCGGGCCTGCCGGTTGAGTTGCTCACGCTGCGCGATTTCGCCGACGCGCCTGCCGTCTTGGAGAACGGGGCGACGCTCGAGGAGAACGCCGCCGAGAAGGCCGGCGAATTGGCGCGAGCGTGCGATGTCCACGCCGTGGCGGACGACTCTGGTCTCTTTGTCGACGCTCTGGACGGGCGTCCCGGCGTTCACAGCGCCCGCTATGCGGACGGCGAACCGACCCCGGAGAACCTGTGCGGGAAGCTGCTGGCTGAGATGGGCTCTTCGGAGGAGAGCGACCGGACCGCCCACTTCCGCTGCTGCATCGCCATGGCGGAGCCGTCGGGACGGGTTGTGCTGACGGCGTCGGGCAGGTGCGACGGCCGGATCGCTTCCGGAATGCGGGGGACCGGTGGTTTCGGCTACGACGCGGTTTTCCACTACGAGCCGGCGGACAAGACGTTTGCCGAGATGACTTCCACAGAGAAGAACGCCGTGAGCCATCGCGGCAGAGCGCTGCGTGAGTTCCGGCGCAAGCTCACCGACTGGCTCAACCGTTGAGGGGCGCCTGCTGGCGGTCCCGCGCCGGCGGCGGCATGCGCAGGAACATCAGCCATCCCCACAGGCACAGCGCGCCTGAAAACAGGAACACCTCGCGAAAGCCGATCACGCCCGCGTCTATCAGCCCGCCGGCCAGCAGGGGCACCACGGCCCGAGGGATGCCGAGGACCGTCATGCACAGCGCCGTGTAGCTGGGCAGCCTGTGCGGTTCGGCGAAGCGGAAGATGGCCGGCAGCAGGCAGGTCAGACGGATCCCCATCGCCAGCCCCAGCAGGGCGAAGGCCGCCGAGACAACCGCCGGATGGGCAGAGACGACGGCCGCGCCGATAGCTGCCGCCAGCAGCAGGGGCATCACCCTGAACGGGACGATCACGTTCCGGTTGTCGCTGAGCACTCCGCCCACCACCGCCCCGAGCGCAAGGGGCCCCTGGAAGAAGGCCGTGAACGTCCCTACGATCCCTTCGGTGGCCTCCTCGTGGGCCAGGCCGTAGCGGGCGAGGAAGGTGAGTATGAGCGTTACGGGCAGCGTGACGGCCAGCGACGCCAGCACAAATGCCCTGAAGTCCGGCCGGTCCACCAGGATTCGGACAAGCCCCCTATAATACTCGGCCCATCCCGTCGCCCGTTGGTTGGGCAGGCCTTCCTGGCGATCCTCCCTGACCAGGGCTACGAAGACCGCCGACATCGCGTAGCACGCGACGGCCAGGACCAGCAAGGCCCGGTACCGCGCGGGACTGCCGGAGGTCGCCATGATCCGGGCGATCAGCAGGCCCAGGAAGACCCCCACCACGCCCGACATCGCGCGCCGCACGCCGAGCACCGTCGCCCACTGTTTCTCGTTTGTCGTCTTCGTGTACCAGTCCGTCCACAGTGGCGTGATCATGCCGGACGCGATCCTGTTCAGGATCAACACGGCGAAGAAGACCGTCAGTGTCACGGTAGGCTCCCACCAGACGAAAAGCGTCAGGAGGAACACGAGCCAGCCGACCCTCTGGAGCACGAGGCACGCCATCACCGCCGGCTTCTTGTAGGAGAGCCCTTCCAGTTTCTTGGCGACGACCGTCTGCGGCAGGAGCATGCCGAGCCAGAACACGGCCGACACGAGCCCCAGCAGGAACGAGGAGTCGTTCAGCTCGGAGATCAGCTTCACCATGACCGTCTGGCGGCTGAACAGCGTAACTGCCGCGAAGAAGAAAACGCCGTCCAGGCCATGGAGGATCGCGTTTCTCTTTAGTTGTGCGGACGTCAAGGGTCTTCCTCTCGAGGGCGACTGCTTTCCCCGTTTCTCGCCCATGCTAAGCGCAAAGTCAAACGTATCGGCCGGTCTGGGTGCGTGGAGCGCCCGATCTCGCGCAACTTTCCCCGCCGGCCGCTGGCCCAGTTGCGGCGCGGCTTGATACGAGCGGCATGTTGGGGTACCATGTGCCTTGTGGGAGGCCTGTGAAGTTGGGAAGAGGCGCGCGCGCCGCTCGGGCAGCTGGGAAGCGCGCTGAGGTCCAGGCCATTGCTTCGATGGTCCGAAGCCCCCGGAGACCCAGTCAGGGGACCATTCCCACTCCGATGGGACCTTCTCGCGTTCGACCAGATGAAGGCTGCTGTGCGCCCGTGAGCCGCCTTATGGTGACGGCTCTCGCGGCTGCGCCTGCAAGGAACCTGAGCGAAAGGGAAACGTGGATGGCAAGAGGTCATTGCGGAAGGCGTGCCGGCAGGACGGATGGCGTGCCGATGCTTCTGGCTTGTGCGGTCCTGGCGTTGGTGGCGGCGACGGATGCGCGGGCGTTGATCAACCCGAGCTTCACGCCGCTGCACCTGACCAGGCAGAGCGACCACATCGTGTTCCTCCAGGCGGGGGCCGTGAACGATGAGGGCAGCATGTCCGCCAAAGTGGTGGAGGAAATGAAGGGAAAAGCCCCGTCGGAGGAGCTTGCGCTGCGGTCGGCCGATGAGTTCCTGCTGGAGCGCATCAGGGAGGAGGTCTTCTACGAGGAGCCCGAGAGCGTGGACGCGCTCATGTTCCTGAGCAACCCGGAGGGCGGTGGGCCCGCCCGCTCCGGAGTCATCAGCCTCGGCGGCATGTGGTTCGGCGTGGTCAGGCGCGAGGCAGACGGGCCGTGGATGCTCATCGAAGACATGGCCGACATGAAGGCGGTCTGGGACGGCAGGACGGACATGCTGCGCGGGTGCGTCAGGTACATCCTGGCGGACCCGGACGCCGTCGTGCCCGTGCGTGCGGGCGCGCAGTGGGCGGAGAAGGTGCAACTCGGGCGCGTCGAGGGCAGTCCCACGGGAGTGCTGGCCGTTGACCTGGAGGGCGGCGGTTTGCCGACGCTCTTCGTGGCGACCGACGGCGGTGACCGCGCCTTCCGGTGCAAGGCCGATGGCGAGGCCTTCGAGGACGTCACGGCGTCGCTGAAGCTGGCCGGCAAGTCCCGATGCGCGACGTTCGCCGACTGCACGGGCGACGGCCGGCTGGACCTGGCATGCTGGGACGGGGCCGCGCTGCGCGTCCTCGCGCAGTCCCAAGCGGGGACCTTCGAGAAAGCGGCCGCCGAACTGTCAGTAGAGGGCGAGTGCATCGGGCTGTCCCCCCTGGACGCCGGCTTGGCTGGCCGCGCCGGCATTCTCCTGAGCACGCGCGCCGTTCCGACCCTCATCCTGCCGCAGGAGAGCGGGGCGCTGTTCGGGCGAGAGCTGGTCGAGACGGCGGAGGGCGAGTTCGCGGGCGCGGAGCTGGGACTCGCCAGGGCCTGCGTCGCGGCGGACTTCGACGGGGATAGCATTGTCGATGTCGTTCAGCCCTTCGAGGAGGGCGGCCTGTTCTACAAGGGCGAGGGCGGCGGCGCGTTCGCCGCGCCGAAGCAGTGCGGCTACCTTTATTCCGGCGAGGGCGAGGCGAGCGCCTACCCGGGCGACTTCGACGCGGACGGGCGACTGGACCTGATCTTCATGGGCGAGATGGGGCAGTTCCTCTGGGTGAACCGCTCGGGCGGCGCGTTCGAGAACAACTGGCACGTGGGCGAGCCGGACTACATCGCTAAGGAGAATAACAGCGGCGGCGCCGTCGGCGACTTCAACAGCGACGGCCGGCAGGACTTCGTGATATTCTATAGGCGCGTCGCGCCGCACCCGTTCTTCAGTCGCGGGTTCGCGACCTTCGGCTTCGCGGCCGAGATGGACGTCGTGAAGGGCGATTTCTTTGGCGAGTCCGTTGCCGGCCAGAGGGGAGGCGTGCTGGTCGACCTGAACGGCGACGGCGCGCAGGATCTGGTGACCGTGCTGACGGACGGTACGGTCTGGGCGGTGCTGCGCGCGCTCGAATACGGCCCCGGCCTGAGTGTTCGCGCCGGGCTGGCCTCGGGCCAGGGCACGGCCGGCCCGGTCGCGGTGACCGGCTGGGACGGCGTGCGGTGCCTCGGTGCCTGGAGCGTCACCGCGGGCATCTCGGACGCCTTCTTCGCCCGGGAACGACCCGGCCCGGTGACGCTCAAGTGGCGGTTCCCCGGCGGAGTGGAGCAGGAGGCGCGCGTCATCCTGGAAAGCGGGCCCGTGCGGGTCCTGCTCGGACGCGACGGCATTGTCCGGGCCGGTCAGGAATAGCCCCCCGTTTACCGTTCGTTCGCCCGAGCGTGGGAGCACGGCATGTTGTTTCCTGTTCAGCCTCTTGGCGTGGTGCCGGTCCTGGTCGGCCCCATCCAGGTCCTGCTCGCCATCCTGCCCGGACTCCTGGTGGCCCTGCTGAGCGGCGTGGTGGCCCTGTTCAAGCCGTCCGCCATGAAGAGGGCGCTGGTGCTGCTCTGGCGGCTCAAGGTGCCCGTTCTCGGCGCGGCGGCCGCCGTCGTGGCCCTGGTTCACCTCGTCCCGCTCATCTTCCCGCAGAGCAGGGCCGTCACGGAGGCCGAAGCGGCCCGGCACGAGTGGACCATGTTTCGCGGCGGCCCGGACCGACGGGGCGCCGTGCCCGGTTCGCCGGACCCGGCGCAGGGGGGCCTGGTCTGGGCCTTCGACAGCGAGGTCCAGACGTTCTATTCGTCGCCCACCGTCGTGGGCAACCGCGTCTACGTTACCTCAGCCGATAAGGGCATCTACAGGGACAGGGGCGCCATCTACTGCCTGGACGCCGACACGGGTGCGGTCGTGTGGAAGACGCAGCCGGACGGCTACCGGGCCACGTTCTCCTCGCCAGCCGTCTCCGGCGGGTACCTTGTTTGTGGCGAGGGACTGCACTTCACGACGAACGCCCGCGTCTTCTGCTTCGACGTCAGCCTGGAGGGGCAGGGGAAGGTCCTGTGGGAATACGAGACCAAGAGCCACGTCGAGTCCTCGCCGTGCATCTATGAGGGGCGGGTCTACATAGGCGCAGGGGACGACGGCTACTACTGCTTCGATCTCGAGCCGGGGGCGGACGGCCAGGCCACCGTCGTGTGGCACGTGCCGGGCGACCGCTACCCCGACGCCGAGACGCCGCCGGCCGTCGTTGACGGCAAGGTCTTCGTGGGCCTGGGCATGGCGGGCAACGCCGTCTGCTGCCTCGACGCAGAGACGGGGGATGAGGTCTGGCGCGTGGAGACACCGTATCCCGTCATGTGCCCGCCCACGGTCGTCGGCGACAGGGTCTTCGTGGGGATGGGGAACGGCAACTTCATCCAGACCGCCGAGGAGGTCGAGCAGGCCGAGCTGCGCAAGCTGGCCAACGCGGGCGCGGACCAGGCCGAGCTCGACGCGGCGAAGGCGCGCCTCCAACCGGCCGGCGAGGTCTGGGGCATCAGCATCTCGGACCCCGCCGACCGCTGGGCCTTCAAGGTCTCCCGCACCGTCCTCGGCGCCGTCGCAGCCGCTGACGGGAACCTCTACTTCGGCTCGCGCGACGGCAATCTCTATTGCGTCTCACAGCAGGGCCGCCCCGTGGGCAGGTGGGACGCCCACGGCCCCATCATGGTCTCCCCGGCGTGCACGGGGGGGCACGTTTACTTCGTCACCGCGTCGGGAAGGCTCTACGGGCTCGAAACCGAGACCATGACCCCCGTGTGGGACGTGCCGCTCGGCACGGAGGGCGTGTTCCTCAGTTCCCCCGCCGTGGCGAGGGGGCACGTCTACGTCGGGACGGAGAAGTACGGGCTCCTCTGCGTGGGAGAACCCGGCGGCGCCGGGAAGCCGCCCATCTGGGCGGGAGCGCTGGCCGGCCCGGGCCTGGGCGGCACGCTTGACGGCAGTACGCTTCCGGAGAGGGGATCGTTGCTGTGGGGTTATCCCGACAGGGAGGCCGCGGCCGACGCGCCCGTGACGATTGTGGCGCCAGCCGCCGCGGGTGAGGTCAGGCTGTTCGTACCGTTCGCCGACAGGCCGAAGAAGGGATTGACCTGCCTGACAGACACCGAGCAGGGCAGGGAGCCGCCGCAAGAGCTCTGGTTCTTCGAGACGCCGAACGGGGTCTGGCAATCACCGGCGTGCAGCGAGGACGCCGTCCTCTGCGCCGACGGATCCCCCGGCGACGCCGGGCGGCAGCTCTACTGCCTGGACTCCGCCACCGGCGAGGAGCGCTGGAGCGTCGCGCTCGATGCGGATGCCTCGGGCGCATTTGTGCTCTGGGAGGATGGCGTCTGCGTGCAAGGCAGGGCGGGTTCGCTCGCGTGCATCGATCTCTCGGGGGCCGTCCGCTGGTCGAGGGACGTCGGTCCACTGGTCGGGCCGCCTGATCGGGCCGGGGCGATCATGGTCGTGGCGACCGAGTCGCCGGCAGCCCTGCTGGCGCTGGACAGCGAGGGCGGGGAGGTGCTGTGGGAAGCGCCGCTCGACGCCGCTCCGACGGCCGGGCCGGTCGTGCGCAAGAAGGGCGTCCTCGTCGGCACGGCGCAAGGGCTGGAGGCCCGCAGCCTGCTGGACGGGAGCCTAGCGTGGCGTGCTGAGATCGGGGCGGTGGCGGGCGCCTTCACGGTGGGGCGCTCGCACGTGGCCTGCGTGACGGCGCAGTCGGAGCTGGTGCTGATTGACCCGCAGGACGGGACGGTTGCGGCGCGCGTGCCCGGGGCGCTGCCGAGCGTCACGCCAATGCTGGTCCGCGGCACGGCGCTCTTTGCTGCGGAGGGCAGCCTCCATTACTATCGAGTGGAGGACGGGTCGCAGGGCAGGTGGATGGACACGTCCTGGCTCGGCGCGTTATCGTCGCCGATGATCCTGGTCAGGTCGCACGTTTATTTTGCGACCGAGGAGCGCGGCTTCATCCGCGCGGGGAAGTGGCAGTGAGCGGCGGCAGACAGTGGGTTTATCACATAGCGGATCCCCTGCCGGAGTCCGTGCAGGAGCCGAAGCAGTTGCTCGGCGGCAAGGGTGCGAGCCTCCAGGCGATGAGCGGCGCCGGGCTGGCGGTCCCGCCCGCGTTCGTCATCTCGACCGAGTGCTGCGAGTACTTCTTCCAGCATGAGCACACCTGGCCGCAGGACCTGGAGCGCCAGGTGCGCGAGGGGCTCAAGCGCCTGGAGAAGGACACGGGCCGCCAATACGGCAAGGGGAAGCGGCCACTCCTGCTCTCCGTGCGCTCCGGCGCCGCGCGGTCCATGCCGGGCATGATGGACACGCTGCTGAACGTCGGTCTTCACCCGGACCTGGCGTGGGACCTGGGCGACGGCGAGCACTTCTGGGGCGTCTACGTCGAGTTCATCGTGATGTTCGCCGGGACAACTGCGGACCTGGGCGCGGACGTCCTCGGCCGCATCCGCGACCTGGCTGCCAGAGGCGCGTCGGAGGAGACGGCGCGGCGCGCCCTTGAGATCTATCAGGAGCATGTCGGCCAGCCCTTCCCCAAGGAGCCCTGGACGCTCTTGGTCGAGTGCATCAACGCCGTCTTTCGCTCCTGGAACAATGACCGCGCCGTCGAGTACCGCAAGCGCAATGACATCCGGGGCCTCAACGGCACGGGCGTGACCGTCCAAGCCATGTTCCCCTCGCAGGTCTCCGGCATCCTGTTCACGCAGGACCCCAACAGCCTGACGGCCGACCGCATGATCATCGAGGCGTCCTACGGCCTGGGAGAAGCGGTCGTGTCGGGCGACGTGAGCCCGGACCGGTTCACGGTGAGCCGGAGCGATTTCGGCGACTTCAAGACCGTCGTCGGCAAGAAGGCGCACGCCGTTCGGGCCCTGGGAGACGAGAGCGAGTACGACCCGAATGCCCGCTGCCTGACGGCCGAGCAGGTGCGGGAGGTGTGCGAACTGGGGCTGCGCGTCGAGGAGTACTTCGGGATGCCGATGGACATCGAGTGGGGCATCTCGGAGGGGCGGTTCGCCCTCCTTCAGAGCCGGCCGATCCGCGGCCTGGAGGTGGTGCAGGACGCCGAGGTCGCCCGCGAGGACGAAATCGCGCGCCTGCGCAGCATCGCCGGCGACCAGCGCCGTGTCTGGGCCATCTACAACCTGGCGGAGACGCTCCGCTACCCGACGCCGTTGACGTGGGACGTCATCCGCCGGTTCATGAGCGGCTCGGGCGGCTTCGGGCGGATGTATCAGGACCTGGGCTACAGGCCGTCCGAGCGGGTGAAGACGGAGGGCTTCCTGGAACTGATATGCGGCCAGATATACGTGGACCCGGAGCGCCTGGCCGGCATCCTCGA
>CAZQEQ010000064.1:0-20418 GCA_964592385.1 uncultured candidatus Brocadiaceae bacterium | reverse complement strand
GGAACAGAACATCGAGCGGATGTTGCGGCCCCGGTGGACGTTCTACTGGCGCTTCCTGTTCGACGTGGACTACGACGACAACCTCTTCGGCGGCATATGGGCGCCTCTGCTGGGGACGTTCTACCTGACCCTGGGCGCCATGGTCGTGGCCGCTCCCCTGGGGATAATCGCGGCGATATACCTGACGGAGTACGCGGGGGACAGTCGCTTCATCAGCCTGCTTCGGACCTGCATCAGCACTCTGGCCGGTGTTCCCAGCGTGGTCTTCGGCCTGTTCGGGCTCGCCTTCTTCATGCGCACTCTTCACATGCCGAAGAGCGTGTTCGTCGGGTGTCTCACGCTGGCGTGTCTGGTGCTGCCGACGGTTATCCGGGCCTCGGAGGAGGCCATTCGCATGGTCCCTCAGACGTACAGGGAGGCCTCCCTGAGCATGGGAGCCACCAAGTGGCGCACCATAGTCAAGGTGGTTTTCCCGACGGCGCTGCCCGGGATAATCACCAGCATCATCATCAGCATGGGTCGGGCCGCCGGCGAGACGGCGCCCATCCTGTTCACGGCGGCGGTGGCCGTTGGGGCCGCGCTCAAGCCGTGGCAAGTCTTCTCCTCGGCGTCGCCGGCCCTGCCGTACAGCATCTACTCAGTGGTCACGGAGAACCCGTCCGGCCAGGAGATCCCGCACGTGCAGTTCGGCATGGTGATGGTTCTGATCCTCCTGGTGCTGCTGCTGAACGCCGCCGCGCTCATCCTGCGCGCGCGCATTTCGAGGAAACTGAGAGGCTGAGCATGATCAAGCTGTCCGCTGAAGACATCACGCAGCAGAGCGGGCCCCTGGAGTTGCCCCCGCAGGATTCCTGTCACGTCTACAGCCGGGACTTCTCCGTCTTCTACGGCGACAACGAGGCCGTCAAGAAGGTGACCCTCGGCGTGCCGCGGGCGCAGGTGACGGCCATCATCGGGCCGAGCGGGTGCGGCAAGAGCACGTACCTGCGCGCCGTCAACCGCATGAACGACCTGATACCGCGCTGCCGGGCCGAGGGGGAACTGATCTTCGACGGTGAGAACGTTTACGGCCCCCGGGTGGACGTGGTCGCCCTGCGGCGGCGGATAGGCATGGTTTTTCAGAAGCCCAACCCGTTCCCGAAATCCGTCTTCGACAACGTCGCCTACGGGCCGCGCATCCACGGGGTGAGCGGCAGGAACGAGCTTGCGGGGATCGTCGAGCGAAGCCTGACCAGGGCCGCCCTGTGGGACGAGGTGAGGGACCGCCTCTCCGCCAACGCCCTCGGCCTGTCCGGCGGCCAGCAGCAGCGCCTCTGCATCGCCAGGGCGCTCGCCGTGGACCCGGAGATGCTGCTGATGGACGAGCCCACGTCGGCGCTGGACCCCAAGGCGACGAGCCGCATCGAGGACTTGATAGGCGAACTGCGCGAGCAATACACTATCGTCATCGTCACGCACAACATGCAGCAGGCGGCGCGGGTCTCGGACTTCACGGCCTTCCTCTACGAGGGCGCCCTGATCGAGTTCGGCCCCACGCAGCAGATCTTCACCAAGCCTCGCCAGAAGCGGACGGAAGACTACATCACGGGTCGATTCGGATGAAACGAACATGCCCAAACACCTGCACAGACAGATGGACAAGCTGAAGCGAGAGGTCCTGTCCCTGGGGGCGGTCGTCGAGGACGGCGTCCGCAAAGCCGTCCAGGCGCTCGAAGGCAGGGACGCCGCCCTGGCCGAGGACGTCATCAAGCGGGACGTGGACGTGGACCAGGCCGAGGTCAACCTGGAGGAGGAATGCCTCAAGATACTGGCCCTCTACCAGCCCGTCGCCATTGACCTGCGGTTCATCGTGGCCGTGCTGAAGCTCAACAGCGACCTGGAGCGCATAGGGGACCTGGCCGTCAACATCGCCGAGCGGGCGCTCTACATCAGCGAGCACGGGGCCGCGCAGTTCCCCCTGGACTTCGGGAAGATGGCCCGCGAGGCCCAGCAGATGCTCAAGATGAGCCTGGACGCCCTGGTCAACATGGACGCCCGACTCGCACGCGAGGTTTGCGCCGCCGACGACGCCGTGGACGCCATCAACCGGCAGATGTACATCCAGGTCCAGGAGAGCATCCGCAAGACCCCAGAGCACATGGAGGGCCTGATACACCTGCTGTCGGCCTCCCGCCACCTGGAGCGCATAGCGGACCACGCCACCAACATCGCCGAGGACGTCGTCTACATGGTCGAGGGCGAGATCATCCGCCACCGCGCCGAGGATTACAGGGACGGGACTGCAGGTGGCGAAGGCGCGGGCGACCCCGGCCAGGGCTGACGGTGCAGCGTCCGCGCCGGCGCAGGTCGCTCAGTGGTCCAGCTCGCAGACGCGGCGCCGGTAGTGCAGGTAGCTCTCCAGGCTCACGTCGTCCGGCACGCCGTGGTCGCAGGTGGGTATGTAGCCGCCGCGCTCGACCATCGCGGGCAGTATGTGCTCGAGGTGCCGGTCGATGGCGTCCCTGCCCCGGGCCAGGACGCGCTTGTCGATGCCGCCGGCCATGACCAGTTCCGGCCACTGTCGGCCGATGCGCACCACGTCGCAGCCCGAGGCCACCTCCCACGGGCTCATCACGTCCATGCCGGCCTCCAGGTAGAGCGGGACCGCCGGCTCGGCCCAGCCGTCCGTGTCCACGTGGAAGTATAGATGCCGCTCCTGGCGCCGGCGCGCCTTGCCGACCACGTCCTGGTAGTAGGGGAGCAGGAACTCCCTGACCATGTCCGGTGAGATGAGCAGGCCGTGGTTGTAGCAGATGTCCTCGCCGAGGCCGAGTTCATCGATTGGCGTGTGCTGCTGTATGCGCGCGAGGCCGGCGTTCATCAGTTCCGCCCACCGCCGCATCATGGCGTGGATGAGGTCGGGTTCGTCCACGAAGGCGTAGAGCACCTCCTCCGGCCCCATCAGCGCGCGCAGGTACATGTAGCCGCCGACCATGCCCTGTCGGGTCATGACAGACTCGGCCTCGGCGCGCCGGGCGGCCTCCTGGCAATTCTCCTCCAGGCCCTCGTAGCGGCGTTCGTCCCGGACGGCCAGCCGCGGTGCGACGTCTCCTTCCCAGTCGTCCCAACCGGTGACGGGGTGCCGCACGTAGTCCGGCATGAAGCCGTGCCTGCGTCCCTTGAACACGCGCAGCCATCGCCCGGCGAAGTCCTGGATGATCTCTGTGGCGCCGTCCTCGCGGATGACCTTCTCTTCGTAGCGGGGCAGGAACGGCGGCTCGCACCAGCCCAGGTCAAGCCCGATGCCGACCTGCCCGGAGGGGTCGAAGCTGAACAGGTTCCTCTCGCCGTAGTCGTCGGGCAGCCCTTCCGTTAGCCACCGTTCGATGGCTTCTCCCCAGATGTAGAACTCTCGGCGGACCAGGTGGTCCACGGGCTCGAACCGGTACGTCGCCCTGATTCGTTCTCCGGCGTTCACTGCCGGCGCCCCCTCGTCGCGGTGTCAGGGCGGACAGAATAAGGTGCTGGCCGCGGGCCTTCAACCGTCGGCTCGATGTCAGCGTTTGCCGCTTGCCCGTGTATCGTCCGCCCCTTCGTGGTAGAGTGCCGTCTTGTTCCCTTACCGTGAGGCGGCGATGTCACTGGAGACTCACCGGGAGATTGCGGACGCGGGGACCAGAGCGGCCCTTGCGGGCGCTGCAAGAGCGGCGCAGGACCCGCACCGCCTCGCCTACCACTTCATGGCCCCCTCGGGGTGGATGAACGACCCGAACGGGCTCATCCAGTTCGGCGGCGCCTACCACCTGTTCTACCAGCACAACCCCTATGCGCCCTGGTGGGGCGCCATGCACTGGGGCCACGCCACGAGCGCCGACCTGGTGCACTGGGAGCACCTGCCCGTCGCCCTGGCGCCGAGTGAGCCGTACGAGCGCCCGGAGGGCGGGGGAGGGGGCTGCTTCTCCGGCAGCGCCGTGGACGACGGCGGCCGGCTTACGCTCGTCTACACGGGCACGGGGCAGGGCCAGTTCCAATGCGTCGCGACCACCGCGGACGGGCGGGAGTTCTCGAAGCACCCGGGCAACCCCGTCATCGCCGAGGTGCCGCCGGACGGGTCGCAGGATTTCCGGGACCCGAAGGTCTGGCGGCACGATGACCTCTGGCACATGGTCGTCGGGTCGGGCCGGGACGGCGTGGGGAAGGCGCTGCTCTATCGCTCGCGCGACCTGCGCCGGTGGGAGTACCGGGGCGTCGTCGCCCGAAGCGACGGCACGCAGGGGCGCGTCTGGGAGTGCCCGGACCTCTTCCCGCTCGGCGGGCGGCACGTCCTGGTCTGCTCCCCGATCGGGCTGGAGCGGCCCAGGAGCATCTGCATCGTCGGCGAGATGGATTACGCGGCGGGGCGCTTCGCGCCGGGGCATCAGTCCGATGCGGACTGCGGGCCGGGCTTCTATGCGCCCCAGACGTTCCTGGACGACCGCGGCCGGCGCATCATGTTCGGCTGGATGCGGGATTGGGAGGGCGCGTCTCCCAGCATGGACTACGGCCGGGCGGGCGCCCTGACGCTGCCGCGGCTGGTGGCCCTCTCGCCGGAGGGCGGACTCCGCTTCACGCCCGTTCCCGAGCTGAAGTCCCTTCGCGGCAAACACGAGCGTCTGGCGGACGTGGACCTCGATCCGGGCTCCGAGGTTGTCCTGGAGGAGGTCTGCGGGGATACGCTGGAGATCAAGGCCGAGTTCGAGCCGGGCCCGGGCCGCGAGGGGCAGTTCGGGATAGCCGTCCGGTGCTCCCCGGACGGCAGCGACGAGACGCCCATCACCTGCGACCGGGAGAGCCGGCAGTTGCTGGTGGACTGGCGCCGGTCCGGCCTGAAAGTCGCGGCTCCCGTCAGCGCCGCGCCCCTCGATCAATCCCCCCGAGAGAGGCTCAAGCTGCACGTATTCGTGGACCGTTCCTCCGTTGAGGTCTTCGTCAACGACGGCCGCGCCGTTGTGACCGGCCGGGTGTACCCCGGCCCCGACAGCCTTGGCGTGAAGCTCTTCGCGCGGGGCTGCGGCGCAAGCCTTGCCGCCCTGGACGCCTGGACTCTGGGCGGCGTCTGGTAACGGGGCTGCGCCCCTTGCGGGCAAGGCCCGCCCGCGATAACCTGTTGGCCTGTCGGGCCGCATCCGCGTGCCCCTGTTCTTGGGAGGGTGTCGCATGACGCTGAAACCGGAACCCACGCCCGGCGAGACGGGCTGGTTCGTTCACGACCGATTCGGGTTGTTCATCCACTGGGGCCTCTACGCGCTCGGCGCGCGGCACGAGTGGCTAAAGAGCCACGAGCAGATGGACGACGAGGCGTACCGCAGGTACTTCGAACACTTCGACCCCGACCTCTACGACCCCGGCGCGTGGGCGGACGCGGCCGCCGGCGCGGGCATGAAATACTTCGTCGTGACGACGAAGCACCACGAGGGCTTCTGCCTCTGGGACACGGAGCAGACCGACTACAAGGCACCCAACACGCCGGCCGGGCGCGACCTGCTGGACCCGATGGTCGAGGCGTTCCGCGCCCGCGGCCTGAAGGTCGGGTTCTATCACAGCCTGCTGGACTGGCACCACCCGGACTACACGACCGACAGGGTCCACCCGATGCGCGAGAACGAGGAGTGGATCGCGGGGGACGCCGAGCGGAACCTGAACCGCTACGTGGATTACCTGCACGCGCAGACGCGGGAGCTGCTGACCGGGTTCGGCAAGGTGGACATCATGTGGTTCGACTTCTCGGTGGGCGCGTCGGACCGGTTCCCGGGCAAGGGCAGGGACGAGTGGCGTGCCGACGAGCTGATCCGGATGGTCAGGGAGCTTCAACCCGGTATCATCATCAACGACCGCCTCCAGGTGGACCAGGACGTCAAGACGCCCGAGCAGTTCGTGCCGCGCGAGTGGGTGCGCGTGGACGGGAAGCCCGTCATCTGGGAGGCGTGCCACACCTTCAGCGGGTCCTGGGGCTACCATCGCGACGAGCAGTCATGGAAGTCCGTTGACCAGTTAGTGTGGATGCTCGTGGACGTGGTGAGCAAGGGGGGGAACCTGCTGCTGAACGTCGGCCCGACCGGGCGGGGCGAGTTCGACGAACGCGCGCTGGAGCGGCTGCGCGGCATCGGCGAGTGGATGGTGCGGCACGGCCGGTCGATCTACGGCTGCACGCAGGCGCCGGACGAGTTCGCCTGCCCCGAGGACTGCCGGTTCACCTACAACCCGGAGACGAACCGGCTCTACCTGCACGTGTTCAGCTGGCCGTTCAAGCACGTGCACCTGGACGGCATGGCCGAGCGCGTGGAATACGCGCAGCTTCTGAACGACGCGTCCGAGGTCAAGATGCTGGCGCGCGTGCCGGAGGCGTCCTACGGCGCGATGAAGGAGGACAGGCGCGCGACGCTGCTGACGCTCGAGCTGCCGGTCAGGAAGCCGAACGTCACCGTGCCGGTGATCGAACTGTTCTTGAAGTGACGGCCGTTCCGCAGTCGGGCCGCCTGCGCCGCGTTCGGGCGGTTCTCAAGACATCGGTGTCGGAGGAGTGCGCGATGAAGGCGCGGATACTGGTCGTGCTGTGCTTGTGGTCCTGCTTCGTCGCGTTGCGCTGCGCGTCTGCGGAGCCCGTGGCCGTCATCGAGGCCAGCCTGACGCGGGGCGAGGCGCCGCTGTCGGTGATGTTCGACGCCCTGAAGAGCGCGCCGGGCGAGGGCGAGATCGTGCGGTACGACTGGGACTTCGGCGACGAATCGCCGCACAACCGGCGCTTCGAGCACGGCTGGCTCGCGGCGCACCGGTTCGAGCGGCCCGGGACGTATCCCGTCAGGCTGGCGGTGCACGACTCGTCGGGCGCAGTGGCGCTGGCCACAGTGACGCTGACTGTCGTTGAGCCGTCGGGGCCGGTTTACTACTTCTCCTCCAGCCAGGGCGACGACAGCCGGAGCCCGGAGCAGGCCCGGAATCCGCAGACGCCCTGGAAGAGCCTGGACATGCTGAAGGTAGGGCTGCCGAACGCGGAACCGGGGACGCGCTTCTTTCTGCGGCGCGGGGATACGTTCGCGGCTTCCAACGTTGAGTTCTGGCGACATGGTCGCCCAGTGGATGCCGCGAGGCCCGCAGTGGTCGGCGCGTACGGCGAGGGCCCCAGGCCGGTCGTCCGGTGCGATTCGGGCGCACTGTTCAGGCCGTCCATTGACGGGGTCGTGTTGGAGGACCTGGACTGCCAGGGAGGAGGCAAGGGGGACAGGGCCGTGTTCACCCGGGGAGGGGGACCGACGACGGTCAACCACCTGGTGCTGCGCCGCCTGACCATCGAGGGGTTCAACATAGGCATCTTTCCGGGCGGGGGAGGGGCGGAGCCGAACCGGTTCATCTTCGTTGAAGAGTGCCTGTTCCGGAACAACTCGCAGTGGGGCTGGCTGGGGGGGGCCGGCGACCACATGGTGATCCGCCACTCCGAGTTCGACAACAACGGCAGCAGCGCCAAGTACCAGCACAACATCTACTTCCGCGGCGATACGTTCCTAATCGAGGACAACAACACTCACCACTCATCCGGGCTCGGCATTAACACCCACTACACCAGGGACACGATCATCCGTCGCAACCTCATTCACCACAACGGATGGGGACCCGGTGGAGGCGTCGGCATATCCACGGGCCGCAAGACGGACGTGATCAAGCACGTCCTTGTGGAAGGCAACTACTTCTCCGAGAACCTGCTGGCCATGTGGCTGATCGGCGTCGAGGGGCTCATGGTGCGCAATAACGTGTTCCGCGGACACCGCGCAAGGGTGTTCGGCAGCATGAAGGGGATGGTCGGCACCGAGGTCTATCACAACACGTTCTACGCCAACCAGGACAATATCTTCGACGCGTCCGGCACGGGCTTGCGGGTGGCGAACAACATCTTCTGCGGGAACGCCGGCGTCATCTACCAGGGAGAGGCGGAGCGGAGGAACAACCTGTACGACGGGGATGTGCCGGCGGGCGCCGAGGAGGGGGCAGTGGTCGGCGATCCGAGATTCGTTTTCGCGGAGAAGGGCGACTTCCGCCTCCGGGCCGGCAGCCCGGCCGTGGACGCCGGCGCGCAGGTGCCCGTGCCATTCGACCTCTCCGGCAAGCCGCGTCCCGTCGGAAGCGCGTCCGACATTGGCGCATACGAGTTCGGAAGCCTGGAGGAATGACCGCCGGTTGAGGGATCGTTGCCCGCGCTCGGTCACTCGGCACCGGCGACGTGGAGGCGGTTGATGGCACGGGCGAGGGCGGCGTGGGCGCGGACGATGTCCGTGTCCTCTGTGCGGCGTTTCAGGCGCTCTTCGGCGCGCTGGCGGGCCTGGCGCGCCCTCTCGACGTCGATCTCCTCCGCCTTCTCGGCAGTGTCCGCCAGGACGGAGACATCGTCGTTAAGCACCTCCGCGAAGCCGCCGCTCGTGGCCATCTGGATGGTCGTCTCCGGCAGGTCCACGCGGATGCGTCCGACCTGGAGCGTGCAGACCATGGGCATGTGGCCGGGCAGGACGCCGAGTTCGCCGGCCTCTGACGGCAGCAGCACGTGCTCGGCGTCGCGGGCCTCGAAGACGGTCCTCTCCGGCGTGGTGATCCTGATGTGCACGGCGGCCCCCCGTTACTGCAGCTTCTTGGCCTTCTCCTGCGCGTCCGCGAACGTGCCGACCATGTAGAACGCCTGCTCAGGCAGGTCGTCGCCCTTGCCCTCGACGAGGGCCTCGAAGCCGTCCACGGCGTCGTCGCGGTTGACGTAAGCGCCCGACATGCCGGTGAACTGCTCGGCCACGAAGAACGGCTGCGAGAGGAAGTTTCGCAGCCGCCGCGCCCGCCGGACGGTGACCCTGTCCTCCTCGCTCAGCTCGTCCATGCCGAGGATGGCGATGATGTCCTGGAGGTCCTTGAACCGTTGCAGGATGCGCTTGGTCTCCTGCGCCACGCCGTAATGGCGCTGGCCGACGACGCGCGGCTCGAGCACGCGGGAAGTTGAGAGCAGCGGGTCCACGGCGGGGTAGATGCCCTGTGCGGCGAGTTCGCGGGTCAGGAATATCGTGGCGTCCAGGTGCGCGTAGGTGGCGGCCGGCGCCGGGTCGGTGAAGTCGTCCGCCGGCACGTATATGGCCTGCACGCTGGTTATGGAGCCCTTGCGCGTGCTGGAGATGCGCTCCTGGAGTTCGCCCATCTCCGTGCCCAGCGTCGGCTGGTATCCGACGGCCGAGGGCAGGCGGCCCAGCAGGGCGCTGACCTCGCTGCCGGCCTGGACGAAGCGGAATATGTTGTCCACGAAGTGCAGGACGTCCCCGCCCGTCTCATCCCGGAACCACTCGGCGACCGAGAGGGCGGCCAGCCCGACGCGGAACCTCGCCCCGGGCGGCTCGTTCATCTGCCCGTAGATCAGGGCGCACTTGTCCAGCACGCCGCTCTCCCGCATCTCAAGCCACAGCTCGTTGCCCTCGCGGGTCCGCTCGCCGACGCCGCTGAAGACGCTGCGCCCGCCGTGCTCGATGGCGATGTTGCGTATCAGCTCGCGCTGGAGCACGGTCTTGCCGCAGCCGGCGCCGCCGATGGCGCCGATCTTGCCGCCCTTGGGGAAGGGGATGAGGAAGTCAATGACCTTCAGTCCCGTCTCCAGCAGCGTGGTCTCGACGGACTGCTCGGACAGGGGCGGGGCGTTTCGGTGGATCGGCCAGCGCTGTTCCGCCTCGATGGGGCCGAGTTCGTCTATGGGGTTGCCCGCCACGTCCATGATCCGCCCGAGCGTGGCCTCCCCGACGGGCACCGTGATAGGCTCGCCGGCGTCGCGCGCCGTCTGTCCCCGCGACATTCCGTCCGTCGGGGCCATGGCGACGCAGCGGACGACGTTGTCGCCCAGGTGCTGCGCGACCTCCAGCGTGAGCGTCTCGCCCTTGTCGCTTCTCTGGATGTGGACGGCGTTGTAGAGGGCCGGCAGCTCCTCCGGCGCGAACTCGATGTCCACCACGGGGCCGATGATCTGAAGGACCTTCCCTTCTCCTGGCATTCGGTGTTACCCCTCGTCGCTCGTTATCCTGCAAACAGCTGTTCAACGCAGAGAACGCGGAGACCGCTGAGACGGCAAAGGCTCCGGGAAATCATTCACAATCCGGTGCACGCCGTCCCTCAACGTTTTCACGTTGAAGTTGATCAACAGGCCGGGCCCCAGCGCCCAGTGGCCCGACAAGAAAGTCGCCCTGGGTCTTTCGAGTTACCTCTGAGCGACGCAGCGGGGCGAGACGCCCCGCCTACCCTAATGGGTAGCCCCCGGCGTCTCGCCGGGGGAGCCGGAAGCACATGGCTATCGGTTGAACATGCCACTATTGCACCTTGATTGCCGCGCCTATTATGGACTCCGTTATGGAGTTCAGCCAGTCCGTCTCCCTTTTCTCTGCGTTCACTGCGGTCTCTGCGTTTCGGCTGTTGTCCGTTATTCCATCGCTTCGGCGCCGCCCACCACGTCGAGTATCTCGCGGGTGATGCTCTCCTGGCGGAGCCGGTTCATTTGCAGCGTCAGCCTGTCGACCATCTCTTCTGCGTTCTCGGTCGCGTTGTCCATCGCCATCATGCGCGCGCCGTGCTCGCTGGCCTGCGCTTCCAGGAGGGCCCGGTATATCTGCACGGTCAGGTTGTGCTCAATCAGGCGGCCGCAGATCACGTCGTAGTCGGGCTCGTAAACGTAGACCAGCTTCTCGGTTTCCTCTATGCTCTCCGGCGCGGCGTGCATGCCGTCGGGCAACTCGCGGCCGTGGTGTTCTTGCAGGTCTTCATGGTGTCGTTCCCGGTCGCAGGGCAGCAGGCCGCGCGTGACGACAAGCTGCCGCATCGGGCTGAAGAACTCGGCGAAGACCATCCGCACCTCGTTCACCTCTCCGCGCAGGAAGAGCCCCTCCAACTCCTCAAAGATGGCCCGGGCCGTCAGGTAGTGGACGGGATTGAACACATCTTCGTAGCTCTTGTGGACGGAGTGGCCTGCGCGCTTGAGGCCGGCTATGCACCGCGTCCCAACGGCCAGGACGAAGCGCTCCTCGCCCTCGTGCTGCTGGAGCAGTTGCCGGGTGGCCTCGACGACGCGGTTGTTGTATGCCCCGCAGAGGCCCCGGTCGCTGGCGATGCTCAGGACGGCGATGCCGCTGGCGCCGCGCTGCTGGAACAGCGGGTGTTCATCCCCGATGGCGCCGTGCAGGAAGCGCGCGCAGAGGTGGTCCAGGCGGGACGAGTAGGGGCGCAGCGAGCGAATGGCGCGCTCGGCGCGCCTCAGGCGCGCCGCCGCGACCATCTTCATCGCGCGGGTTATCTGCTGGATGTTCAGCACCCCGCGGATGCGCGTCTTGATTTCCCTGAACGATGCCATGCGCGCTCGCCTACTCGGCCTCCTCGCCTTCCGACGGCTCCTTCTGCTCCGGCTCTTCCCGTTCCGGCGCCTTGTGCCTGCCGGGGACAAATGTGCGCTTGAACTCGGCGACTGCCTCCTTCAGTTGCCCCTCCGTCTCCTCGTCGAGCTTCCGGCTCTCGGCGATCCGCTGCGCTATCTCAGGTTTCTCATTGCGGATGAAGGTGTGGAACTCGCTCTCGAACCGCTGCACGTCGGGCACTTCGACGTCTTCAATCTGTCCCTCCACGCCGAGGTAGATGCTGATGACCTGATACTCGACGGGCATGGGGACGTATTGGCCCTGCTTGAGCAGCTCGGTCAGGCGTTCTCCCCGGGCGAGCTGTCGCTTGGTCGCTTCGTCGAGTTCGGTCCCGAACTCCGCGAAGGCGGCCATTTCCCTGTACTGGGCGAGCGAGAGCTTCACCTCCCCCGCGACGCTCTTCATGGCGGGTATCTGCGCCGCGCTGCCAACGCGCGAGACGCTCGTGCCGACGTTCATGGCGGGCCGGATCATCTTGTGGAACAGGTCGGTCTCCAGGAATATCTGCCCGTCCGTAATGGATATCAGGTTCGTGGGGATGTAGGTGGAGATGTCCCCGGCCTTCGTCTCGACGATTGGCAGTGCGGTCAGGGAGCCGCCGTTGGCGGTCTCGGCGCCGGCGAGGTCGGCGGAGCAGTGGACGCAGGCCCGGGCGCCTTCCAGGCGCTCGACGTTCTGCTCGGCGGGGGGCAGCGGAGTCAGCTTGCCGCAGGACGGGCAGATCTTGCCGTCGCTGGACTTCATCGCGCGTTCCAGCAGGCGGCTGTGCAGGTAGAATATGTCGCCCGGGTACGCCTCGCGCCCGGGCGGGCGGCGCAGCAGGAGCGCTATCTGTCGGTAGGCCTCGGCGTGCTTGGACAGGTCGTCGAAGACGACCAGCGCGTGGCCGCCGCGCTCCATGAACTCCTCGCCGATGGCGCAGCCGGAGTAGGGCGCCAGGTACCACTGCGGGGCGGGCGCGGTCGCCGACGCCGCCACGACGACCGTCCTGTCCATCACGCCTTCCTGTTGGAAGGTCTCCAGCGTTCGGGCAATGGAGGCCATCTTCTGCCCGATGGCCACGTAGATGCAGACCACGTCGGTGTCGCGCTGGTTGATGACGGTGTCCACGACGAGCGCGGTCTTGCCGGTCTGGCGGTCGCCCACGATAAGCTCGCGCTGGCCGCGCCCGATGGGTGTCAGGGCGTCCACGATCTTGTAGCCCGTGTGCAGGGGCTCCTTGACGGGCTGTCTCTTGACGATGCCGGGCGCGACGCGTTCGACTTCGCGATAGTCCGCGGCCTCCAGGGGCCCGCGGCCGTCCAGCGGGCGGGCCATGGCGTCGATGACGCGGCCGAGCAGGGCGTCGCCGACGGGGACGCTGGCGATCCGGCCCGTCCGCTTGACCCGGTCGCCCTCCCGGACGAGTTCGTCGTCGCCCATCAGGACGCAG
This sequence comes from uncultured candidatus Brocadiaceae bacterium, assembly GCA_964592385.1. GTDB lineage: Bacteria > Planctomycetota > Brocadiia > SM23-32 > SM23-32 > CAZQEQ01. The sequence goes on along the minus strand of CAZQEQ010000064.1, from coordinate 7,560 downwards.
CCGATGTTGTCCTCCTCCAGGTTCATGGCGATGCCGACGACGTCGTGGGGGAACTCGACCAGTTCCATGGCCCGGCACTCGGTGATGCCGTAGACGCGGGCTATGCCGTCGCCCACTTCCAGGACTGTTCCCACGCTGTCGAAGTCTGCCGCCGCTTCGCCCCCTTCGAGCGCCTGTCGGATGACGGAGCTGACTTCTTCGGGCCGGATGGATGCTTCATCCGCCATGGGCGATTGTCTCCCTGATTCTCTGTAGTTGTCCCTGCAGGCTTCCGTCGAAGAACAGGCCGTCCAGCCTGGCCTGGAAGCCCCCGATCAGGGACTCGTCGATGGACTCGAACATGCGGACCGTCTTGCCGGTGATGTCCTGGAGCCCGGCCTGAATGCGGGCGCGGTGCGCGTCGGAGAGTGGGACGGCGCTTGTCACGTGGGCCGTGGCGATGCCCAGTCGCCGGTCGGCCTCGTCGGCGTAGCTCTCGGCCAGTTGCTCGAGGATACCGGTGCGTCTTTTCTGGACCAGGTACTGGAGCAGGCGCGAGGTGGGGCCGGAGAGCCGGAGCTTCTCGCTGAGCGCCCGGAAAATGCTTTTCTTCGCGCTGCGGCTCTGCCGGGCGGTTCGGGCGAAGGTGCGCAGATGGTCGCTGGCGGCAAAGGTCTCGGCCAGGGCGTTCAGCTCGGCGCGGACCTTCTCCAGTTGCCCGGAGCGCTCGGCGACGTCGGCCAGCGCTTCGGCGTACCTGCGGCTCAGCACCATCAGTCTCATCCTTTCACTCTCCCGTCGGCTCCTCTTGCGGGTCCAGCGCCATTCGTTCCAGCGTTTCCTTGATGAATCTGTCGTGGTCTTCGCCGGCCATCTCCCGTTGCAGCAGGCGGGTGGCGATGCGGATCGTCAGGTCGGCCACCTCCTCGCGGAGGGTGGTTCTGGCGCTGCGAAACTCCTCGTGCAGTCGTTCGCGGGTCTGCTCGACGATTCGCTCCGCCTCCCTCTGCGCCCGCTGGATGATCTCGTCGCGCTGCTGTTCGGCGGTCGTTCGGGCCTTCTCGATGATGTCGCCGCGTTCCTCCCTGAGCTGGCCCAGTTCCTCCTGCCTCTGGTCCTGGAGCGCCTCGGCGTCGCTCTTGCGCTGTGCGGCCTCGTCAAGCTGGCTCTGGACGTGCTGGCGGCGCCTGTCGAGGAACTCCAGCAGCGGTTCCCACGCGATGCCGTAGAGCAGCAGCAGCAGTATGGCGAAGTTGAAGCATTGCATGATCAGCGTGTAGTTGATGTTGATGATCTTGCCCCGCCTGGCCAGCAGGTGCAGGAGCTGGGCGGCTTCCTTCTGCGTGACCTCGTCGGGGCGGATGTGGTCCGGGTCCCGGGCGTAGGCGCGCTCGCGCACGGCGTTGAGGCTCTCCTGTATCTCCTGGGTGACGAGCTCCGGCTTGACCGGCTCGGCCTGCTTGACGAAGTTCGTCACCGTGACGGCCACCGTGACAGCGTACAGCACGCCAATGATGATCAACCCCTTCTTGACAACCGGTTTCATCGGGGCCGCTCTGCCTCCTTGAGGTCAGGGGATTCGCGCCGACACCTCGCTGCTGCCTCTCAGCCGACCACGAAGATCAGCAGCAGGGCGATTACGAGCGAGTAGATTCCCGTGGACTCGCTGACGGCCTGTCCGATCAGCATGGTCCGCGTCAGCAGGGGCGCTTCTTCGGGGCGCTTGGCGACGCCCTCGCAGGCCTTGCCGGCCGCGAAGCCCTCGCCGACGCCCGGCCCGATCGCGCCGAAACCCATCGCCAGCCCGGCACCCAGCAGCGCTGCCGCTTTGATGATCGCTTCTTCCATCGGATCCAACTCCTCCCACGACGAGAGTGATTCGCCTCTTTGTCAGATGAAGATTATCAGAATCAGTGCTATCACGAACGCGTAGATGCTGGTGGACTGGCTGACGGCCCCGCCCACGAGCATCACGCGCGTTATGTTCATGCTGGCTTCGGGCCGGCGGCTGACGCCGTCGCACGCGCCGGCGGCGGCCAGTCCGGCGCCGTAGCCCGGGCCGATTGCGCCCGCACCCACGCAGAGGCCGGCGGACAGGGCCGCGACGGTCACCGCGATGTCGCTGCCCAGGTAGCGCTGGAAGCCTTGCGCGAAGGCGAGGATGACGGCGACGACCAGGGCGAACACGGAGGGGCTGGTCGCCAGTGCCTGCCCGAGGAGCATTGTCAGGGTGACGCTGCCGCGGCTGTGCGGGTTGCGACCGATGCCGGCGGCGGCCCGGGCGCCCGCGATGCCCGCCCCGATGCCCGAGCCGACGGCGCCGAGCCCCATCGCCAGCCCCGCGCCCAGGTAGGCGCCCATCGCCTCCATGCACGGCTGCGGGCCGATGAACATCAGGATGAACGCCACCACGAGCGCGAAGATGCCGCTGGTCTCCGCGATGGCCTGCCCGACCAGCATGGCGCGCGTCAGCTCGCCCGCCGCGGCGGGCTGGCGGGCGATGGAATCGACGGCCTCCGCCGCGTTGTAGCCCTCGCCGACGCCGGCGCCGATGGCCCCGAAGCCCATGGCTATCCCGGCGGCGACGTACTGGGCGGCGGCCATGGGCGAGGCCCAGTCCAGGCTGCCCGCCATCATTTCCATCATGCCGCCGGCCACGTGTGTCTCTCCGCTAATCCCTGATTTGCACTGCCGCGTATGCCAGCGCCAGCATGGCGAACACGAACGCGTGCACGAGCCCGATGAACAGCCCGAAGAAGAAGATCAGGAACGTCCCGATGACGGCCGTCACCGCCGAACCGAGCAGCCCTCTCAGGATCGGCGGCAGGCCCATCTGGTAGACGATGTTGACGGCCACCACGAGGATCACGAACCCGCCGAAGATGTTGCCGAACAGGCGGAACGGGTGGGAGATGGCCTTGCCTATCTCGCCGACGAAGTTCAGCGGCGCCATCAGCACGTTCGGCACCCGGCCCATCTTCACGCCGTAGGTGGTCAGCAGCGCCGCGTTGGCTACGAACAGGCCCAGCAGCAGTCCCAGGGCCACGCGCTGCGCCGGGGCCATCCCCGCGAACGCCCCCATGTACTTGCGGATGAAGACGTAGCTGAGCAGCGCGCCCCCGGCGAACAGGACGACGCCCAGCGCTCTCATGACCGTGCCTCCGCCCGGGAAGCTCGGCTCGTAGAAGCTCCAGAACCAGCTCCTGAACCCCTTGATACGGATGGCGGAGATGTGCACGACGAACAGCACGACCAGCGCCAGCCCGACCGGCGTGTTCAGGTCCTGCGTCGGGCAATAGAACCCCGGCCATCCGAGCGCGACCAGGAAGTTGGGTATGATGCCCACGAAGTTCGACACCATGACGAACAGGAACAGCGTCGTGATGAACGGCATGAACTTGCGCCCGTACTCGTCGCCCAGCGTGCTCTTGCACAACCCGTCGAAGAACTCGGCCAGAAGCTCGAACGCCGCCTGGAGGCGGCCCGGCACGGCCCTGAGGTAACGCGTCGCCAGCACGGCCGCCACGAGGATGACGAGCATGACCAGCCAGGTGTTGTACAGCGTCGCCGCGTTGAAGCCCTCCAGGGGGAACCCCCACACCCTGACCGGCGCGCTGGGTATTATGTCCATCCCTGTCTCGCTCCCTCAAGGCCCGGCGGGATTGCCCGCCCGCGGCTCCGCGTCCCTGCCAAGCAGTTCGGTCGCTATCACTGAGGCGTTCATCAACAGGAGACCTGCGGCAGTCGTCCACGGGTTGAGGGCGTGCCGGAAGGCGAAGGCGGCGCCCAGGGCGGCGGCGCTCACCGCGTAACCGAGCAGTCGCAGTCGCACCAGCGCCCCTGCGGGCGCCCCCCGAAGGAGCGCCCTGTAACGGACGTGGAATCGCAGGACGCTGACCGCGGCGCCCAGCAGCAGCCCCAGCGCCGCAGCAAGGCCGGCGGCGAAGTAGAGGACGACGCTTCCCCCCAATGCCAGCACCCGGGCAAGCCTGAGGCACTGCTTCCAGAAGCTTTCCAGGTCCCTTTTGCCCTTGTGCGCTGCCAAGTCTCTCCTACGGTCCGTCCGCGTGGCCGGGCGGACTTCCCTCTTTCCGCTTGCCCGAGACGGTCTTCATGACGAGGCAATAGGCGGTTGCCATTCCCCCCCCGATGCCCGAGAAAAGGAGCACGATCGTCAGGAGAGGGGCGCTGCCGAGCCACCTGTCCAGGTACACGCCGGCCAGCAAGCCGCCGCCGATGGAGCCCACCATTATGAAGCCAAGCTGCCCCACGATGGCCAGCGTGGCCAGCAGTTCGGCGCTGCCCTTGAGCGGCATGCAGGTGCTCCCCGGGCGGACAATCGGCGCTCCCTCGACGCGGGCACGTCAACGCTCCAAAGCCGCGTATTCTGGCACAAACTGCCGGGCGTTGTCAAATCGGGCGTTCGGCGGCACGCCGCTCTCGGACGCCCCGGAGATTTGCATCCGGCGCCCGGGGCGGATATCGTGGATTCGGGATGAGCGCAGAGGCGAAAGCAACGGCGAACGGTGCAGCGCCCGGGGACGCGGTGGTCCTGCTCAGCGGCGGCCTGGATTCGGCCACGACGCTGGCCGTAGCGCTGCGGGCCGGCTGGCGCTGCCACGCGTTGAGTTTCCGCTACGGGCAGCGCCACGCGGCCGAGTTGGCCGCCGCCCGGCGCGTGGCCGGCTCGCTCGGGGCGGCCACGCACCGCGTCGTGGACGTGCCGCTCGACGCGTTCGGCGGCTCGGCGCTGACGGACACGTCCCTGGAAGTCCCGCGCGACCGGGAGGGCGCCGGAGGCATCCCCGTCACGTACGTGCCCGCCCGCAACACCGTCTTCCTGGCCCTGGCCCTGGCCTGCGCGGAGGTGACCGGCTCGGACGCCATCTACATCGGCGTCAACGCCGTTGACTACAGCGGCTACCCCGACTGCCGCCCGGAGTTCATCGCGGCCTTCCGCTCCCTGGCGGCCCTTGCGACGCGCCGGGCCGTCGAGGGGCGGCCGCCGAGGATAATCGCGCCCCTGACCGGCATGAGCAAGGCGCAGATCATCCGGACCGGCTGCGACCTCGGCGTGGACTACTCACTGACCGTCAGTTGCTACGACCCCGACGATCAGGGCCGCGCGTGCGGGCGCTGTGACAGCTGCCGGCTGCGCAAGAAAGGCTTCGAGGAGGCCGCCATCCCGGACCCGACCGCGTATCAGCCCGAGAACCCACAGGAGCAGAACGCATGATGGACGTGCTGGCCGTCGCCGGAAGCGCCCGGCGTGGGGGGAACAGCGACACGCTGCTCGAGGCCGCCCTGGACGTGTTCCACGAGCGGGGCGCGTCCGTCGAGACGCTCGTCGCCCGCGATCTGGACGTCTCGCCCTGCCTGAGCTGCAACGCCTGCTTCGAGGCCGGCGTCTGCATCCAGCAGGACGCGATGCAGGACCTCTACGTCCGTTTCTCCGAGGCGGACCACGTCGTGGTGGCCTCGCCGATATACTTCACGTCCCTGCCCGGCCACCTGAAGGTGATGATAGACCGCTTCCAGTGCTTCTGGGCGCGCACCTACCTGCTGAGGGACCCGCCCCTGCCGCGGCGCTCGGGCATGTTCCTCTGCGTCGGCGCCATGGACAGGGATCGTTACTATCGTTCGAGCCTCACCATCGTCAGGACGTGGATGGCCGCGCTCAACATGTCGTGTGACGTGAGCCGCTTCTTCCCCGGCCTGGACGCAGAGGACGACATCAGGGAACACCCGGAGTACCTGGCGGAGGCGCGCCGCGCCAGCGAGGAACTGCTGTCCGCCGCCGAGGACTGAGCAGGTGGGCGCGCTCAGTCTGCCTTCCTTCGTGAGCGCACCAGTAGCAGGCCGCCCAGCACGGCAGAGGCCGCCAGGCACGCCGCCCCGAACAGGTCGCCCCACCGCACGTACGGCGGGCGGGCGTCGCAGAGCTGGACCGGGGCGCTCAGGGCGCCTTCGGCGTGGGGTGCCAGCTTCGCGAAGACCTCGCCGCGCGGGTTGATGAAGCACGAGATGCCCGTGTTGGCCGCCCGCACGACCGTCGTGCGCGTCTCGATGGCGCGGAAGACGGCCATGGCAAGGTGCTGCCGCAGCTCGCCCGGGATCCAGTACCACCCCTCGTCCGTGAGGTTGACCAGGAACTCGGCCCCCTTGCGCCGGAAGGCCCGCGTCAGCGCGGGGAAGACGTCCTCGTAGCAGATCAGCGCGCCGAAGCGGACGGCCTCGCCGTCGGCCTGCGGCAGGGAGAAGACCACTTCCTCGGGGCCCGGCGTCAACTGCCTGGTCAGGGGCGTCAGCGCCTGGAGGAACGGCAGGACGTTGCTGAACGGCACGTATTCGCCGAAGGGAACGAGGCGGATCTTGTCGTACCTGTCCACGAAGGCGGCGTCCGGCGAATAGAGCACGGCGCTGTTGGCGAAGTCCGTCACGTCCGTCCCGTAAAGAAGCGTCTCGACGTAGCCGGCCGAACGCGGGAAGTAGCAGGGCGCGCCGACCAGCACGTGGCTGCCGACCTCGTCGCCTATTTGCCGGAACAGCCGCAGCGTCTCCATGAGCGTCTCCCGCTCGCGCGGCCGCCGGAACAGCTCGGGGGCGACGTTCAGGGGCACGCCGACGGTCGTCTCCGGCCAGACGATCAGCTCGGGCCGGTCCGCCCGGAGACCCAGGCTGAGTTCCGCCGCCTTGCGGATCTCGGCGTCGACGGCGTCGTAAACCTCGTCCTCGGACTTCGGCTCCCCGAAGATCTCGGCGACGCGGCGCGGGAAGTTCTGCTGAACGACCCCCACGACCGGGCCGTCCTCGACGGTCAGCCGTCCGCGCGTCACCGCGCCGTAGCCCGCGCAGGTCGCCAGCAGTGTGCCCGCAGCCAGCAGCATGAGCCAGCGGCAGCCCGGGTGCCGGGCCTCGGCGGCCGGCGGCGCGATGACGCCGGCCAGGGCGGCGTTGACGAAGAAGACGACGAAGCTCAGGCCAAAGACCCCGCCCCAGCAGGCAACCTGCACCAGGGCGTTGAAGCGATACTGCGTATAGCCCAGGAAGAGCCAGGGGAACCCCGGCCCGACGCTGGCCCGCAGGAACTCCAGGCCCGTCCAGAGCAGCGCCGCCGGCAGCGGCCAGGCGACCGGGAATCGGCGCTGGAAGCACCGGATGGCCGACGCCGCGGCGACCGTGTAGGCCCCCACGTATGCGGCCAGCGCCAGCCAGCCGAGCACGGCCACGCTGGCCACCCAGGCGAACGCCGCCAGATACGCGAGGGCCGCCACAGCCCCGCAGAGCAGCGCCCCGCGGTAAGTCGCCGCGCGCCTGACAGCCAGCAGGAGCGGGACGAAGGCCACGAAGGCGAGCGGACCGAGGTCCGCCGGCGGGAAGGCGAGGAACAGCAGCAGCGCCGTGCCCGCCGCCGGAAGGGCGAGCGTCAGGACGGTCCTCAAGAACGGCCCCCGGCGCCCTGGGATCGGGTGCTCTGCCGGTGCGGCTGATTGTGGCGGAGTCGGCATCAGGGAACGGGACCGTCGCTAGCAGCCTGTTGAAGAACTGGATCTGGTCGCGTTGGGAGCGCCGCGGGGTCGG
>CAZQEQ010000063.1:0-20530 GCA_964592385.1 uncultured candidatus Brocadiaceae bacterium | reverse complement strand
ATGCCCGGGTCAATGACGTAACTCGGGTCGTTGCTCACCCTGTAGATAAACGTTGCCGACATGGCACCCGTGTAGTCTATCCGCACGTCGTCTTCGCCGTCGGCGTCCAGGTCGAACGGGTTGCCGTCCTCATCCTCGGCGCTCAGGGCCAACTCGTCCCTGCTCATCCGGCTGGAAGGGCAGATCATGGCCTCCAACTGCTCGACGTACTCCGGGTACAGCATGGATATGCTGAGCGACGAGTCGTAATAAGTGCGGTTGTTGGCCGCGTCCCTGCGAGACCAACTGGGGAACTGGTCTCCGTGGTCGTCCCGGTACGCGATGAGGCCGGCGCTCACGGCCTGCTGGTTCTTCGTGCAGGCGGTCCTGCGCGCATATGCGAACGCCTTGTTAACGGACGGGACCAGCATAGTCACAAGGACGGTGATGACCCCGATGACGACCAGCAGTTCCACCAGCGTGAAGGCCCGTTTCATGGTCCACCTCCCGAGATGATCAGTGATGATTTCGATGACCTCTATACATCTAGTATAAGGACGGGCGACACCGTGTCAAGGAATAATAGCTTGCCCGCCACAAGGGGCGGCCTGAGGGCCTCGGGAAGGGGTTCTGGGGGCCTCTGGGCCGGGAGCGAAGGCAGCCCCAGCGGGGCCGGATACGCCCCCGGCGGGCCGGCGCGCGATGCGCCCCGCAAAGGGTGGCATCGCTTGCCAGAAACTGGGAGCGGGGTCTGCCGTCGCGGGGCACGTTTGGAAAACGAGCGGGCAGCGTGCTATAATGAACCGGCGAGTTCCCGGGCTCAACCGAGAGCCGACACCCGCCGCCGTCAGAAGCCCGCCTCACCGGAAGGCGCTTTCAGAACTCGCAACGCTCTTGCTGTGGGAACAAAGACCGATGCGCACCCCTTCGCCGCCCCGTCCCCAGGATGACCAGAGACAGCCCACCCAGGGCCCTCCTGGTGCGCCGGAGCAGCGCCGCCCCGCGTTCTCGTTCTGGTACCTGGTGCTGGGCGTGGCGCTCGTATTGCTGGTGCTGTGGTCGCTCCAGTCAGGGGGGCGCGAGCAGATCAAGTACGGCGCGTTCCGGCGACTCCTGCTCGAAGGGAGGGTCCGGAACGTCGTCGTCAGCACGGACAGCATCCGCGGCGAACTGGGCGACGCCGGACCGGACGCCGGGTCCACTCGCTTCGTCACCGACCGCGTGCCCGACGACGAGGAGCTGGTCAGCCTGCTCCAGGAGAAACTGGGCGACGATTGGGACTTCCAGCAGTCGTGGCTGGACCACCCGCTTTTCCTGTGGATACTCCCCCTGGCCCTCATCCTGATCGCCTGGCGATTCATCCTTGGGCGCATGAACCCCGTCAGCAGCGTCATGAACTTCAGCCAGAGTCGTGCCAGCGTCGTCGCACAGCGGGACGTTGACGTGACCTTCGACGACGTGGCCGGCATCGAGGAGTGCAAGCAGGAACTGCAAGAGGTCATCGAGTTCCTGCAGCACCCGTCCAAGTTCACGCGCCTCGGGGGGCGCATACCGAAGGGCGTCTTGCTGGTCGGCCCGCCCGGGACGGGCAAGACGCTGCTGGCCCGGGCGGTGGCGGGCGAGGCGGACGTAACCTTTTTCAGCCTGAGCGGGTCCGACTTCGTCGAGATGTTCGTTGGGGTGGGCGCGGCGCGCGTGCGGGACCTGTTCGAGCAGGCACAGAAGACCGCCCCGTGCATCATCTTCATCGACGAGCTGGACGCCCTGGGCAAGGCGCGCGGCACGGGCATCATGGGCGGGCACGACGAGCGAGAGCAGACGCTCAACGCGCTGCTGGTCCAGATGGACGGGTTCAAGGGCCAGAAGGGCATCATCCTGCTCGCGGCGACCAACCGACCGGAGATGCTGGACCCCGCGCTGCTGCGTCCCGGCCGGTTTGACAGGCAGATCGTGGTTCCCGTCCCGGACCTGAAGGACCGCAACGAGATACTGCACGTCCACACGCGTAACGTCAAGCTGGGCGACTCGGTTGACCTGGACAAGCTGGCCGCCATGACGCCGGGCTTCGTGGGGGCCGACCTGGCCAACCTGGTGAACGAGGCCACGCTGCTGGCCGCGCGCCGCGACAAGAACGAGGTGCACATGGAGGACTTCGAGGACTCCATCGAGCGCGTCGTGGCCGGCCTCGAAAAACGCAACCGCCTGATGAACAAGGCTGAGAAGAACACGGTCGCCCATCACGAGGCCGGGCACGCCCTGGCGGCCTGCCTGCTGCCCGGGGCGGACCCCGTGCGCAAGGTCTCGATGATACCGCGGGGCGCCGCCGCGCTGGGCTACACCATGCAGATGCCGACCGAAGACCGCTACGTGCTGAAGAAAGGCGAGCTGCTGGACCGCATGGCCGTGATGCTCGGCGGCCGGACCGCCGAGGAGATCGTGTTCGGCGAGGTCTCAACCGGCGCCCACAATGACCTGCAGAAAGCAACGGAACTGGCGCGCGAAATGGTAACGCGCTACGGCATGTGCGACGAACTGGGACCCATATCTTACACGCCCGACTCTCCGTCCCACGGCGCGATGCCCGAGTTCTACTTCGGCAAGCCCTGGAGCGAGCGCACGGCGCGCCGGATCGACGATGCGGTGCGCGGGTTCATTGACGAGGCCCACAAGCGCGCCACAGAGCAGTTGACCCTGCACAAGGACGCGCTCCTGGCCATCGCCGCAGTGCTCAAAGAGAAGGAAGGCATCGAGCAGCAGGAGCTGCAAGAGTTGCTCGTGCAGCACGGCATCCAGCCGCGCGCCAGGGAGAAGGCCCTCGAGGAAGAGGAACCCGGCCCAAGCGAAGCCACTCAGGCCGAGCCGGCCGCCTCTCCGGCGGACGAAACGACGTAGCCGGCCGCCGCGCGACGGGGTGACGCGGGCTGAGGCACCGCATCCCTGAGATTCGATAATGGATCAACTCCTCGCCAGGATCCTCAGGTATATCCGCAGTCATGGGTTGCTCCATGATGGCGACCGTGTGCTGGTCGCCCTCAGCGGAGGACCGGATTCGATAGCCCTCGCGTTGATTCTGGCGCAGTTGAGCGCGGAGAAGCGCCTGCCGCTCGACCTGGCGCTGGCGCACCTGAACCATTGCCTGCGAGGCGAGGAATCGGACGCAGAGGAGGAGTTCTGCCGCCGGTTCGCGCGGGACAACGGGCTGCAGCTCGACGTGGAGAGGCTGGACGTGGTCGCGGCCGTGGAGCGGGCGGGCGGTTCGGTGGAGGCCGTGGCCAGGGAACTGCGGTACGACTTCCTTCTGCGCGCGGCGGAGCGGGCGGGCGCCCGGGCGGTCGCGACGGGCCACCACGCCGACGACGTGGCCGAGACCGTGCTGCTGCGGCTCATCCGTGGCGCAGGGGTGGCCGGCCTTGGGGCGCTGCCGCCGGCCAGGCCGTTGGGCAAGGGCGTCAGGCTCGTCAGGCCCCTGCTGGACGTGCGCCGGGCGGAACTGCGCGCCCACCTGGCGGCGCGGGACCAGCCCTTCTGCGAGGACAGATCGAACCGCGACACCGGCTACGCGCGCAACCGCGTGCGACACCGGCTCATCCCCGCGCTGGAAAGGGATTACGCGACCTTTTCCACGGCCTCGCTCTGCGCGCTCAACGAGTCGGCCGTCGAGACGGCCCGATTCCTCCGCCGGGCGGCTGACGAGCTGTGGCAACAGACCCACGTGGGGACCAACAGGGACCAGATCGAGCTCGACGCGGCGAAGCTCCGCGCCGCCGGCCGGGCGCTCAGGAAGGCCGTCTGCGCCCGTGCGGTCGAGTGGCTCGGCGGGGATGAGGCAGCCCGCGCGCTGCGAGCCGAGCACTACGGCGCAATGGCGGGACTGCCCGACTGCGATACCGGCAAGGTCGTTTCGCTTCCAGGGGGCTTGATTGCGCGCAAGGAACACGGCCTGATTCATTTCGCGCGCCGGGCCGAGGGGGCCTCCTTCCCCGAGCGGCCCCTGCCGGTGCCCGGCCGCGTGGACGTGCCGGAGGCAGGACTGCGCGTCGAGGGCCAGGAACTGCCACCGGGCGGCGTCGGGCTCGGCGAAGTGAAGGCGATGGCCACGGAGATGGAAGTGTACGTCAGCCGAGACGCCGTCGGCGGCCACCTGACCGTGCGGCGGCGACGCCCCGGCGACCGGTTCCATCCGCTCGGTGCGCCCGGTGAGGCACGCCTGAAGAAGTTCTTCATCAACGCCCGGATCCCCCGGCACGAGCGCGACCGGATCCCGCTCGTCACTGACGGCGAGGGACGGATCGTGTGGGTGGTGGGCCACCGAATCGGCGATCCGTTCAAGTTGACGGGAGACGGCCAGCGGGCGCTCCGCCTGCTTGCCGTGCCCCTCGATGCGGGGAGACCCTGAACGCGGCCGGACGCCGGAAGGTTGCTTTCACGGCGGGTTGTCCGATAGGATAGACGCGCGCCAGCACGCGGCACAATCGTATGAAGATCACCACCTCCATAAAGCTCATCCTTCTGGGCGCCGTGCTCGTCGCGGCGGGGTTGGGAGTCCGCGAGTTCCGCCGCCAGACCGACCCCGAGCGGGTCAGGGCGACGGCCCTCAGGGAACTCAACAAGTCCGTCAACGGCGTCGTGGAACTGGGCGGCGCGCGGCTGGAACTGACGGGCGCCGTGAACGTCGAGGACCTCTCCGTTCGGGCCGAAGCCGGCGAAGAGGCCGTGCTGGAGTGCCGCGGCCTCTGGGCGCATTTCGACAAGGCGAGCCTGCTGCGCCTGCAGCCGACCATACGGCGGGTGGTCGTCATCGCGCCCAGGGTGAGGCTGGTGCACAGCCCGGATGCGGGGAAGTGGAACTTCGATTCTCTTCTGCCCGAGGCCGCTCCGGGGGAGCAGAGGGAGCCCGATCAGGCGCTGCTGGCCGACGGCGTCGTCGTCCAGAACGGCACGTTCGTCGTCCAGCACGCCGGCATATTCGGGGACGATGAGGCGCGGACCTACGAGGGGCTCTACATTGCCCTGCGCCCCGACGCGGGGGACCTGGAACGCTGGCGGTTCGAGGCGGACATCCTGGGCGGCCCTCTGAACGGGACGCACGCGTCGGGTTACCTGCAGGCCGGCGATCAGCCTCTGCTGCACGTCGAAATCGCCGCCCCCAACCTGAACGCTGAGCAGCGGCTGTGGCATCAGATCCCGTACGGACGCGACGTGTGGCGCGACTTCGAGCCGGAAGGCCCGGTCGGCGTCACCGGCACGCTCGACCTGGAGCGGGACGGGAAGCTGCAATACAGCTTCACGGTCGACGCGCGCGGGGTCAGCGCGACGCCGCGGTTCATGCCGTTGCGCGTCGAGTCCGCCGGGGGAACGGTCACGGTCTCCAACGCCGGAGTGCTGCTGCGGAGCCTGACCGGCGTCGTCCCTGCACAGGAGTTCGGCCCGGATGCGGGGGCCGGCCTCCCCGTGCGGGTGCGCGTCGAGGGCCGGCGCGAATGGCACGGCGGCGCGGACTACTCCGTCGAGGCGGCAGGCGTCCCCATCTGCCAGGCCACGATGCAGGCGATCCCGGAGGTTGGCGACCAACTGTGGGAACGCCTGAGACCGGCCGGCCGCTGCCGCCTGACCCTCGCGCTCAGCAAGGCGGGACCGGGCACAAAGATGACTTACGGCGCCGACGTGCAGCTCCAGGACGCCTCGATAGCCCCGGATGAACTCCCGATGCCGCTGGAGGGAATCAACGGCAACCTGTTTGTGGATTCCGGCGGCCTGACCCTCCAGGACGTGCGCGCCGTCGCGCGGCAGGGAGGGGCGCCCGGCGCAACCGGCCGACTTGAGGTCGACGGCCGGATCGCCTTCGGCAGCGGCGGGCTCGGCCTGGACGTCAGGGCGTTCAACGTCAGGGCTGACGAGTCCCTGGTGAAGGCCATCCCCGGTGCCGGCGAGGAGCTATGGCAGTTGGCCCGGCCGGAGGGCGTGGTGGACGTGCGCGCCTTGCTGGAGCAAACGGGCCGCGACGCCGCCATGACCTATGACGTGCTGGTCCAGATGCACGACGGGCGCGCGCTGCTGGAGTTCTGGCCCGTCCCGCTCAGCGACGTGTCAGGGGCCGTTCGCCTCAGCGGGCCGCACCTGAGCCTGGAACGGCTGACGGCCAGCGTCGCCCTGCCGACGGGGGAGAACGACTCGGGCAAGGCTGCGGGATACCTGGATGTCACGGGTTCGGTGGATGTGGCCGCCAGGCAAGCGGACCTGAACCTGGCGGCGCGCAACCTGGTCCTGGACGAGCGACTGATGACCTCCATCCCGGTGATCGGGAAGCAGATATGGGAGCGGGCCGGCCCGGAGGGGACCGCCTCGCTGGCAGGGACGCTCTCGTGGCGTCAGGACGCGGAGGACCCCATCCGTTGCCTGTTGAGCCTGGACCTTCAAGACGTAGCCCTGTCCAACCTGCCGTTCCCCGTGCCCGTTGCGGGCATTTCCGGGCGCCTGTTGCTGAGCGAGACGCAGGCACTGAGCGACAACTTCACGGCAATCGTGTGCGCCGGCCAGGTGAAGGGCGCGCTGGTGACCCGCTACGGGTCCGGCACCGAGTACCCGACCTACGCGGCCACGCTCGACTTCCGCCAGATCAACCTGAAAGAGCTTCTGGACCGGATCAAGGCCAAGGAGCAGAACCTGCGCGGCCTGCTCTCGGGCAGCATGGACCTGGGAGGCGTCCTGGGAGGCGGCTCCGGCATGACCGGCAAGGGTGAGGTTTCGCTGTCCGATGGACAGCTCTGGGAGGCGCCCTTCTTCTCGGGCCTGGTCAGCGTGCTGCACCTTACCATACCGCACCGGGCGTCCGCCCTCCAGCAGGGGACGGCGAAGTTCAAATGGCTCGGCCGCGATGTCACGGTGGATGAGTTCGAGGTGTCCGGTGGCGACATGCAGGTGAGCGGCTACGGCGAGGTGAGGGACATGAACCAACTGGACATGACGCTGGTGGCCGCGGGCGCGCCAAGCGGCGGCGGGGGCATTCCCATCGTGAGCAGCGCGCTGGGATGGGTCATGCGAGGCGTGGAACGGGAGCTGTTCCAACTCGAAGTCACCGGCCCGCTGAGCAAGCCGAAATTCGCACTGAAGCATCTGGCCAAGGTGATGTGGCCCCTGACGAGCTTGCGCACCATCCTGACCAGCCCCTTCTACAGGTCCGACAAGGGCGCCAGCGAGTAAGTTCATGAGTAAACCGCGAATCGTCGTCGTGGGAAGCGCCAACACGGACATAACCGTCGTCGCTGACCACCTGCCGACGCCGGGGGAGACGGTCCTGGGCGGGGACCTGGTCCAGGCCGGAGGCGGCAAGGGCGCCAACCAGGCCGTTGCCGCCGCACGGGCCGGGGCCGAGGTCGCGTTCGTCGGACGGGTCGGCCGGGACGACTTCGGCAGCGCCACCCTGGAACGCCTGCGGCGCGAGGGAATCAACACCGATTCCCTGCGCGTCGATGAACAATCCCCCAGCGGAGTCGCACTCATCATTGTGGACAGCAAAGGCGAGAACCTGATCGCGGTGGCCCCCGGCGCGAACTCGCGCGTCAGCCCGGCGGACGTGGCCGACGCGCGGGAGGTCATCGCGGCGGCCGACCTGGTGCTGCTGCAACTGGAGATTCCCCTCGAAACCGTGGAGGCGGCAGTCACGGAGGCAGCCGGCGCGTCGGTCCCCGTGCTGCTCAATCCGGCGCCGGCCAGGGAGCTGCCCGGCGAGCTGCTGGCCAGCGTAAGCTACCTGACGCCTAACGCCGGCGAAGCGGCGCGGCTCCTCGGCGCGGCGGAAGGCGGGGAACCCGAGAGCATGGCGCGACAACTCGTTCAGAAGGGCGTCGGAGCCGTGATACTGACGCTTGGCGCCGACGGAGCGTGCATATGTGACGCCGGCGGGTGCTGGCAGGTGGCCTCCCCCCGCGTCGAGGCCGTGGACACGGTCGGCGCGGGCGACTGCTTCTGCGGCGTCCTGGCGGTGGCCGTCGGCGAAGGCCGGCAGCTCAGCGATGCGGCGGCTTTCGCAGCGTGCGCCGCCGCCATCAGCGTGCAGAGGCCCGGCGCCCAACCCTGCCTGCCGCACCGGGAAGAGATCGAACGACTGTACGAGCAGTCGAGAGGCGGCTGAGCATGGACAGGGCGTTCAGACTGGCACTGAGGGTAGCGCTCGCACTGACGCTTCTGACGGGCGTTGGGCTGGTCATCTACTCCCTGCGAGAGGGAGAGCCGGGACGGGAGGGCCCGCCCGAGGTCGGCCGTTCGGAGCCCGCGATCACGCCGACGGCTGAAGGCACCAGCGTGCCGGAACAGGAGGAGGCAGCCGGCACCGAAGGAACGCCGGAACGGGAGACGCGCCCGGCGAGTGAGACGGAGTCCGTTATCGTCGGTTTCTCTCAGGTGATCCGGGACGCCAGCGGTGGGATGTCGCAGGCGGAGATCAGCGGACCACAGGCCGTAATGGACCGAGAGACGAACGTCGCCCAGATACTCGAGCCGCTCCTGGTCGCTCGTCTGGTATCCGAGGGCGAGAGCGGCGAGGCCGAAGCCCAGGTGGAAGAAGTCAGGGTCACGGCCGCCAGCGGGACGCTCGACCTGGGCCAGGGCCTCGCGCAGTTGACCGGCGGAGTGCTGGCGGTCGGCAAGAACCTGGAGATATCCACCGACCACGTCACCTACAGGTCCCAGAGCGACTCGCTCAGCTCTGACACAGACGTTACGATCCATCGCACGAAGACGGACAGCACGGGGAACCAGCGAACCGCAATGTCCGTCACGGGCAACGGCCTCCAGGTGGACCTGACCCTGCGCAAGCTGACGCTCGCTTCGAAGGTGAAGGTGAACCTGTTTGACGTGTCGCAGGATTTCCTCGCAGGCGAATCCCTGGAGGTCAGCAGCCCGACGGCGGCGGGAGAGGTCGTCATCACCTGCGATGGCAAGCTGATCTACGAGAATCTGGCCCGAAAGGTGACTTTCTCCGACAACGTCGTCGCCACGTTCGGCCCCAAGACGCTGGAGGCCGAGGAGTTGGTGATCCAGCTCGACGAGAAGGAGGGCAAGGACGAGCTGACCGTGACCGACATCGTCGCCAAGAAGGACGTATGCCTGACCTACCGGGACCAGGTGCTGCGCGGGGACTCGCTGGTGTGGCGCAACATCACACAGACAGGCATCCTGACGGGCCAGCCCGCGACGATCCAGACGCGGGAGTTCGACCTGAGCGGCGGCGAGCTGACACTCTACATGCTGAACGACCACTTCCACGCGGAGGGCCCCGGCGACTTGCTCTGGAAGGCACCACATGAGGCCGAAGAACAGCCGGCCCAGCCGGCCTCCGAAGAGACATTGAGCGCAGGGCCGCTCAAGCTCACCAGTGACGCGCCCATCCGCATAACATGGCAGGAATCAATGCGTTACGACGTGCCGGACAACGAGGCGTCGTTCGTCGGACAGACCGTAGTAGAGCAGGATGAGAACTCGCTCACTTGCCAGCAGATAATCGTGAACTTCAACGAAGGCACTGGTGAGGTCAGCAAGATCGACGCACAGGGGCAGGTCGGGATCCGGGACAAGCTGACGGGCACGGTCCGGGAGGCCCTCTGCGAGAAGCTGGTCTGGGACGCGCAGATGCAGACCATCGAGCTTACGGCAGCCGAAGGAAAGGAAGTCACGATCACCGCGGGAACGCGGACCATCGTCGCGCCGCAGGTTATCTTTGACGGTGCGGCCGAAGCGTTGAAATGCCCCGCCGCCGGCCGCCTGAAGGTGACCGCCGACAAGGCGCCGCGCACGGACGGCTCCTCCCCCGGCCCGCCGATCCAGGTGAACTGGCAGAAGAACATGCAGTTCCTGCAACAGCCTGAGCCGGTGGCCACCTTCGAGGGCAGCGCCGTGGCCCGCCGGGGCGACTACATGATCGAAGGCGAGGTGCTGCGCGTGGACTTCGACCGCAAGATGAGCCCCATCAAGATATCGGCCACAGGGGACGCCGTCGTGGAGGTCGTCTCGGCCGACGAGACGCCGCCGGCAGAGGGAGACTCGGGCTCGCAGGGGGAGGAGCCGACCGCGCTGAACGCCGTGGGCCTCACGGGCAAGCACTGGCGCCTGGAATGCTCGGAGGTCGTCATACAGGTCGAAGAGCAGATCATGCACTCCTCGACGGCCGGCACGCTGGTCGTGTTCGAGAAGGACGCGCCGTCCGGCACGATGAGTTGGGACAGTAAAATGCAGCTTGACTTGACGGATCTTTATGCCCGGTTCGAGGGCTCCGTGGTCGCCCGCGTACCGGCAGCGGAGATGGCAAGCAACACGTTGAGGCTGGACTTCGACGAGACGGGACAACTCCGTCACGGCAGCGCCGAGGGAGACGTCCGGTTCACGGCAGCGGGAGAGGGAGGATGGCTGCTGACCGCTGCGTCGGCGGAAGCCATATTCGGACAGGCCAGCTCACTTCAGCAGTTCATCGCACGGGGCGGCGTGGAGATAGCGGACGCCCACCGCCGCCTGCGCGCCGCGCGCGTGCAGCTCTTCCTCCAGGAGGCCGAGGACCAGTCGCAGCCCGTCATCTACCGCGCCGTGGCCGAGGACGAAGTCTGGCTCCAGTACCAGCAGAAGGATACCGTCGAGGCCGGCGGCGACAGGCTGGAATGGAACCAGACAACGGAGAGGTATGTCCTGACGGGCGAGCCCTACGCCTACGTGCGACACGGGGTGATGATCGTCAACGAGAGCCCGACCATCATCCTGGACCGCCCCACCGGCAGGATGGTCGAATCGGCCGGAGGCGCCAGGGCGGCGTCCGAAGCCGCGCCCGGAGACCAGTGACCACCCGGGGGCAGGACGCATCCGCGCCGCTCGGACCTGCGGCGTTGACCACCCTGGAACAAGGACCCCGAGCATGACGACCGCTTTCGCCGCTGGCAGCCCCGATCACGTGGTGACGGACGAGCAGAAACGCGAGGCCGTTCGCGCCGCCGTTCAGCACGCCGGGGACGTCTCGCGGACGCTCGTGCTTCCGCCGGACGCCACGCGCCTGCACTCGGGCGCCGGCCCGCTCACCCACATGCTCCACGACGAGATCGGGCGGGCCGGGACGTTCCACGTCATGCCCGCCCTCGGCACGCACTTCCCCATGGACGATGCGCAACTGCGCCGCATGTTCGGGGATCAGATCCCTCGCGAGGCATTCAAGGAGCATGATTGGCGCGACGGTTTGGCCAGGCTGGGCGAAGTGCCTGCCGGGTTCGTCCACGAGGTGTCGGACGGCGTGCTGCGCGACCTGATGCCCGACTTCGCCGTGCCGGTCGAGATCAACAGGCGCCTGGTCGAGGGACGCTACGGCGCGATCTTCTCGGTCGGCCAGGTCGTGCCCCACGAAGTGGTGGGCATGGCCAACGGGTTCAAGAACGTCCTGGTCGGGGCCGGCGGGCGTGAGACGATCAACCGGACGCACTTCCTCGGCGCCGCGTACGGCATGGAGAGAATGATGGGCCGCGCCCGGACACCCGTGCGCGACGTGCTCAACTACGCCCATGGGCGCTACCTTAAGGACCTCGGCATCGTCTATATCCTGACCGTTATGGGGCCGGACGACTCGGGCGCGCCGGTCATGCGCGGGATCTACGTCGGCGACGACGAGGAGACCTTCCTCCAGGCGGCCGCTCTCAGCCGCCAGGTCAACGTAACGTTGCTCGACGAGCCGCCCCGCCGCGTCGTGGCCTTCCTGGACCCCGAGGAGTTCCACAGCACCTGGCTCGGCAACAAGGCCATCTACAGGACACGGATGGCCATCGCCGACGGCGGAGAACTGACCGTCATCGCGCCGGGCGTGCG
The DNA here is from genome assembly GCA_964592385.1 of uncultured candidatus Brocadiaceae bacterium. Lineage (GTDB taxonomy): Bacteria > Planctomycetota > Brocadiia > SM23-32 > SM23-32 > CAZQEQ01. The sequence goes on along the minus strand of CAZQEQ010000063.1, from coordinate 8,719 downwards.
GACCTTCGGCGAGGACCCCGAGATTGACAGGCTCGTCCGGCGGCACGGCTACCGGGGGACGCCGGCGACGCTGGACGCCGTCGCCCGGGACCCCGACCTGCGCGAGAACCTGAGCGCCGCCGCCCACCTGATCCACGGCTCTTCGGAGGGGCGGTTTGACATCATCTACGCAACCGACCCGCACCTCCTCAGCCAGCAGGAGGTCGAGGGAGTCGGCTTCGCCTGGCGGGATGTTGCGGACCCGCTGGCAGAGCACGACCCGGAGGGGCTTGCCACCGGGCCGCAGGACGGCTTCTACTTCGTCCGGCGCCCCGGACTCGGGCTCTGGGCGGCGCAGGAAACCTTCGGCGAGTAGGCCGGAATCAGGCCGGCGCCAGAATGTAGTGCGGGTCGGACCCCGTGACGATCATGCCCAAACCGGACAGGCGCCGCGCGACGGCGGCGCGCACCTCGTCGGGCACTGAGCGGTCAAACCCCACCCGGTAGCAGGCCAGCTCGTGTCTGGCGTAGGCCGCCTCGTAGTCCTTCCTCATGCGGTCGAACCGCTCGCCGCGCCGCGGGTCGCTGAGCGTACCTTTCAGCTCGCGGCTGGTGGCATCAATCTCGTAGATGGCCCCCAGCAGCCGGCGGCAGGCGCGGTCGGTGGCCAGGTCGGGCGCGCCGGACGCGTCGAACTCCGCCCTGTGGCGCCGCGGCGGGTCGAACCCCCGCAGGAGCAGCCCGCCCGTTTCCATCGGCGCGAGGCCGAGCGCCCGGCAGGTCTGCTCGTATATCACGGTGGCCCCCCTCCGCTTCGCCTCGATCGCGTAACCGGCGACGTGCGGGGTGGCCACGTCGGACAGGCGGATCAACGCCTCGGGCGGCTCCGGCTCGCCCTCGTAGACGTCCAGGACGGCCCCCGCGATCGTCCCCTCGCTCAGCGCAGCAATCAGCGCGGCCGAGTCCACCACCGCCCCGCGCGACGTGTTGATGAGATACGCACCTGCCCTCATCCGTGCCAGCTCCGCCTCGCCCACCATGTGGTAGGTGGGGTGGGCGCTCTCGCCCTGGCGCGTCAGGGGCACGTGGAACGTGACGAAATCCGCCCCGAGCGCCTCGTCCAGGGAGCACGAGCGAAAGGAGGCGTCCCGCTCGGCCAGCGGCGGGTCGCACAACAGCAGCCTCATGCCGAACCCCGCCGCCCTCCCGGCGACGCGGCTGCCGCAGTTGCCGTGTCCGACGATGCCCAGCGAGCGGCCGGCGAGCGGCTCCTCGTCGCCTTCGGTCAGGCGCGCCAGGGCGAACCAGACGTAGTCGGCGACGGAGTCGGCGTTCGACCCCGGAGCGGAGAAGACGGCGATCGGATTCTCCCGCCGGCGGTTCGCCTCCTGGATGTACGCGAGGTCAACGTGGTCGGTCCCGATGGTGGCTGTCCCGATGACGCGGCAGCAGGCGGCGCGGTCCACGAGGGCGGTCGTCACGCGCGTGACGCTCCGGATGGCCAGGACGTCGAACCGTTCCAGTCCGGGGAAGTCCTCGTCCACGTCGCGGCCGGCGGCGAACGTGACGTCGCCGAGGGAGCCGAAAAGCTCCCGCGCCAGGGGGATATTCTCGTCAACCAGGATCTTCATCCGCAGCCCATCCGAACGAAAGCCCGCGCTTCTGGGCCCGCCTCAGGCCGGCGGGTGCCCCGCAAGGACCCGCCGCACGAGCATGTTCATGAGGTAGTAACCGCGCGCGGTGAAGTGGCAGCCGTCCGTGGTCAGATCCCTCGCGAGCATCCCGTCGTCGTCCAGCATCTCCGCGTAGTAGTCGAGCAGCACGAACCCGCGCTCGTCAATCATCTGCCGGAGCCGCTCGTTGACGGCGGGGATCAGGACGCTCTTGCGCTCGTAGAGCGGGTCCTCGATCATCATACTCCGAACGGGCGGCACTGTCCCGACGTAGGCGCGAACGCCCGACCGGCCGATCATGTCGAAACACGTCCCGTAGCCGGCCGTCATGTCCGCCAGGATATTCTCGTCGGTATCGTAGCCGAAGCGATGCGCGACGTCGTTGGTGCCCACCATGAAGAACAGGTTCTTCGGCCGGAGCTGGAAGACGTCCGCCTCCATGCGCATGTGGATGAGGCGGACGGCGTCGCCGCCCACGCCGCGGTTGACGATCACCGGAAACAGGTCGGCCAGGGTCTCGCCGACCGGCCAGCCGGCGGTCAGCGAGTCGCCGATGAAGACGGCGTCCGGCCGGATGCCCTCCATCAGCAGGAGGGCGTTCGCGCGGTCGAAGCCCGGGCGTTGCCCGTCCTGCGGGTTGTTCGTCCCCAACATGCCCGGCGACACCAACTCCGGGTCGGCGGGAATCTGCTGAATCAGTCTGCGCTCATCGGCCATCAGACGGCTCCCTCAGCTCTCTTTCGGACTGTCCAGTTGCACAACTTCCCCGGAGGCCGACGACTGGAGGATGGCCTCCGCCACGTTCATGATCTTCAGGCCACACCGGGCGTCCGCGACGGGCGGTACGCCGTTCTCGATGCAGTCCAGGAAGTGCGCCCGCTTGTCGAAGGCGGCGTCCTGCTCCACTTCGACCTCCTTCTCGCCGCGCTCGGCGAAGAACAGCTTCCTCCCCCAGTCCCGGGTGATCAACCCGGCCTTTGAGCCCATCATCCCGCGCACGTACTCGGGGTTGGGAGCGATCTGGCTGCCCTCCATCGTCCCGACGGCGCCGCCGGCGAACGCGAACGTCGCCCAGACGTGGTCGTTGGCGCGGGGGTTGTCCGGCGAGTCGGCATAAGTCTTAGCATAGACGGACGTTACGTCGCCGCCCAGGGCCACTATCCAGTCCACCTCGTGGACGTTGATCTCGTACAGGATGCCCCCGCTGAGCGCCTGGTCGCTGCGCCACGCGGGGCCGCCCGACCGGCTCATGCAGGACATGCGGCGCGACCAGACCGAGACCAGCTCCCCCGCCCTGCCCTCGCGCAGGTAGCGCTGCATCGTCTGGATCGGCTCGGTGAACCGCACGCTGAATCCGATGCAGGAGGCGACCCCCGCCCGCGCCACGGCGGAAGCGATCTCCTCGGCCTGCCCGGCGTTGATGCCCATCGGCTTCTCGCAGAAGACGTGCTTGCCCGCTTCGGCGCAGGCCACCGCGTGGTCACGGTGCAGGTGGTTCGGGCTGGATATGACGACCGCGTCAACCGCGTCGAGCATCTCCCGGAAGTCCGGAACGCCCCGCGCCCCCACCTCCTCCGCGAGCGCCGCCGCTCTCCCGCCGTCCGGGTCCGCGACGGCCACGACTTCGCTGCGCTCGCATTCGTGGTAGTAGCGCGCGTGGCCGCTGCCGTTGTGGCCCGCACCGATCACTCCGATCCTGATCATGCTTCAGACTCCTTCTTTCCGAACGTGCGCCTACTTTGAGCAGACGTCCGAGTAGCGAACCGGCTCGACGCCGTTGGCGGCACAGTAGTCGAGCACTTTACGGTCCATGAACATGCGGCGCTGCCAGTCGCGCTCCAGCGCCACGCGGTCCGTCGTATCACTCCCATGGCCGAACCGCCGCATGTCCTCCGCGTCGTATCCGGGGTGGCCGACGGTCAGGTACGTGCCCGGCGGCGCCGCGTCCAGCCGCGCGATGAACGCGTCCACCATGTTGTCGAACTCGCCTTCCGCGCGCGGCAGGCCCGGGATGTCCCACTGCCGGAGCAGGCCCTCGCGCCGGGCGAAGTCCCGCTTCCACTCGTCCAGGTCCCCGAGCCAGCCGAATCCCATGTGCGTGTCCACGTACTCGATGTTGACGCCGCGCGAGCGCGCCAGGTCGAGCTGGGCCTTGATCTCGGCCTTTATCTCCTCGACGTCAACCCCGCGCTCGTGGAGGACCTGGGTCGTGGGGAAGAAGTGCCCGTCCTCATCGACGAGCGAGGGCACCTGCTCGACGGGCAGCACAGGCCCCCATTTGACCCGGTCCCACTCCGCCGTGACGTCGGCGTGCAGGCCGATGCAGAGGCCGTCCAGCCCGGCGAGCATACCGACCGCCTCCTCGAACCCGGGGCAGGGCACCATCAGCGACGTGTTCCTCAAGATGCCCTTCTGGAACGCCTCCCGCACGGCCACGTTCGCGCTGTGGCACATGCCCGAATCGTCGCCTCGCGTCACCAGTCTGATGCGCGGCTCAGCCATCTTTCTTGTCCTCCTTGGCGGGGGCAGTCGGCGTCTCGACCGTCACGCCCGGCGGCGCTTCGTAATCGAGCAGCAGCCGGCCCTCCTTGATCTCCCACTTGACGCTGATCGGTCCGGCCGGGTGCGGGTAAACCCCGGTCGCCCATGAGAGCGTGCCCGGATGCGGTTCGACCCGGACCAGGTTGACGTTGCCCGGTTCGGGGAAGCTGACGCCGAGGACCTCCTCCGACAGGTAGTGCGTGGGCGAGCTCGACCAGGCGTGGCACTGGCTGCCGCCCGGGAAGGTCTCCCAGCAGGTCCAGGCCCCCTCGTCCAGCATCATGCCCCAGCAGTCGCGGATGAAGCGCTCCGCCTCCGCGACGCGCCCGTAGCGGTAAAGGACGCCGAGCGAGTAGAAGGAGAAGTACGGCATCACCTTACATCCGCGCCGGCTGGGCCGGGCTCCGCCGAAGTTGTCCAGCAGTGCCTCCGTGACGTAATCCAGTGCCCCGGCGACCTGGTCCTCCGACGCGATGTCGTAGAGCAAGGGCAACGTGTTCGAAGCGACGGACGGCCCGGTCCCCGGCACATCGCACCTGCGTCGGTCGGTGAAGACGGCGCGCTCCGGGTCCCAGAACTCACGCCGGATAGCCGCGGCCAGTCGGTCCGCCGAGGCGCGGTATCCCCCCGCGGCCCCCGTCTCGCCGAGCAGGTCCATGATGCGGGCGGCGTCGTTGAAGGCCCGCTGGTAGAAGCAGTTCAGCGCGCAGTTGATGCCCCCCGTGTCCATGACCTGCCGGTCGAGGTAGGGGCCGAGTTCGCTGCCGTCGAGCAGGTCCGTGCCCTCGGCCGCCAGCGAGGCTATTCCGTCCATCAGCCCCTCCAGGTGCGGCTGCATCTCGCGCAGGAAACCGTCGTCGCCGGTGCGCGCGTAATAATGCCAGAGCGTCTGCGCCATGATGGCCGAGTAGTCCGGGTGGCGGCCCGGCGGCAGGCCGTGCGCGCCGGGGGACACCAGGCCGCGCTCGTCCTGGCTCTGGAAGAAGAGCCCGATGCAGCGGCGCATCAGAGCCCCATCGCCGAACGCCGCCAGGTTGGTGAAGAACTGCACGAAGAAGTCCCCGGCGTAGAGCCCGCGCTCGCGCCGCGGGCAGTCCAGGTAGGCATCCTCCATGCAAGCGCGCTGCGTGGCGCGCCCGAGCCGCCATACCTCGTCGAGCAGCAGGTCGGAGCATTCGAAGCGGCCGACGTCCCTGACGGGGTAGTTGGCGCGAGTCATCGAGAGCCCGTGCAGATCGAACGCGTCCAGGTCGCCGCTGACGAGCACCTCCAGATAGCGGAAGCCGCGCGGGTGGAACGTCTGCCAGCGCTGGCGCCCCGCCCGGGCCACGCATCTCTCTGCCATGCGCACGTTGTGCGACCCGTGGTCGGCGGGCAGGCCGTCCCGCAGCTTCTCCGAATAAGCCAGGTCAACGACCGTCCCCTCGCCGGCCGTGAAGTCCACGACCGGCCGGCCGAGCATCTCCCCGCCGAAGTCATAGAGGAGCACGAGCGTGTGCGGCCCGACGCGTCCCGCGTAGTCGGCGCCCCGCACCTGCGGCTCCTCGGACCCGTCGTCGAGGGGCTCGTACACCTTCAGGCACCGCTCGACGTAGGGCGAGTTGGCGCCGCGCTCGCGCGGCCACGGCCGCCAGGGCGTGAGTTCCTCGGGCAATTCGTCGGGAGAGCCCAGCGGCAGCCGCAGTCCGGCAGGGTCACGGTTCCACCTGCCCCGCCACGGTCCGGCCAGCAGGAAGGTATTCGGCGAGTCCGCCACCGGCTCCGCGCTCACGGTGACGCCGGCAGCGCGAGGGAACGCGAGGTACAGCTCCCAGCTCCCGTAGTGGACCTGCTCGGCCACCTGGAGCGTGTTCCAGCCCTCGCGCAGGTGCACGTCAAGGTCCTCGCGCAGGTTCACGTCCCGGCGCCGTCTGGCCTCAAGCGGCTCGCCGTTGAGCCAGTAACGGCCCCACCACGCGCCCATCGTCACGTCCTGGTCGCGCGGGGAGTGCAGGTAAGTGAAGGCCATGCCCGTCAGTTCCCGCTGCCGGGACACGCCCGGCGGGGCCGTCAGTATGAACGAGGTGCGCTCCTCGTCGCCCGGATAGCGCGCCAGCCACGCGCCCAGCCGCTCGCGCGGCACGGCCTGCCCCTCGTCAAGGAGGGGAATGGAACGGGGCCTGAGCGGCCCCCAGTGTCCCTGGTCGGCCACTTCCACCGCCCCGGGCCAGTCCGAGTCGTCGAACTCCGCCCCGCCCCAGTCCGGCGGCAGAAGCCGGGCGTCCAGCCTCTCGCCCGGGTTCAGAGCGAACGAGAGCAGCGCCGTCTCCTGCTGGTAGGCGGGGCAGTCGAGCGCCTTCCAGGACGGGCCGGTCGCCAGGTCCACGACAGCACCGTCTTCGTCCTCGACCCGGCCCCAGGCGACCAGGCCACCCCTGCTCGGCTCCGAATGGAACGAGCCGCAGCCGTAGCTGTTGACCGCCAGTGCGACGACGTTCCGACCGCGACGCAGCAAAGGCCGGATGTCGTGGGTATCGTACTCGGGCCACTTCACGAAGAAACGCGCCGGCCCGTGGCCGATCACCTCGCCGTTGACGACGAGGCGGTAGCGCGTGTCGGCGAAGACGTTCAGCTCCCCGGCCCGGGGCGTGCCCTTCAGCTCGAAGCCCCGGCGGAACAGCGCGTAACGGTTGTATCCCTCGCCGGCGGGGTCGGTCCAGACGTAGGCGGGAGGAGTCGCTTCCATCGCAGTCACCTCATCTCTGTCATGGGCGCCGCCCGAAAGGCGGCTTCAGGAAAGCAGGTGGTCCAACAGTTCGTCCATGTCCGCCGTGGCCAGGCCGACGACCCGGTCCGCCGCACCGTAATAGACGAGCAGCTCGCGGCCGGGCTCCCAGACGGCCGCCGTCGGGAACACCGCGTTCGGTATGACGCCGACCTTCTCGTAATCCTCGCGGGGCTCCATGAGGAATTCGGCCGTCCGGCCGATGACGCGGGTCACGTCCTTTAGGTCCAGCAGCGCGGCGCCGACGCGATAGACGTATCTATCGTCCACGCCGTGGTATATGACCAGCCAGCCGGCCGGCGTCCGGACGGGGGGCGGGCCGCCGCCGATCTTGCCCCCCTCCCAATCCGCTTCCGGCACCATCAGCAGGTACTCGCTCCCCTCCCCGTAGTCCCAGTGCTTGAGATCGTCGGAGAAGGCCAGCCAAATCGAGGGGCAATCCGTCCCGTACCGCTCCCCGACCCACGACGACGGGCGGTGCATCATCGCGTAGCGACCGCCGACCCGTTCGGGGAAGAGGATGCCGTCGCGGTCGTCAATGCCCGCCGGGGTGACGAGCCCCTCGCGGGTGAAATGCTCCAGGTCCGGCGAACGCAACAGCCCGGTGTAGCTCTCCCCCAGCGGCGGGATGCCGGGGCGGGCGGCGTACGGGTCCTCGCTGGTCACGCGGAAGAAGTCCATCTCCTCGTAAACCGGCCCGGGGACTTTGGACACCGCGGCGTAGGTAACCAGGAAGTCCTCGCCGTCCCGGGTGATGCGGGCATCCTCGACTCCGCCGACCTCGTAATCGGCCCGGGGCTCGAAGACAGGCCCTTCCGAGACGCGCTCGAAGCAGCGGCCGTCCTCGCTGACGGCCAGGCCGAACCGCGAGACGTACTCCCGGATGTCGCTGACCGCCCGGTAGAGCATCCGCACGCGGCCGTCCACGAGGATCGCGCCGGGATTGAACACGCTGACCGAGTCCCACTCCCCGGGCCTGGGCACCAGGACAGGGTTGCCTTCGAACCGCTTCAGAATCATGGTCGGACCGGCCTCACTGGGAGCAAACCACCCATCATAGGGCAAACCGCCGCCGTTTCAAGGGCATAGCTGTTCAACTCGGCCGCCCTCGGCCGAGACCCGTGTGGCTCGGTCGCCCTCGGCCGAGATGACTCAGGCGCGGGCGCCTGAGCTACATCCCCCCCGCCTCGCTCACCCGGCCGGCCAGGTCGAAGAGTTGCGCGGACAGGTCCTGCCACTTCGGCGAGACGCCCCACAGGAAGTCCCCCGGCGTGCGCCCCCTCATCTTCTGCTCACCGGTGAAGAGCTTGCCCTCCTTCTGCTGCACGTCGATGCGCTCTTTGAGCAACGCCACGCACTGCTGGGCAAGCGCGCTGTCCACCGCCCCCGCCGTCAGTGCCATCTCGATGGCGATCCGGGCCTCGCATTCCTGGAGGCCCTCGCGCAGCATCTCGTAGCGGACCGTCCGCAACGGGCCGCGCTCTCCCGGCGCGATCACCGCCACCATGGCGTCCCGGTACATGTTCCGCCACGGGTTCTTGCGCTTGCTGGTGGCGAACAGGGTCCGCCCGTCAACGACGGGCCAGTAGTCCATGCCGATCTGCGCGAAGCCCGCCGCGCTGAGGTTCTGGTACTTGCCGCCGCCGTACGTGCCGCCCTGCATCACGACCCCGCAGGCCAGGTTGCGCCACTGCGAGAGCGTCGTGTACTGGGAGAAATAGGTGCGCATGGTCGTGTACATGGGGTAGGCCAGGTTCCAGCC
>CAZQEQ010000062.1:0-20891 GCA_964592385.1 uncultured candidatus Brocadiaceae bacterium | reverse complement strand
CCGACTCCTGCACTACGAGTACCGCAAGGGCTGGACGCTCTGAGGGACGCCAGCGGCTACCGGCCGGCCCCGCGGCGGTCCCTCTCGACGCGCTCCTGGATCTGCTCCCTGGATGCGATCATGCGCTGGGTACGGAAGTTCCTGGCCTGCGGGTCGAGCCGCCGGGCCGCCTGGACCTGCTCCAGCGCTTTGGCCGCGTTGCCGGGCACATTCTGCATCGAACTTTTGAGCAGATACCAGTAGTCGTGGCGCAGCACCAGGTCGTCCGGCCTCCCCTCGACGGCCCGGCCCATGTACTCGGCCGCCCGCGCCATCCCCTCCGCCCAGTTCCAGTCGTACCGGCCAGCGTTGGTGCCGTCCCGGATGCAAGCGGCCAGGCCGGCGTTGGCCTCCACCGAATCCGGGGCCAGCTCAAGGGCCTTCCTGAAGGATGCCTCGGCCTCATCCGACTGTTGAAGCGACAGGTAGCAGGTACCCATCCGCCCCCATGCCTGCGCGTCTGCCGGCTCCGCCCGAAGCCGCTCCTTCAGGACCTCGATGGCGGCGCTATAGCGCATGACCGCCATGAGTTCCTCGGCCGTCGCGCCTATCTCGGGCTGCGGCCCGAGCGCCAGGCGCGCCGCGCGGAAGGCTTCCACAACCTCCGACGGCGCGAGGGCACTCGTCAGGTAGATCGGGAACGCCGTCTGGGCCAGGCGCACGCCACGCCCCGAGGGTTCCACCTCTAACGGATGGCCCAGCATGTCCATCAATGAGGTATCCGCGGACGGGAGAGCCACATCCGCCGCAACCGGCCTGTCGTATCGCTCGAAGCCCGATATCTCCCCCATCGGCGCCCCCTTCCAGGTGGCCGCGACCGTCCGGCCGTCCCGCTCGAACACGGTCACGACGACGTTGTGTTCGAGCGGCAGCAGCGCCACTGGCTTCGCCCCGGCGAATACGTCCGCCACCGCGTTGTACGCGACCAGCGGCGGCGACGGCGAGCCGTCATAGTTGGTGTACATGGACCATACGTCGCGCGCCCTCGACGCGTTCTGGCTGTAATAGAAGCCGAGCTCGAACGAGTAGAGCCGGTCCACGCCGCTCGCCTTCTCGATGAGCTGGAGCCGGGCGGCATAGGCGGCCGCCAGCGGCTCGTTGCGGACCTCGTGATGCTCGCCGCCGACCCACTGGTGGACCTGGTCCTCCGGCCGCGGCCAGTGGTCGTACTCCGGCATCCAGTAGAAAGAGCCGCCCTCCGTGTTCCAGAGGGGCTTGTCCTTGCCGCCGTTGTGCTGCACGAGTATGTCGCGGTATCGGCGTATGAGGTCCCAGGTCGGCGTCGCCCCGTCCATGCCGAACTCCGGCAGCTTGCGGCCTGCGTAGTGGATCGCCCAGATGTCAACCCACCGGTGCCCGCCCGCCTGGCAGAATTCCTCGATCCACTCGAACGGACGACGGCCCGAGTATGAGGGCGCCACGATGAGCGCGTCCAGGTCTTCCTGCCGGATGACGTCGTGGGCCGCCTTCAGGTACTTCACGTACACAGGCACCTGCTTGAAGATGGTCTCCGGCTCGTTGACCACCTCGTAGTAGCGCACCTTGCCCCTGTAATGGCGGACTATCGTGCGGACGTAGTCCCGCCATTCGGCCAGGCGGGGGATGTGAATCGTCCTGCTGCCGCGCTCGAATGAGAGTTCCGGGTCCGCGTCCCATTCCGGGCACGTCCCGCTCAGGATCACCAGGGGGCTGCTCAGGCCCGCCTGCCTCTGGAGGTCAAGGAACGCGTCGCGGAAGACGTATTCCCCCGACGGCTTCTCGATCTTGCCGTACTCGGCAGTGCGGAAGCAACGCAGGCTCGGCGCGCCGGCCCGCCGCATCAGTTCGTTGACGTAGGTCAGGTCCACGTTGGCATACACCAGCTCGCGCTGCTCGTTGTTGTCGCTGAAGCGGCGCTCGGCGTCGTCATTGAAGATGTGCTTGACCTGGAACCCGAAGAACGGATCGGGCTCGGCCACCTCCCGGAGGACGCCGAACTGGAAGACCTCCTTCTCCAAGCTGCCCCCGTGTTCGGCCTCGACGATGACCTTGTAGTGCCCCCGCCGGTCGCCCCTGAACAGGGGGATCGTCGCGGTCGCGTGCCGCCGGCCCTGCATGGCGACCTGGACGGACTTGCTCAGCACCTCGTCGCGGAAGACGTCCAGCACCCTCACGGTCACGGGTATCGCGTCGGCCGGCTCCTCCGCATAGAGCCTCACCACGAGCGCGCAGTCATCGCCCGTCCAGTACGTGTTGCAGAACGCCGTCGTCGCGACGGACAGTTCGAGCGGCTTCGGCCGGAACGCCCCCAGGCCCCCCTGCTCTATCTGCAAGGCGTCCAGCCAGATGCGCTTCGTGTCCACAGTCGGCAGGATCCACAGGTAATAGACCTCATCGCTCTTGATCTGCCCGGGGAAGCTGAACCGCTGCCAGTCGCCCGTCAGGTCAACGTCGAGCCGGCTCGTCGCCGTGTAGCGGAACCGCATCAGCTGCACCCGCGCCCGGCCCTCGCCCTTCACGTAGCCCGAGACGGTGACGTCCGTCGTCTCGGGCACACGGATGGGCCGGAACGCGATCACGATCTTGTCGCCCAGCGAGTTGTCGAGCCGAAGGCTGTACCGGCCGTGGACGGCCGTCGTATCGTCAAAGACCGGCGCTATCTCCCTGCCATGGTGCGAGATGAGGTAGTAGTCGTTGAAACTGAAGCCGTCCACGCCGACCTCGAAGCTGGCGCCGTCCTCGAGCAGGTTGCGCTCGTCCTGACCCGTTGCCTGCCCGGTCCCGCCCAACATGGCGAACACCGAAAGCAGCGCAAGAACTGAGGTCCGTTTCATCTCACACCCTTTCTTCACGGCGGTGAGCCTCTCTTACCAGGCAAGGCTAATGCGTCCATGGTGCCCTGTCAACGCACGGCGAATACCCACCTTGAAACTCTGGCCGCGCGCACTTATGCTATCGCCACGATGGAGCAGGCGTTGCCTGATACTTTGTGCCGGAAACCGAAGGGAGAACGGAATGGCAATGCGGAGGACTGTCCTGATCGTGGCCCTCCTTGCGGCCGGGGCGTGCGCTCTCTGGCAGGCCGTCGGCGAAGAACCGGAGAATACCCCTGAGGTGTCCCCCGCCGAGAGGCTGGGCTGGCGGCTCGGTGCCCAGGCGTGGACGTTCCGGCAACTCACCTTCTTCGAGACCGTTGACCGCGTCAAGGCGCTCGGGATGAAGTACGTCGAGATGTACCCCGGCCAGCGCGTCAGTGCGGACATCGACGCGAAGACCGGCCCCGGCATGGGCGCCGAGGTCGAGGCGAAGGTGCAGGCCAAACTCAAAGAGGCGGGCGTCCAACTGGTCAACTACGGCGTCACCGGCCTGCCCGGCGACGAGGGCGCGTGCCGCCGCACCTTCGAATGGGCCAAGAAGATGGGCATCGAGACCATCGTGGCCGAGCCGGACCCGAAGGACATGCCGATGATCGACCGGCTCTGCCAGGAATACGGCGTCAACGTGGCGATCCACAACCACCCGAAGCCGTCCCGCTACTGGAACCCCGACACGGTGCTGGCGGCCTGCAAGGGCCTGAGCAAGCGCGTGGGCGCCTGCGCCGACACCGGCCACTGGGCCCGCTCGGGGTTGGACCCGATGGAGTGCCTCAGGAAGCTCGAAGGCCGCATCGTTTCCTTTCACTTCAAGGACCTGAACAAGATGGGCGCGGGCCATGACGTCCCGTGGGGCACGGGCGCCTGCGATGCGGGGGGAATGCTGGCGGAGATGAAGCGGCAGGGCTTCCGGGGCGTCTTCTCCATGGAATACGAGGCAGCCTGGCAGATGGAAGACCTGGCTGGCTGCGTCCGCTTCTTCAACGACCAGGCGCTGAAGCTCGCCGGCCAGGAGGGCGAGGCCGACTGAATGCCGGCGCTCCACCCGGCGGACACGCGCCAAAGAAGAAGTTGACCTGCTCGGTGGCAGCCGCTACGATTGTGCGTCAACCGGCGAGCCCTCTGGCGCCGGCCGGTAGGTGAGACGAGTCGTCGCCGCGAGGGGACACAAAGGAAGGAGGGAACCAGCCTTGTTCCGAATCATTATTCTCATCGTGCTGTGCGTGGCAGTTTTCTTCGGGTGGAACTACTGGAAGGACCGCAGGGCGGCCGAGAAGGGCGAGACCACTGCGTCCGAGACTCTGGAGCCGGACGCCGCAGAGCGGGCCGAGAACCTGGAGATGCTGTGGGCCGCCGGGGAACTGCGCACGCGCGCGGGCCTCGACAAGCACTGGAAGAAGATTGCCGGCAGCTTCGAGGAAGCGGAGCAGAAGGTCCGCAAACTCGCGAAGGACGCGGGCCGACTCTGGCCGGCCGACTCAGACGAATAGCAGTGCCCTGTGCAATGAGTCCGCCGCAACGGCAACGGTTACGCCCCCAGCAGGCCGTATGTTGGATGGAGGCCGCCAGCCTGCCGTCAGGCTGGCGCGCCGGGAAGGATTCGAACCCTCGACCTACGGATTAGAAGTCCGTTGCTCTATCCACTGAGCTACCGGCGCGCTCCGGCGACTATAGCAGAAACCCGCCCCCGGCTCAATCTCCCACTGCCCTGGCCCGCGTGGGCCGCCGCGACAGGCGCACCGACATCAGGAGAGCAAACGTCGCGGCCACGAACGCGGCCGGCACCAGGCAGAGCCCGACCCGCAGGCCGAACTTCTCCGCGATGAGGCCCGAAGCGTACGGAAGCGCCCCGAAGCCCAGGATGCCCGTCACCGAGAGCATCGCGAAGAGGGTCGCCGAACCGGTGGCGATGTGCCGGGCGGCCAGCGCAAGCGTGCACGGCCAGAAGCAGGCCACGCAGAGCCCGGCGGCCATCAGCAGTCCCATGCTGGCCCACAAGCCGTCCACGAGCGCGAAGCAGCCGCTGGCAACGGCCCCCACCAGGGCCAGGTACATCATCATGCTCTCCAGGGGAAGCCGCCGCGCAGCGATGCCGACGCCAAGACGCCCCACGGTCATGGCCAGGCTCAGGAGCACGAGCCCGGCGGCGCCCACGACCGCAGCCGTCCCGTACTCGGCCTGGATGAAGTTGGGGGTCCAATAGATGAGGGTGCCCTCGCAGCCGGCCCCGAGCATGATGACCGCCGCCAGGATCCAGAACAGCGGCATTGCGGCGATGGCCCGGATTCCGAGCGTTACGCGCCGCTCAGCGGGGCCGTCGGCGTAGCGCCCCGTCAGGAAGAGCACCCCGACGAGCAGCGACGGTATGGCGGCGACGCGGAACGGCACCTGCCAGTGGACGCCGCTGTCGAGCGCGCGACCAATGGCGAATGAGCAGACGACCAGGCCCGCCGGGAAGAAGGCGTGAAGGACGCTCAGGTGAGTCGCCACGTTGCGGGGGTGCAGCTCCGCGACCAGGGGGCTGACCAGTGCCTCCAGCCCCCCCAGGCCGACGGCCATGACCGCGATTCCCCCGACCAGCCAGACGTACGTGGGGCTGGAACCGGACCAGACCAAGCCGACGGCGATGACCACCATGGCGCCGCTGATGAACCATTTCGTGCCGAACCGGTCGGCGAGGCGGCCGATCACCAGCGTGGCCGACGCCAGCACCAGTGCGCGGATACCGGCCAACGCGCCCCGCGGCCCGAAACCGATGGAGAACTCGGAGCCTATGCGCTCCAGAGACACCGAGAGCAGCGACGAGGTCGCCGCGAATACAACGAGCGACGCCCAGGCCGCGACCGTCAGGTGCCACACCCTTGCCGCCGCACGATGCTTCACCCCACACGCCTTTCCAACCGGGAGCCGATGAGAGTGGCGCAGTCTGCCAGAAGGGGCGTGCAGGTTGCAAGTCCCGGCGCGGATTCAGCCTTTGTGCGACGCCCAGGGCGGCTGTTTTCTGCTGGACACGGCCGCCTTGCAGGTTAAACTTACGGTGGAGGTGAAAGATGAAGCTGCGCATACTGTATGACAACAACGCATTGCCGGGATACCAGGCCGACTGGGGGTTCGCGTGCCTGGCGGAGGGTCAGGAGAACGTGCTCTTTGACACGGGCGCCGACCCCGCAATCCTGAAACACAATATGGAGCGTGCCGCCGTCGAGCCGGGCGCGGTGGACAAGGTTGTCCTCTCGCACGACCACTGGGACCACACGGGCGGACTCTCCTACGTGGTGGGCGGCAATGCGGACGCCGAGGTGTTCATCCTGCCGGGTTTCGGGCCGGACGTCCGTTCGCAGCTCAGCCCAGCCGTGCTGCGCGAAGTGACGGAGCCGGGCGAGGTATCTCCCGGCATCCGCAGCACCGGCCCCGTGGAGGGGCAGACGACGGAACAGGCCCTCGTCCTCGATACCGACAGCGGGCTGGTCGTGATCACGGGTTGCGCGCATCCCGGCGTGGACGCCCTGATGGAACGGGCGGCCGCGCGGGGCGAGATTCACGCTGTGCTGGGCGGCTTCCACGGATTCGCCAGGCTGGATGCCCTGGCCGGCATCGCCTTCCTGGCGCCCTGTCATTGCACGCAGCACACGCAGGCCATAGCGGAGCGCTTTCCCGGAAGCTACTCGGAGATCAAGGCCGGCAGCACGTTGGAGTTCTGAGCATCAATGCCCGCCGACGGGCACTGCTGCCCGGGGCTGCGTTGACGCGGACCGCGTTGGACAGGACTCGATCAGGGGGAAGCGGGCGATGCGCTGGACACTGACGGGCGTATTCTGCTGTGCGTTCGTGCTCGGCATCCTCATGTCCCTCTTGGTCAGGGCGCTTGGCCTGAAGTGGCACAGCCTGCCGCGTGTGTGGCGCTATGGCGCTTACGCCGAGCCCCAGGTGGTGGGTGGCGGGGCCGCGATGCTGCCGGCAACGGCGCTGCCGATCCTTCTGGTCTGCCTGGCGGCGGCGCTGGTGGACTGGAACCCCTCCCTGCTGCCGGCGGCGGAACCGATTGAGCAGGCCATTCGCGCGGCGTCGCGAAGCTTCCCCGCGCTTGCGACGGCACTGCTGGGCGGGGCTGCCATCGCCGTACTGGGGCTCTGGGACGACATTGAGGGACTGAAGCCGACCGTCAAGTTCATCGGCATTCTCGCGCTGGCCGGCGCGACGGCAACCGTGCCCCAGGTGCGCATCGTGCCGCTGGCCGGCTCCCCGTTGATCCGGGCCGGGCTGGCGGTGCTGTGGGTGGCGCTGCTGACGTACTGTTTCAGCCTGTTCGCCGACACCGAGGGGCAGTGCGTCCTGGTTGCGTTCCTGTCGGGGGGCGCGCTGCTGGTGCTGGCGCTCCAGACGGACCGCGGGGCGGCCGCCGCGCTGTTGCTGGCATTCTCGGGCGGCGCGCTGGGACTGCTGCCGTTCAACTTCCCCCGGGCCTCGATACTGCCGGGCAAGAGCGGCGCCATGTTCGCCGGTTACGTCCTGGCGGTGAGCACGGGGCTGGCCGCCCCACCATCGGGCAAGGGCATCGGCCCGGCCTTCCCACTGGTGGTCGCACTGACGGTGTTCGCCGTGCCGCTGTGGGACGCACTGAGCATGGGCCTGGCACGGTTAAGCGCCTCGGGCGACGAACGCCGACCGGGCAACCTCACAACCCGCCTGGTCCGCATCGGCCTGAGCGAGCGGTTGGCGCTGCTGGCGATCGGCCTGCTGGTGGCCGCAACTGCCGGAGGCGCGACGATACCCTACGGCGGACCAATTTGGAGAGCCATGGTGCCGCTGGTGCAGGCGGGGGCCATCGGGGCGGTGGTCATACTGCTGGCAGTGGCCACGAGGAAGACGGAGGGCAGCAGCGCAACGGACTAGGAACACCGGGCACATCAGTCCAGCATCTCCGGAAGTGCGGTCTGCACCTCCTCACGCATGCTCTTTCCCACTTTGAACGAAACGACGGCCTTGGCCGGCACTTCGACGATCTCGTCGGTGCGGGGGTTCCTCGCTTTCCGTGCCGGCTGGACGCGACTGTCGAACACGCCAAAATTGCGAAACTCCATGCGGTTGCCCCGACCAAGCTCCGCGATGATCTCGTCGAGGAACTGCTGGATCACCTCCTTGGTGACCACCTGGGAGTAACCGGTCTTCTTCGCAATCCTTTCGCATAGCTCGCGCTTGGTGACGGTTCGGTTGGCCACTTATGAAACCCCTTTCGCCTGGCGGGACCTAACGCTAGTGGGAACTCATTTGCATTCCAGCACTTCTGACAAGCGGTTCGGGATTGTAAGCGAATCCATCAATGTTGTCAAGCAGATTCCTCACGCGCCTCCTCAACCAGAATGAAGCCCCGCCGACCGGGCAGAGCGCGCAGCCGTGCCGAACGGTTGCGCACGCGTCGGCCGGCATGTAAGCTAAGGGAACACGTCGCTTCAAACGGAGGACGCAGCATGAGCCTGATGGGGCTGGACATCGGCACGACGGGCACGAAGGCGACGGTCTTCGATGAGGGCGGCGCGATACTCTCCAGCGCATACCGTGAGTACCCGCTGCTGCACCCGCGGCAGGGCCGGCTCGAGCTGGACCCGCGGCAGGTCTGGCAGATGGTGCGCGAGGCGGTGGCTGAGGCCGCCGCCGGGGCGGCCTCCGATCCCGTCCAGGCGTTCGCGATAAGCACGCTCGGGGAAGCGGCGGTCCCTATCGGCCGCGACGGGGCCATTCTGGACAACAGCATCGTCGGCTTTGACAACCGGGCGTCGGAGATGTTCGACCGATGGGTCGCCGGGCAGGACCGCGCCGAGATAATGCGCATCTGCGGCCAGCCGCCGAGCCAGATGTTCACCGTCGTCAAGCTGATGTGGATCAAGCAGAACCAGCCCGAGCTCTACGCGAAGATGTCGAGGTACGTCTGCTTCGGCGACTTCGCGCACCTGATGATGGGGCTGGAGCCGCGCATTGATTACTCGATGGCCGCGCGGACGATGGCGTTCGACATCCACGAGAAGCGGTTCAGCGAGAAGCTTTGCGACGCGGCGGACGTTCGGGGGGACCTGTTCAGCCAGGCCGTTCCGACGGGCACTGCGGTGGGCAGGCTCGGGCGCAAGGCGGCCGAGTCCCTGGGTCTGCCGGAAGGTTGCCTGGTGGTCGCCGGCAGCCACGACCAGCCCGCCGGAGCGCTCGGAAGCGGCGTGACCGAGTCGGGCGTGGCCATGGACGCTACGGGCACGGTCGAGTGCTTCGCCGTCGCCATGGACGAACCGGTTGTCAACGAGACGATGCTGGACAACAACCTGGCCTGCTATCCGCACGCGACGGAGGGGCTCTACGTCTCGCTGGCGTTCAACTTCACCGGCGGGTCGCTGTTTCGATGGGTGCGGGACACCTTCGCGCGGCACGAGGCGCGCGAGGCCGAGCAATCGGCCCGGGACGTTTACGAAGTCCTGACCGGCCAGATGAGCGACGAGCCGACGGACATCCTGCTGCTGCCGCACTTCACCATGAGCGGCTCGCCGCACATGGACGCCAATCCCGTGAGCGCGATCGTGGGACTGAGTCTTTCGACGACCCGCGCGCAGGTGCTGCGCGCGGTGCTCGAGGGGATATCTTACGAGATGAAGCTGAACCTTGACATACTCGATCAGGCGGGCGTGCAGGTGGACGAGTTCCGCGCCATCGGCGGGGGCGCCAAGAACGACTTCTGGCTCCAGCTCAAGGCCGACATGTTCAATCGGCCGGTCACGCGGCTGGAGGTGACGGAGGCCGCGGCGCTGGGCATGGCGATCTCGGCCGGCCTCGCCGCGGGCGTTTACGAGAGCGCCGCCGAGGCGGCCGCCGGCCTCATCGCGCCCCGGGAGAGGTTCACCCCGGACCCCAGCAGGGCCCGCTACTATGACGATATGCTCGGGGCGTACAGGGAGCTCTACCCGACGCTGAAGCAGTGGCAGGAAACCGTCCGTTATCGCGTCAACGCATCGGAGTGACTCAGGACCATGGCGGCGATACTCATCCGCAAGGCCCGGCTGATCGACCCCGGTTCGGGGATTGACGGGACGCGCGACCTGCTCGCCTCCGAGGGCCGCGTGGCCCGCGTGGAGGAGGATATCCGCCCCGCCGACGCCGCGGCATTCCTGCCCGAGCCGCCGTCCGTCATCGACGCCGAAGGACTCTGGCTGATACCGGGGTTGGTGGACCCCCACGTCCACTTCCGCGAGCCGGGCTTCCCCGCGAAGGAGACCCTGGCCAGCGGTGCGCGGGCGGCCGCGGCGGGTGGATACACGTCGGTCGTCTGCGAGCCGAACACGCAGCCGCCAATCGCCACCGTCGAGATGGTTCGCGCATTGGCGGCGAAGGCCCGGCGTGAGGCCGACGTGCGCGTCTACTTCAAGGCGGCCATGACGGCGGGTCGGCTGGGGCGCGAACCGTCCGATGTCGCGGCACTGGCGCGTGAAGAGAGCGTCGTCGCGCTCAGCGACGACGGCGACCCGCTCGTTGACCCCGCCGTGATGGAGCGGGTCTGCCTCCTGGCGGCGAAGGCGGGCATCCTGCTGACGCCGCACTGCGAGGATTCGCCGAAGGCGCTGGCTCAGATCGCCGCCGGGGCCGACCCGGGCTTCCGTCCGGGCGAACCGGGCACGAACGAGGCCCGCTACATCGAGCGCGACCTGCGCATCGCTGCGCGCTACGGCTGTCGCATCCACTTCTCGCACGTCAGCCTGGCCCGGAGCGTGGAGTGCATCGAGGCGTGCCAGCCGCGGACGAGCGTGACGTACGAGGTGACGCCGCACCACCTCATCCTCTGCCTGGAGGACTACGCCGAGGGCGAGGCGCCGTTGGTCAACCCGCCGATCCGCCCCGAGGCGGACCGCAACGCGCTGCGCCGGGCGTTGCTGGATGGAAGCGCGGACGCGATCGCCAGCGACCACGCGCCGCACACCGCTGCGGACAAGCAGGCGGGCGCCTGCGGCCTGATCGGCGTCGAGACGACACTGGGCCTGGTGCTGACCCACCTGGTCGGGGAAGGCCGGCTCTCGCCGGCGGACGCAGTCAGGACCATGAGCTTCTCCCCCGCGCGCATATTCGGCCTCCCTTGTGGGGCCCTGGCGTCCGGGATGCCGGCGGACATGGCGCTGGTGGACCCGGCGGCCGAGTGGACGGTCCGGCCGGAGTCGTTCCGGTCTCGCTCGCGGAACACCCCCTTCGCCGGATGGAGCCTGCGCGGCACTGCGGTCGCCACGTTCGTCGGCGGCCGGGAGGTATACGCCGACCCGTCCCTGGACGGGAGAAGGAGCGCACCATGAGAGTCTACGTCCACGGCAACGATCTGCTGGACTACTTCACGGAGAAGCAGGACCCCGTCGTGGTTGACTCGGACGACTGGACGAGCCGGCAGAACGTCAAACGCTGGCTGGCGCATTACTGCGCGAGCCAGGACTGCGAGGGAGTCCTGGTCTGGGACGGGACGCCGCCGGGCGACGTCCGCACGCCCAGTGAGCAGTTCGGGCGCGTCCGCGTGACGAACCTGCCGTACGGCGAATCAGCCTTCGCGGAGATATCAGGCCCGGCCAACCGGACAGCGGTCCAGGAGCGCACCTTCGTCGTGACGGCGGACCATCGGCTCATCGAGGCGCTGCGCGGCGGCCGCGCGGCGGTCTTCACCCCGGCCCAGTTCGTCGCCCGCGCTCGCAGGATGGTGGGCAAGACCGACGAGAAGCTCGCGAAAGAGCCGGACGAGAAGTTCACCGGTCTCACGAGCGACGAGGTCGAGTTCTGGCTGGGTTTCTTCAACGAGAAGGACTGACGGTCTCGGGAACCCGTGTCTGGAAGCATCCTCAAATACTCCGTGGTCGTTGTGATCGCCGTCTTCTTCGCGGCCATGTGGGGCCTGCTCCTGCGCGAGCACCTGGTAACGCCTCCGGCGACAGGGCTGATGCCAGACTACGGCAAGCTGCTGGGCCCGGACGAACAAGAGCGCCGCAGCGACTGGGACGTCTACTTCGCCGGCCGCCAGGTCGGCTCCTCGCAGGTGAGGGTGACCAGGTCCGACAGCGGAGCCATCACGATCCGCTCAGAAAGTGAGCTGGAGATCCCGCTGCCGCTCGGGGGTCGCACGGGCGCGGGCGGCGCCGTTGACCTGAGCTTCGAGGCGGGGGTGTCGCCGCTGTTCGGACTCCGCTCCGTCGAAGTGAACTCCGACTGGCTTGCCCTGCACCTGTTCGGCACCGTGAAGGGGGAGAAGATGCTGCTCAGCGGGCACCTGGGCGAACGCCGGATCAGGAGCGCCGTGCCGTGCGCCGGGGGTGGATTCGCAGGGGACATGCTCTCGCCGCTGGCAGCGGTCGGCCGGTTGGACGAAGGCCAACTCGGCCGGACGTGGACGGCCAGCATGGTGAACCCACTGCTGGGCCGGTTGCAGGACGTAAGCGTGACCGTCCTGTCATCCACTGAAGTCCCGCTGGGCGGCGAGCGGACGCGGTGCTACCGGCTCATCTTCGCCGGCGGCGGCAGCCAGTGGTCCTCATGGGTCAAGGAAGACGGCGAGGTCCTCGTCCAGGGCACGCCCTTCGGCGTCGTGCTGCGCCGCAGGGGACTGCCCGCAACGGTGCTGGAGCAGCTGCAATCCCAGCCTGCCGATGGTGCCGAAGCCCGTTGACCAGCGGCGCTTGCGCGCCGCGCCGAACTGCCTATAATGGGGCGCTTTCAGCCCGTTACCTCCATCAAAAGGGACGCACGATGGCCCAAATACCCGTCGCTCTTCAGCTCTACACGGTCAGGAACGCGCTCGCCGAGGACTACGTCGGCACGCTGCGCAAGGTGAAGGACATCGGCTACGACCTGGTCCAGCTCACCGGCCACCTCCCCTACGATGGCCCCGAGATGAAGCGTATCCTGGAGGACATCGGGCTCGGCGCCGTGGGGATTCACGTGGACGGGCGGCAATTGCAGGAGAACCTGGATCACTGGATCGAATACGCGCGGGCCGTCGGGACCATTGACCTGGTCTGGCCCTACATCGCCGAGGACCTGAGAGGGACCCGGGAGGACTGGCTGAAGATGGCCGCTACGATGGACGACATCGGCGCCCGGTGCCGCGAGCAGGGGGCGCGGTTCTCCTACCACAATCACAGCTTCGAGTTCGAGCGCTTCGACGGCGTCTATGCCCTCGACCTGCTCTACCAGAACACGTCGCCCGAGAACCTCTACGCCGAGATAGACACCTACTGGGTGCAGCACGGCGGTGAGGACCCGGTAGATTACATCCGCAGGTACGCCGACCGAATCGCCATCCTCCACCTGAAGGACATGGCCGACGATGAGGCCAGGTCCTTCGCCGAGGTGGGAAACGGCATTCTCGACTGGGACGCCATCCACGCGGCGTCCGTGGAGGCGGGCGTCGAGTTCTACTGCGTCGAGCAGGACCAGTGCGCGGGTGACCCGATGGACAGCGCGCGGATGAGCCGGGAGTTCCTCAGCCAACTGATGGCCGAGTAAGGGCGCCCGCGATCCTGAAGCACCGGTAGTCGAAGCGGCACGGCAGGCCGGGCGCGATGCAGAAGTCTCCCTCGGCCGGCATGCAGACACCCGACCAGATGGTTGCCCACGTCCCGCCGTCCGGCTGGCCGTGGTCCCCCGTGCAAACGGGCGCCGTGTGATCCGTCAGGACGCGGCGCACGGTCTCCTCGGAGACCGCCGGGGCGGCCTCCCTCAACATGCCCGACGCTACCTCCACGCGGCGTTCGGCCCGCGCGACGCTATCCGGCGAGTACTCCGCCGCGGCCGCGAGCACCCCCTGCCCCTCGCCCGGGGGGGACTGCGCGACCACCTCCCCGCCCTGCGGCACGTTCGCGGCGACCACGATGCCCCCTTCCGGCCACCGGACGCGCACCTCTCGCGGCGTGGCCTCCACGACGGCGACCTCCCCGCGCGCGTCCGCCAGCAGGTAGCTCATCGGGCGGAGGTGACGAACGCGCGCACACGCGCAGACCGCCTCGTCCACGCCGGCGCAAGTCTCCGAGATCGTCTCCACCAGGATGCTCCACTGCACGCCGGGGGCAAGGACCGGCTCGGGGGGAAGGGAAGCGATGGCCACGTAGAGGCCGGCCTCGTTCAGGACGTCAGCGCAGCCCGCCCAGTTGTGGGTGTAGCCGATGCGGCGGAGCCCATCCGCCGGCAGGCAGCGCTGCAGTTCGCACCAGCGCAGGTCGGCCACGGCCCAGTCGTAGTTGCGCCCCACGATGGGGCCGCGCCCGGCGTCGCGGTGCGGCTCGGCCACAGCAAACATGGTGCACCCGCCAAGCCGGCTCTCCAGCCGCGCAAAGTAGTAGGCGGCCATCGCGCGGCGGTCGAACCCGCCGCCCCGGAGCAGGCCCTCGAACTCCTCGAGGGCCGGCGGGTGCAGCGCCTCCGCCGCCGCCCGGCACCCCTCGACGAACCCCTCCGACAGATCCGGCGGCTCGGGGATGCTGAGCGTCTCCTTCAGCCTCCGCCCGCGCTCCAGGCCGCGCTCGAAGTGCGTGCCCGTGAACACGGCCTCCCGTATGGCACGGCCCGGCGCCAATCACGCCTCCTTCAGGGCGCACTCGCCCGGGCGCACGTGGAGAAACGCCTCGGGGTTCTTGCGCTTGCGCTCGCGCGGCAGCAGCACCACCTCGCGAACGGCGACGCCCATCGCCCCCAACTCATTCAGCGTCGCATCGAGGACCCGGTCGAACGCGCCCTCCAGCACGCGCCCGCTCCGCACCAGCTCCGGCGGCGCCTCATACTGCGGCTTGAACAGGGACAGGATCAGCCCGTCCGGCTTCGACTGCCTGAGCGCATTGGGCAGGATGTGCCGCTGCCTGGTCCAGGCCACGTCCACCGTGACGGCGTCGACGCGCTCCGGCAGCTCAACGTGCATGGCGTTGGTCCGCTCCATGACGACGACGCGCTCGTCCTGGCGCAGCACCCATTCTAGCATCCCGTAGCCGGTGTCCACGGCGTAAACGCGCAGGGCGCCCTCCCGGAGCAGGCAGTCGGTGAAGCCCCCGGCGCTGCAGCCGAAGTCCGCGGCGACGGCGCCGCCCAGGTCCAGCCCGAGCCGGTCTATGGCGAACTTGAGCTTCTCGCCGCCCCGCGCTACGTATTTCCCCCGCGCAGCGATCCCGCCCCTCCTACCTCTTCCTGCTCACCATGTACTCGGTGACCTGCCGGAAGAACTCCTTGTCTTCCACGGGCATCTGGCCGATGACCTCGAGGGCGCGCGCGGCCAGACGGTCGGCCTCGGCCCGGGCGAACTCCAGCGAGCCGAGCCGGTCATAGATGCCCCGCACGCGCTCCACGTCGGCGTCGGTGGTCTGCTCGCGGGGCTTCGCCATTGCGTCCGACAGCTCGTCCCGCTCCTCGGGGCCGGCGGCGTTGATCGCGTGGGCGTAGAGTATACTCGACTTGCCCTCGCGGATATCGTTCCCCACGACGCCCCCCCTGCCCTTTCCCGCCGTCAGGTCAATCATGTCGTCACGTATCTGGAACGCAGCGCCCATGTATTCGCCGAGCTGCCCGACCAGCGCCATCACGTCCGGCCCGGCGTCGGCGATGATGGCGCCACCCAACATGCCCAGGGCCATGTAGCGACCCGTCTTGAGCCTGGCCATCTCCAGGTAGCGCTCGACGGACAGGTCCTGGAGGCCGCGCGTGTTAAGGTCGAACGCCTGCCCCCGGCACGTGTCCGTGTAGGCGGCCGAGAAGGCCTGCACGAGGTCCACGCGCTGGTCGTCAGTGACCGGGCTTCGCAGGATGGCCTCGTATGCGACGCCGAGCATGTAGTCCCCGACGTTGATCGCGTTGTCGCGCCCGAACCGCACCCAGACCGTCTCCCGGTCGCGCCGCATCGTGTCGCCGTCCTCGATGTCATCGTGGATCAGCAGCATGTTGTGCAGTATCTCGACGGCGGCGGCGAAGTAGAGCGCCCTGTCGGAGTCGCCCCCGAACCGCTCGCAGGCCAGCAGGCATATCGCCGGCCGGATGCGCTTGCCCCCCGTGCCCAGGTGATACCAGACGGCGTCGGTCAGGTAGCTGTCCTTGCCGCGTGGGAAAAGCTCCTCCAGCACCGGCTCAATGCGCGCCGCCACCGCCGTGAACTGCTGCTCCAGGGGAGCCGCCCGGCCCGATTCACTGCTCATGATCCGCCCCCTCCTCGGCTGCGATGGGGAAGGCCGTCCTTAGCGCCGCCGCCACGCCGTCCTCCTCGTTGCTGGCCGTCACGGCGTCCGCGACGGCGATCACCTCCGGCACGGCGTTGCCCATCGCGAACGACCGCCCGGCCGCCCGCAGCATGGGCACGTCGTTGACGTCGTCCCCGATGGCCACCACCTCCTCGGGGCGGATGCGCCAGCTGTCCAGCAGCCAGAGCAGGGCGTGCCACTTGGTCGCCGACGGATGGTGCACCTCCAGGGCAAGCTGGCCGGCGCCGTAACGCTCCTGCAGCATGGCCTCCACGAGGCCGAGCGCGCCGATGCCCCGGCGCACGCGCGGCTCGGCGGGGCCGACGACGGCCGTGTCGTCCATCGTGTAGACCTCCAGCGGCGGCTCCGGGCCGGGCGGGTAGTCCGAAGGCAGCCATTCGACCCACTCGCGGTTCGCCTGGACGTAAGGCAGCCGCTCAGCCCGTGCGCGGTCGCACTCCGAGACGGCCAGCTCCCTCCCGCTCAGCGGCCGGTCGTAAAGGAACAACGGCACCAGGTCGAGCCCGCGCAGCAGGTCGGCGACCGTCCGTGCAGCCGAATCCTCCATGGGGGCGCTGAACAGCGTCTCCTCGTCGTCGGCCTGCTTGATGAGCGCCCCGCCGCAGCACACGACGAGGGGATGGACGTGCTCCAGTTGCTCCAGCACGGGCACGGCCGTGCGCCAGCGGCGGCCGGTGCAGAGGACGGTGCGCACGCCGAGCCCGGGCAGCGCGGAGAGCGCCCGCTTGAGGGCGGGGCTGACCTCCTGCGCGGCGTTGATGACCGTGCCGTCGATGTCCAGAGCAACGAGCTTGTACTGCGTTTTGCGGCCGACGGACATGCGAGGCCCGCATCCATTAGAGGGGGAGAAGGCGAACAGGCAGTCCACGCCACGGTACCCGATGGGCGCGGGCATTGCAACGGAACGATAGGTGATAGTTGGGAGTTGACGGTGAACGGCGGAACAGCAGACTTCGTCCTCGTCGTCGTCCTCGTCCTCGAAGCAAGTTGCTGGTCTCCTGTTTCTTGTTACTGGTCCGTTCTGCCTTCGTGTTCTTCGTGCCCTTCGTGGTTCAGACTGTTGTCATGGCCGTTGTGCCCGTCGTGGTGAGTTGCGCTTCGTTGACACCGCCCTACGGCGTCGATAGCATGGTGTGCGGAGAGGTGTCCGAGCGGCCGAAGGAGCGCGGTTGGAAACCGCGTGCACGGGTACAAGCCCGTGCCGAGGGTTCGAATCCCTCCCTCTCCGCCATTCCTTCACCGTTGAGCGCGCAGGCGGCGGACGCCCTCTTTGAGCGCCTCGTAGGACGGCTTCGGGCGGCCCTGAAGGTCCACCAGGCCCCACGCCGTCTCGGCGGCGCAGCCGGGCGCGCCGCACTGCCAGCAGGTCTCCTGGTCCGCCCAGCGGAAGTAGAACTGGCCCAGCAGGCAGCGGCGCACCTCGGCGAACGCGTCGAAGGCACGGCCGATGAACTCCGCCTGCCCTTCGGGCGTGTGGCCCGGCCCCCAGGTGTGCGGCCAGCGGCCGCACTCGCAGGCCACCGCCCCGGCGGCTCTGTCTTCCGCGGTCATCACGCCGCCCGCCGAGGCGAAGCCCCACTCGTTGATGAGCACGGGCGCGCCCGTCAAGTCCCACAACTCCTGGATGAGCGGCGCCCAGTCCTCCGGCCCGCCCGGCTGCCAGGAGCCGAAGTAGCGGTCAATCCCGCAGTAGTCCAGCAGCCCGTCCGAACCGCCGAACAGCCGCCCGTAGAAGAAGTAAGACAGGGCGTTCCCGGTCAAGTTGTGGCCGCAGATGAGGGACGGGTCCGCGCCCTTGAGCCCGCGGGCGCCGCTGAGGATGAAGTCGCACGCCTGGCGCGCGTTGAGCGGCCCGGCGAACTGGTGCCAGTCGAGTTCGTTGCCGATCTGCCAGGCGCCGACCACGCCGCGCAGGTCCTCCGCGAACCGGGCGCAGACCGCCTCGTAGGCGTCCTGGCACTTCCGGCTGCCCAGCTCGCCGCACCATTCGGGCAGGTGCCGATGCCAGACCAGTTGCAGGTTGCCCTCGCCGTCCCGCTCCCGGAGCTTGACGCCGGGGCCGGGCGTGACGCCCATGATGCGCAGGCCGGCGTCGGCCCACGCGCGGGCGTGGGCTCTGAACTTCAGGTACGGCTCCGCCAGCTCGCCGCCGACCCGGTCCGCGAACGGGAACGGTGCCCCGAGCCGGATCCATTCGATCCCCGCCCCGCGGATGAGCGGCGCGTCGTCGGGGTCCCCCGGTGCGACCACCCCGATCATCAGTTCGTCGTTGCTGGCACCTGACAAGGCACGCCCTCCTCTTTCGTCAGTGCGGCCCGTCCGCCCGCTCCTCGAAGCCCAGCGCCGGCGTCTGGCCACCGGGCAGGCCGTCCGCCAGCCTGCGGCGGATGGTCTCTTCGAACGCCGGGTTTATCTCGTAGCCGACCGAGTCTCGCCCCTCGAGTTCGGCCGCCAGCGCCGTCGTGCCGCTGCCCAGGAAGGGGTCGAGCACCGTCTCGCCGTGGAAACTATACATCTTGACGAGTCTACGGGGCAGTTCGACTGGGAACATCGCAGCGTGCCCGTCCTGGCGCTCCGGCGGGATGCGCCAGACGCCCCGGAACCACTCGGAGCGCTGGCGTTTGGTGAGCTTGCTGCGCCGCTTCTGCACCTCGGTCGGCCGGGGCCAATCGCCCCGCTTGCGCAGCAGGATGACGTACTCGTGCTCGTAGGTCACGTGGCCGTCGCGCGGGTGGTAGGTCGAGCCCATCCAGGAGCCGCCGCCGGTCGTCTTCGTAGTGGATATCTTCTGCCAGATGATGTTGCCCATGAAGTCGAAGCCGACGGCGCGCGCGATCCGGATCAGGTCGGCCGGTATAGGCTGGACGCGGTAGCGTCCGTGCTCGGACGCGCGCAGGTACTGGTCGCCGATGTTGACAGCCGCCCGGCAGCCCGGGTGGAGCGCGCGGTGGCACTCCGCGAGCACCCGCCCCAGGTCCGCCAGGTAATCTTCGTAGGTCTGGTCGCGGCCAATCTGTCCGGGGTGGGCATAGTCCTTGATGCACCAGTACGGCGGCGAGGTTACGACGAGGTGGACGGACGCATCCGCCAGTTCGCCCATGCTGCGGCTGTCGGCGAGTATCACCCGGTGCGTGGCCATCGGAGCGCTCCTGCCCGCGTCGCTTGCGCCCTTAAGTGTATACGCGCGCGGCCGCGCGGGCGCAAGGGGCGGCGCTCAGAGGAGGCCCCAATCGGCCAGAATGCGCATGGAGTCGTGCAGGACGGCGCGGATGCCGCCGCCCGAAAGGATGCCGTCCAGGGAGTACTCCAGCGTGATCGTGCCCGCGAAGCCCGTCGCGAGCAGCCGCTCCACCAGCGCCCGAATGCGGATCGAGTCCCGCGTAATGGGGCGATGGTCCCGCCCGTCAACCACGTCGTGCAGGTGAACGTGGCGGACGCGCCGGAGGAAGGCTTCGGGCGGCGGCTCCGGGTCGTCGTGGCGCGCGATGGAGAGCGTGTAGTGGCCCGTGTCCCAGCAGACTCCTTCCCCCGAATCAGCCGCCACCGCCAGCAGCTCCGCGCACGTGTCGCCGATGCGCATGAGCGGCTCCCCCCGGTCGGGGGGAAGCTGGTACTCGGCCATCGGCCGGACGGCGGGGTCCGTCCCCTTCGCCTTCTCGCTCAGCGCCGCAAAGAAGAGCGCGGAACGGCGGACCAGGTCCTCGCGAAGCCCCGCCGGCGCCCCGCCCTCAAACCCGTACGCGTACTGGGCGGGGTGGATCACCAGCGGCACGGGGGCGCCGGAGGCCGCCGCCGCGGTGCAGGCCGCCTCCAGGACCGGCGCGACGCCGGGCTGGGACCCGAAGTCGGGACCGAACCAGGCAGCCGTATCGTTATCATGCTTATCACAGTACGGATGCAGGGCCACGCGCAGGCCGCTCTCCCGGCACGCAACGGCCTCGCGCCGCAAGAGCGCGACCGTCTCCTCGTTGGCGCCCAGGCCGAGGGTCAGCTCGAACTCGACGAAGCCGAACCCCAGCGCGCGCAGATACGCGTCGGCGTCGCCCTCGAACGGGGGCAGCTTGCCCTCCTCCAGCATTCTCCGCCAGTGCAGAGGACGTTTCAGGCCGACCTGGAGCCCGGCTTGCGCGGTCACGTTGTCCCGTCTCTTCCTTCCGATGGTGGCCGGGGCGGCCCGCAGGGGCCGGGGCCGCGAAAAAAGCGCGGGGCGGACATGCCTGTCCGCCCCGCCTCGTCTCTCACGCCGTCCCCTTCAGGTTCAGGAAAGCCGCCTCAGTCGTCAACGTCGTCAATATCGAACTGGATACCGAAGTCGTTCGTCCCGTCCGGGCCCAGGTAATTGACGCCGCTGACCCTGGGCAGGTCCGGGGTGGTAGCGTCGTCGAAGTTTATGTGCGTGCCGAGGTGACAGTCCGCTTCCTCATCTCCATCGCGGATCCAGGCGCTGCCGTTCCAGCCCAGGAGCGCATTGTCGCGGTAAACCGACAGCCCGAAGGCCACGCCGCTCTCCCGGAGGTAGTCCGCCCTGAGAGGGTCGTCGTTGTCGTCAACTCCCGCGACCTGCGCATCGGTCAGGCTCGGGTCGTTGAACAACTGGTCGTCGTTGCTCACCTCGATGAGACCCACGTGCCCGTCCAGGAAGAGAACGAGGGTGACGTCGCCGTGGTTGACCACGTCTGTGGGTGCCATGCCGCCGCAGGTCCAGCCGATGCACTCGTCCGCGCCGTCGCCGTAGATCGGCCTGCCGGTCCACGCGTTGCGCGGG
>CAZQEQ010000061.1:0-21907 GCA_964592385.1 uncultured candidatus Brocadiaceae bacterium | reverse complement strand
CCGAGGTGCTCCACGCCGGCCTCCATGTCGAGGATGACGTCATCGTCGCCACGGAAGAACAGGTAGGCCAGGAGGTTCTTCAGGAAGGCGTTCTCCGGACAGAAGCACCCTGCGCCGCCCTTGGCGAGTCGCCCCATGCGGAGCAGTCTGATGCCGTCACAGGTGACCGCGTAGCGGTCGGGGATGTCATCTACCTTCGGGTTCAGGCTGAAAAGCTCCCCGCCGACGCCTTTGGCCCCCGTGCGCTCGGCGATGAGTTCCTTCAGTTCGGAGATGGGCTCGGGTTGATTGGCGGGGTCCAGGCCGAGGGTCATTGCGGTGTTCGCATCGGGATCGGCATCAATGAGAACCACTTCTCGTCCCTGCTCGGCGAGGTATTTCGCCACGAAAACGGCGAGCGTTGTCTTGCCCGCGCCGCCCTTCCCGGTGATCGCCAGTTTCATGCCCCGCGCAGCTCCCTCATGGTGGGAAACAGGCCCCAATGCGGCTCGCCTGCCCCGTGTGACCCGCCGGAGACACCAGAACTTTGTATTCTACCACGCCCCGAAATCCTGTCAAACGCGGCGCGCTGCACAACCGGCCGGCGCGCCGTCGCGTCCCCACGGGGACGGGCAACGACGTTCGTCCCGTAGGGACGCCCGACAGTGGCCCACCGATTCATCGCTGGGAACCGGCGGCCCTCCTCCCGCCAGTCCCGTAGGGACGGATCGAGGTCGTGGCCGCAGCTTCGGCGAAGGGCGTGGGCAAGATGCCCACACCCAGGCCGGCGGGGATGCCGGCGCCACAGGGCGGGCTGGCACGCCTCGCGCCTCACGCCTGAATCCGGCATTCCTGTGCCTCACTGCGACACTCGTCACAGTGGGGTTATTCCGACTTCGCCTCACGGCGAACGAGGCTTGCCCGCCGTACGGCGGGAATCTCGATTCTGCCGGACTGGGCCGCGTCCTGCGAATGGAGATCCACGCCCATCCCTGGAGGCGATGCTCAACTGGACAGGCCGTAGAGGAGGATCTTCAGTGCGAGTCGGCTCGCCGCAGGCTCCATTACCGCAGGGCAGCTATAGCAGGGGTGGCCGTCGATGGCGCTGCTGATGTCGAACTTGCTGTAGACGATCACGGCCCGGCCGTCCTGTTCGATGAACTCCAGCAGCGGCCGGTTCAGTCCGGGGTGTTCCCGCAGTACTGCCTCTGTGTATTGCACAGTGTCAATCCGCTCGCCGGACTCCAGCAGAGGATGCCCGACCGGCAACTCCTGGAGCGGATTGCCCGGGAACATCTGCTCCATCAACTCCCTGAAAGACCGATCAAACCGACTGCTGCCACAGGCGGCCTCGACGAAGATGAAACCGCCCCGTTCCAGGTACAGTGTCAGCTTGTCCGTTTCCTCGGGGTCGAGTTCCAGTTCCTCCACTCCCGTCAGGTAGAGCATGTGGCCGTCGAAGGGGCTGTCGGTTTCGAGGTCTATGGGAAGCGGCTGGCTATAGACGGCCAGCCCGGCCTTCGCACTCGTCTGTTCAAGGACTTTGCCCCAGGCGACCTTGTGCGGACGCCATTGTCCGGGATGGACGATCTGGCCCATGACGAACGCCCCGCCCCGCTGTTCGGGCTCCTCCCCGGATGGCAGGAAGTAGGTCCGTTCGGTGAGCTTTCCTTCCAGCTTCTTCAGCCCCGTTACGTAGGCGATGATGTTCGTCCCGAGCTGGAAGTTCGGGTGGTCGAAGTCAGCCACGTCCCACGGGCACGAGAGGCCCTCCGGCGCGTAGAGGACGTATAGCCAGCAAGGCCCCTTGATGCCCTGCAGGGGCGGGCGATCCTCCTCCGGCAGGTGAAAGTAGCAGGTGTATATCGGGTGGTCCTTGGGCAGGTCCACTATGGACTCGTCCGGGAAGGCGCGCTCGGCCAGCAGACGGAAGGACCTGTCGAAGCTGCCGGCGCCGTCGGGCGCGTCTACGAGCACGAATCCCCCCGCCTGGACGTATTCCTTAATGCGAGTCGTTTCCTGCACGGACCAGCTCGGCCGTCCGCTTCCGCTGATATAGAGCACGGGGGCGGCCAGCAGTTCATCGACCGGGGTGGTGAGAGGGACGATCTGCCAGTCCAGCGGCTGGTCGAGTTCCTGCGAGACGTACTGCACGAGGAACCGTATGTCGTGACGGTGCTTGTTCCACAACCCCTGCCATTCGGCCTTGTGAACCGCGATCGGCGCGTTGCCCTTGGCCAGGAACAGCAGCCGGAAACAACTCCGCACGAAGGCGTCCTCCCCGCTGCCTGCCGTGACTATGCCCTCCGGGTCGCCGACCAGGTGATCCACTCCTGCGCGGTACCAGTCGTGCCGCCCGAAGTATCGCCGCGCCAGGATTATGCCGGCACGCTCCAGGCCGTAGAGATAGTAGAACTTCCAATTGCTCTTGCCCGGATTGCTGGTGACGGTGAAGTGGGCTGCCAGCCAGCCCAGGCCCGCATTGAGGCGCCGCGGATCGGTGTACACTCCGCAGCGGCCCCGGGCGACGTGGAGCCACAGATCCGAGATGAACAGGCTGGCTACGCCGGCCGCCGTCATGCTGCCATAGCTGGTGCCGCTTTGCGTATAGCTCCAGCCGCCATCGGATCGCTGGCAGGCAATAAAGTACTGCTGTGCCTTCTGCCACACGCTCTGCGGCACGTGAACCCCGCCCAGGGCCGCCCCGTGGAGCCCCAGGACCGCGTACTGCGAGTTGGAGTTGTCCGCGCGCCCGCTCAGCTCGTAGGACCACCCCCCCGACGGCTGCTGGGCGCGCACCAGGTATGCCGCGCCCGCCCCTATCTGCGGCAGGTAAGCCCTTGCGTCAACTCCCTGGAGGGCGAGGACCTTCAGGGACGTCTCGTACACGCCCCTGTCCGGATTGCCCTGACGTCGGGCCAGGAAGTCGGCTGCCCTGCGGACGCCCGCATCGTCGGCCGGAGCACCCGCCGCGCGGAGCGCCAGTATCGCCAGGGACGTCTTGCCGACGATCCACTGTCCGCCGGCGAAGGAACCGTCCGCTTTCTGTGCGCTACGGATCGAGCGCGTCAACTCGTCAATCTCGTGCTGCAACTCCGCCGCCTGGACGCCCGCCAGGGCGCTTGAAGGCGCCAGCAACGCAGGCAGCAGCGCCAGAGCGACCGCTGCGATCCCGGCCGGCCGCCCTGCGCCTCGTCGGCTCGTCCGCCGCTTCACGATCTGCCGAAGATGCATCTTCGCAGTGCCTTGTATGGGGCGTTCACCAGATTGCTGATCTGAACGAACCGTGGCCTGGCGCGCAAGCGCTCCACTTGCCGCGGCGTGAGGCGATCACGCAGGAGCCGGCGAAGGTGCTTGCGTGCGTGGTAGATGTCCGCCCGCTGCAACTGGCCGCGCAGCCAACGGAAAGCAACCGTGTTGCCGAGCAGCCTGCCCGGCACGTGGAAGGCGACCTGGAAATCGATCAGGTAAGGCAGGCCGTCCTCGCCTATCAGGATGTTCTCGGGCTTCTCCAGGTCAACGTAGGCGATGCCCCGGCGGTGCAGGCGGAGCAACAGCTGGAAGAGTTCCCGGAAGAAGTCCTTCTCCACGTGCACGTCCGGGGTCAACGGCCTGCCGGGCACGTAGTCCCTGACCAACCCCGTCCGGCCGTGCCTGCCGCGCAGCGCGGGCACCCCTCTGATGTCCTGAACGGCGCGCAAGACCGTGCTCTCATGCCGCGCCATCAACGCACCCAGCCAGGCCATCGGCAGCCCGAGCAGCGCCGCGCGGCGGAAGCACTTCAGAACAACGCGATCCCTCCCGCTCGAGTAGACCCCCACCGCCGCGATCGAGTTGTGCTTGAAGGTGTTCTCCAGGCGGAAGGTCTCTCCGTCCAGATCTATCCGGGCGGGGAGTCCGTCGCTGCCCAGAGCCCGCAGCATGTCCCTCAGCGCCATCACGCGTCTCCTCGGGTTCGCCCGGCTCTCTACGTGGTCAAGCGTCTTCAGTATAACAGCCTGCGGCAGGGTACGGAAGCGCACCGGGAACCGGGCGCAGAAAGGACGGCACCGACCGTTAGGCCGGTGCCGTTGGAGGAGGTGAGGAGGTGTGGGGAATCCCGTTGTGTTGTCTGCGAATCAGGGAATGCGCAGTTCCATCCCGGCTTTCAGGTCCGTCTCCTGCGCAACCAGCTCCCTGTTTGCGGCCAGTATCTCCTTCCATCTCGTGCCGTCGTCGTAGTACTTCATGGCTATGCGCCAAAGGGTGTCGCCCTTGGCCACCAAGTGAACGCGCCCCGCGTCCCGGACCGTGCTCGCGGCAAGGGCGGGCGCGGCCGCACTGGCCGGCCGCTCGACGCTGAGCACGGCGGGCTTGGGGATCACCAGTTTGGTCCCCGGCAAGAGCTTCCTGGGGTCCGGCACTGTGCCCTTGTTGGCCTCCTGGATCTTCGTCCAGTTCGCCACGGTTCCGTAATACTTCTTGCTTATCGCGGAGAGCGTCTCGCCCTTCTCAACGGTGTGTATAACCGTTCTCGCGGGTTGCGGGGCCTGCTGCGTCGCCGGCGTGTCGGCCGGCAGCGGGGTCATCGCGATCTGCTCGGGGGCTTCTTCCTCTATCACGCCGCGCAGCACGGACTCCTCATCCGGCACGACGGCATCCGCCACGTGACTCGTTCCCACCTCGATGACCGACTCGGGTTCCCAGATGTCCTCCTGCCAGCCCTGCGTAGCCGGTCCCGGAGTCAAAAGGTCCGCATACACCTCCCTCAGGCTGCCTGCGGACGGCGTCCCCTGCGCCGTGGCGGCATCGTCCCACGCCGCCGAGCCGGCGCCTTCCTCCTCCTGCCCTCCCCACATGCACAGCAGCACAATGCCGATCGCAATCAGGGCGAGGACACCGAGCACCTGGGCTTCCTTCAGTTTCATCTGCTCAATCCCCTTCCCCGCCGGTTTCCTACTCTCAGGCCCCGTAGCGACCCTGTACAAGCCACACGTTATCCAATTGCCAATCCCGAAAACAAATCCGGGGTCACCGCGCCGTGCAGCATCTGCCCGCCAGAGCACCCGACCCCCTATAAGTCTTTAGTGGACAACGGCTTATGCCCGCGCTGAGACCTGAACGTGTACCCTCCTTCGCATAGAAAGCCGCAGAAAAAAAGGCCACGATTCCCGCCCGAGCGCGCCGCGACGCTGCGGCAAGCGCAACTCCGCCCCCAACAACGGCTTAGCATCCCCTGCGTCGCACTCGCCCGCCTACGTCCCCTCTCCCGCCGGGAGAGGGTTCAGGGTGAGGGTCGTTGGCACCGCCGCCGCGAGTCGCCGGCCGGCCGCGTGCGCCGGATCGAGACGCCGAGACGTTGCTCCCTATTGCTGCTCCGTTGCGCCAGCGTGTTATTCGTGGTCAAGCCAGTCGCCGTCCCATTCCGCCATCCGAAACCCGCCATCCGGCTTCGCCCCCCCCCCCGCGCCGGCCGGTCGTCAGGGGGGGTGTCAACCGGACGGGGTCGCCATGACACGCGTCCGGGCGGGGCGGTCTTTGCTTCCTCGAATTCGGACAGCGCCCAGCCCGCCCTTCAGGCCCCCCGCTCGCCGGCTCCGCGGGTCTTCCTGCGGCACCCACGCCGGCCCGGCCGGAGGGCGCCGGCGGCCTGCATCGTCTCTGTGGCGCACCCTCGCACTCGGGGCTGCGGCGCGCGGCCTATCTGTCCTTTATGGTGGCGCCCGGCGCTAGGTAGCAGGGGGCGGCATCGCGATACCGGTCCCGGCAGGCCGCGCCCCCTGCGCCGGACTACGCGCCGTCCATATACCTTATGGCATAGACCGACGGGCCGCGCAGGGTGGGTCCCTCTCAGTCGCCCAGGTGGAGCGGGATGATGTCCTTCTCGGCTTCCGGATACAGGGCGTCGATCTCTTCCTGTATCGCGACGGTCTTCGCCAGGGCGGTCACGATGCGGCAGTAGGTCTTGATCTCTTCCATCGAGAGGCGACGGTCCTTGCGGTCCTTGAGCCACTTCTGGAGGACCTGGTAGCCGCCGATGCGATATTCCCACAACTCCGCCGGCACGGGCGCGAAGCATTGGGCCTTGTTGATGCAGACGCGCTCCGTCTCCTCGTCGTAGCGGAAGCCCTTGCCGCTGGTCGGTGCGACGCGGTTATCGCCTTCCCCCTCGAAACGGGCGAGGGGTGGGTCCAGCTCGTCGGACCTGAGCAGGTGCAGGTCCACAAGGCGTTTCCCCAGGGCCGCCAGTTCCCCGAACAGTTCCGGGTCAGGCGTGAAGGGGATGCGCGGGAAATCGGTCTTGAGAAACTGCGCGTACTTCTCCCGGTAGCTCGGCGCGTAGAGAACGGCGTACACGTAGTGGAATACCTCCTCGGGGGCGGGCTGCTCCCCGTAAGCTTGGGTTAGCGAGGACAGCAGCGCTGGATGGAGGTTGGGTTCCGCCAGCGCTTCCTTTGCGCGGTCGGCAAACAAATCACCTCTGGGGATATCGGGGGAGACTAACATCGGGAAGAACTGGTTCGCTTCCCGGGAACCTGCAGATATCCCAACGTCAACGGCCATACGCGCGGCCACAAAGCAGTGTTGCCAATCGCCCGATGACCTTCTCGAAATCAAGAACGCTAGGTTGGCAATGCTCAGCATGTGCGACATGATGTTGTCACGCCCGCGATCGACCACAGCCGGATGATATATTACCCACCTTGTGTCAAAGGGACGGTACTGTATCGGAACTATTCTATCTTGCCAATCCTCCGCCTGGCCTAAGCGAGCACGCGCCTCACCGACCCCCCAACTGCCCGTGTCCTTCAGGTTGAATGTCCGACGGATAACCTCGTCGGGCAAGTTGGGGTCCAGGAACTGCCGGATGCGCCGCTCCAGCTTGTCGCGGTCGAAGTCGATGACGAAGCGGTCCCTGTGAGTTTGGATTCCCATTACGTTGACGGGGAAGATGTCGGTGACCCTGGCGAACTGGTTGTAGTGTTCCAGCGCGGCCTCGTCGCGGGGGACGAAGAGGTAGAAGGGGGTTTTGGGATGGATCTCCTGCCAGTGGGTGGCGGCGAGGTCGTGCCCGGTCAGCCAGTCGTACTTGGCCTGGCGGAGGCCCCAGAGGTCGGAGTGGAAGACGCGGCAAAGACTGCCCTCCCCCTGGCCCCCTCCCGCAGGGAGGGGGGAGTTGGAAAGGCCTCCCGGAGGGAGGGGGGAATTGAGTGTGTAGCCCTCCCCCTGTCCCCCTCCCGGAGGGAGGGGGGAGTTGGAAAGGCCTCCCGCAGGGAGGGGGGAGTTGCAAGGGCCTCCCGCAGGGAGGGGGGAGTTGGTCTCCCTCTCCCCTTGCGTCCCTGTCCCCCTCTCCCTCTGGGAGAGGGTTGGGGAGAGGGTCCGCGAGAGCGTGAAATCGCCTGCCAGACGGGCAGATGCCACCTGCCAGAGGTATTCGACCGCCGCCTCCGTGTTGGTCAACACGTCCCGGTTCCACAGCCGCACAACGGCGATGCCCTGGTCCTGTAGTTC
This sequence comes from uncultured candidatus Brocadiaceae bacterium, assembly GCA_964592385.1. Lineage (GTDB taxonomy): Bacteria > Planctomycetota > Brocadiia > SM23-32 > SM23-32 > CAZQEQ01. Next base: position 14,437 of record CAZQEQ010000061.1, on the reverse strand, counting down.
TCGCTCGCGCGCTTGATCGTAGGTGCGATGGGTCGGTTCGCCATGCTGTTCACCGTCCACCTCGACGGCGAGGCGCGCCTCGTGACAGTAGAAGTCCAGGATGTACCGGCCGATGGCGTGCTGACGGCGAAACTTCAGCCCGCCGAGGTTGCGGCGCCTGACGAGGTACCAGAGCAGGGACTCGGCATCGGACGGGTTCTTGCGCATCCGGCGCGCACGGTCGAGGATGTCGCGGGGAATGGGGGCGTGGCCCTCCCCCTGGCCCCCTCCCGAAGGGAGGGGGGAGTTGGAAAGGCCTCCCGCAGGGAGGGGGGAATTGAGTGTGTAGCCCTCCCCCTGGCCCCCTCCCGGAGGGAGGGGGGAAATCGTCTCCCTCTCCCCTTGGGAGAGGGTCGGGGTGAGGGGCGATGTGCCAGTTCCCCGCTTGATGAAGAACGCGACGGCGACGCCCTGCCGGATATCGAACACGTTCTCGTCGGCGCTGCCGTCCGGGCACTTCTCGCGCTTGAGAGAGTTGCCGTGCAGGTCGAGGACGCGTATCTCGTCGAAGCTGCGCATAAGGCTCTGCCGCATCCCGCGGAACGTGGGGTTGTCCAGGTAGGAGTGGTTGGTGATCATTCCCACGACGCCGCGTCCGGCCTGGTCGATCTTCCACTGGGCGAAGCGGAGGAACTTCACGTAGTCGTCCTGGAGCCACTTGGGGTTGCGCTCGTCGAGGGGTTTGCCGTCCACCTGTTTGTAGTCGTCTATCCTGGCGCGTATCCAGTCGCCCTTGTTCGCCGAATGCCCGGAGTACGGCGGATTGCCGAGGATGACCAGGATGGGCTCCTTCTTCTTGACGTGCCCGGCAAGGCGGGACTCCTCCGCCAGGGACGCCATGCCGGGGAAGTGCGTCTGCGCCAGGTCCTCCATCTCGAGCGTGTTGGTCAGGTAGAACCGGAACCGCTCGTCCGGCTCCAGGTGGTGGCCCAGCTCATCCAGGAAGAAACCCATCTTCAGGTGGCCGACGGCGTAGGGGGCCATCATCAGCTCGAAGGCGTAGAAGTTCTTCAGGACGTGGGAGCGGATGAACTCCTCGCGGCCGCCGGCCCCGTACTTTCCCTCGAACTCGCGGACAGCCTCCCGGCACGCGCGGGCGACGAAGGTCATGGTCCCGGCGGCGGGGTCCAGGAGCGTCACGCCCTCCGAGGCGAGCCCGTCGCCCATGCCGAAGTCGTCTTTCAGCAGTCCGTGAAGGGACCGCACGATGTAGGAGACGACCTCCTCCGGCGTGTAGTAGACGCCGCGCCGCTCCCGCTCCTCCGGGTCGTACTGCGCCAGGAACGTCTCGTAGAAATGGACGACCGGGTCGCTGCCCTTGTCGTCGCGGTAGTAGCGGTCCAGGATGGCCCCGGTGTCGGCGAGCGCGAGGACGTGGGCGATGTCGTCCACGGTCCATTCGATCTGGGCGGGCAGGTCGCCGAGGGAGATGAAGCGGAACAGGTCCCGCAGGATGCCGATGGTGCGCGGGATGTTCTCGAAGGCCGTGCGCCGGTTGAAGTCCTCCCGTGCGCGCGTCCGGGCGGCGAAGAGGCCGTACGTGACGGTCTGCGCGTAGAGGTCGGCGAACTCCTGCAAGTCCAGGTGGCCGATGAGGTATTGGCGGAACGCCTCGAAAAAGCCGAGCAGGTCGCCCTCCCCGCACGGCTCCTCGTCTCCGAGTTCCGCGATCACGAGGTCCCGGAGGAAGCGCGTGCGCTTCGCGAGTTCCACTGCGAGGGACTCGGCCGTGTAGGAGGGCGGCGCTGAGAACGAGAAGAACTTCCCGAGCAGTTCCAGTAACTCGGGCCCATTCTCGACCGGGGGCGGCGCCTTGAGCGTGTGGAGGACGAAGGGGCGCGCCGTGAGGACGCGGTCCACCAACTCCCCGTTCCGGTACAGGCGGAACTCAAAGAAGTTGGTCAGGATCAGATTCGGGAACGTCTCGCGGTATCGCTTGAGTTGCTCGGACGTCTCCACGACATCGAGGTGTTCCTCGGTGGGAGGTTTCGCCTCGATGTAGCCCGTGATGCGGTCACGCCCATTCCACACGCGGAAGTCCGGGTTGCCGCCCTCCGTCTGCTTGGGGAGCGTGGTGACGTCGATATCGCTGAGGCCCTCCGCCTCAGCCCAGGCGAGCAGGAATGCTTTCAGGGAGCCGTAGAAGCTGGGCTCGCTGGCGTCGCCGTGGGAAGCGGTCTCGTGAAGGGCCTTCATGTAGTCGCGGATAACGCGGTCGCCTGGCACTCTTCGCCTCATAGCATATACATAACGCCGAGCAATCCCCCGCAGAAGTGTATAGCGCGGAAGGGTCCGGCGCAAGGAAAGGCACGCGCCAGCCAGGGCGCGGGCAGCGGACGCGAGCGAGGACGACGACGAGGACGATTGGGGCGTGCCCGGCGGGGGCCATTGCGCTGATAGAGGACCTCCTTGGCCAAGGCTTCGGAGGGCAGGCGACTAGCAGCCCGTTGAAGAATGTAGCTCAGCCGCCCCCGGCTGAGAACGCCACAGGCGAGGGCGCCTGTGCTACACCGACACGGCCCCTCGCGCAGGCACTCTCCGGGGAATCCTCCTTCTTCAACGGGCTGCTAGGGCGCGTTCAGCGCACTACCGAGGAGAGCAGGGGTGTCCTCACGGTCGGTCGGGTCTCTTCCATGAAGAGGTCCACGCGGACACGGAACCCGTACATCGGCCGCGCGCCTTCGGGCTCGGCCGCTTTGCGGTAGGCGGCCTGAAGCTCCGCCGCGTCATCAGCCCAGGAACCGCCCCGGAGGGCCTTGTAGCGGCCCTTGTTTGGACCGGTCGGGTTGTCCACCGGCGAAGAGAAATAGTAGCGGCTGTCGTACCAGTCCTCACACCACTCCTGCACGTTCCCCCTCATGTCGGAGAGCCCCCAGGCATTGGGCTGCTTCTGGCCGACCGGGTGGGGCTTGCCCTCAGCGTTGTCCACGTACCAGGCGCAGTCGGGCAATCGGTCGCCGTCTTCGGCCTCGCCATAGACGTTCTTGCACCCGGCGCGACAGGCGTACTCCCATTCTGCTTCAGTGGGCAGGCGGAAGGTGAGCTGCGTGCGACGGGACAGCTCCGTGCAGAACAGGTGCGCTTCCTGCCAGGAGACGGCCGCCGGCAGGTCGCCCACGGCGTCGGCGTCTTCGTAGCCCTCCGGGGGCGCCAGGGTCCGACCGGTTACGGCCTCGAACTGGGCTCGCGTGGTCTCGGTCGTGCCGAGGTAAAAGGGCTCGGTGATTCGCACGCGGTGCGGCGGGTTCTGGTCGGCGCTGAAGCCTTCCGCCTCGGCGGCCCCCATCATGAACTCGCCGGCGGGGACCAGCATCAGGTCGAGGGCCAGGTCCGCGCCGAGCGAGACGGACTGGCGGGCCTTGATCCCCATCGTGCCGACCGTCTCGGTCTGGCGCCGCGCGGCCTCGGCCGCGTCGAACGGCCATTCCGTGTAGCGGATGCTGGTGCGCTTCTCCCGAAGCATTGACTTTGCGAACTCGGCGTTTGCGCTCGTGGAGCATTCGGCCAGGAACTTCTCCAGGACCCAGACGGACCCGCCGTTGCGCTGCATGTAGCGCATTGCGCTGCGCCAGCACGCCTCGTCGAAGCCGTCGGCCAGGTCCTTGAGTTGCGCCGCCAACTCCGGCAGGCCGACGGTCTCGGCGAGGTCGCGCAGTTGCGTCATGCGCGATCGGGCGTCGTCGAAATGCAGGTCCTCGATCAGCAACGCGATCTGCTCGGGCTCGCCGGCCGTGGCGTTGCCGATCCTGCCCCCCACGAGGTCGGTGTAGCCCGCCAGTCCGGCGTCCTCCGGCAGGTGCTTCTCGGCAAAGGCTGCCGCGCTGTACGCCTCCGACCACCTGCCCTGCGCGAGGAGGTTGTCCACGCCGGTCCGGACGGCCTTCAACTCGCCCAGGAACTGGATGATCTCTTGCTTCTCCTGCTGCGCCGCCGCCATCCCCGTCTCCGCCTGGCGCTTCTGGCGGATCATGTACGCCATGAACGCGGCGGTCAGAGCGATGACCAGCACGGCCGCGACAGCGAGGGGGACGAAGACGTTGCGGTGCCGCCAGGTCAGTTTGCGCAGATGGTAAAGGCTTGTGGCGGGCCTGGCCTCCACCGGCTGGCCGCGCAGGTAGCGGCTTATGTCCTCGGCGACCTCGACGGCGCTCTGGTAGCGCATGTCGCGGTGCTTTTCCAGGCACTTCAGCACGATGGCGTCCAGGTCATTATCCACCCTCGGCTGGATGTCGGACAGGCGGGGCGGAACCGCCTCCCGGATTGTGTGAAGCGATTCAAGGGAGTGGGCATGATCCACCTGATACGGGAGCTGCGCGGTGAGGAGCTCATAGAACAGGACGCCGATCGAGTAGACGTCCGAGCGCATGTCGATCTCTTCGGGCCGGCCCAGCGTCTGTTCCGGGCTCATGTAGGAGGGTGTGCCCATCACCTCCCCGGCCTCGGTCATGTTGATGCCTTCGGGCACGTGCTCGCTGTTGAGTCGGGCCAATCCGAAGTCGAGCAGTCGGGGGTTCCCGGTGCCGTCAACCAGTATGTTGCTGGGCTTGATGTCCCTGTGGATGACGCCGCGTTGATGCGCGTAGGCGACGGCGCGGCACACCTTCAGGATGATCTGGCAGATCTCCTCCTTCTCCAGGCTGCGCCCGAGCGCATACTCCTTGATATTGCTGCCCTCGACGTACTCCATCGTGAAGTAAGGCTGCCCGTTGACCTCGCCGAACTCATAGACGGACACGATGCCGGGGTGCTTGAGCCTGGCGACCGCCTGGGCCTCGCGGGCGAAACGCATCCGGTACTTCTCCGAAGCGAACCTGCCGTGCAACATGAGCTTCAGCACGACCAGGCGTTCCGGCTTCTTCTGCCGGGCCTTATAGAGCGCGCCCATGCCGCCGTAGCCCAGCAGTTGCAGGATCTCGTATTTGCCGGCGAACTCCTCCCGAATGGCATCCAGGCGCGTCTGTTCGAAGTCCTCCGGCGGCTCAAACAGCGACGTCTCGGCGTCCGCCACCATCGGCTCCGCCAGGAGGTCCCCTGCTGCCCCGTTGTGGCCGGCCGACGCCGAACTCCTGACCACGACGCACTGCCCGCACGTCCCGCACAGGATGACGTTCGCCATCTTGGGCACAGGCAGGTCGGTGTGGCAGTTGGGACACGTCACGGTGGGTTTGCCGTTCACGGGAAACTGCCTGTGGCACTCCTCGCACTCGGCCTGGTCGATGTCGGAAGGCACATCGAAGTCGGCGTGACAGAATGGGCAAGTTGCCTCCATGGGCCTCCGCTCGGCGGGCTGGCCGCCAGCCTCTCCGCAGCGCTCGGGACGAAGAGTCTCGTGCTGGTAACACACAAAATCACAATAGTGTATTCAACCGGAAAGGCCGACGGCAACGGGGACGGCCCGGAACGCGCCAGAAAGGCCCCGGAAGGCTTCCAAGCGGCTCATGGCGCAGGAACGCCCGGCTAAACAGTGGGGGGAAAAACCCCGGTCCTATCCCTTGACGACCCCCATGGGCTCCAACCGGGCCACCTTGCGCGTGATGCCGGCCTCGTGCATTACGGAGACCACTGCGTCCACGTCCTTGTAGGCCTCCGGCATCTCCTCGGCCAGCGTAAGTCGCCCTTCATAGCGCACGACGATGCCCCTGGCGGCGAGTTCCTTCTTCAGGCTCCGGCCCTTCGCCCGACGGACGGCGGCCTTCCGGCTCATGACGCGCCCGGCGCCGTGACAGGTGCTCCCCCACGTCTCGGTCATGGCGCGGGGCGAGCCGACCAGCAGGTACGACGCGGTGCCCATGTCGCCCGGGATCAGGACCGGCTGGCCGACGTCCGCGTACGGCGCCGGCGTCTCGGGATGGCCGGCCGGGAATGCGCGGGTCGCCCCCTTGCGGTGCACGCAGAGGACCTTGGTGGCGCCGTCCACCTGGTGCTCCTCGAACTTGGCGATGTTGTGACAGACGTCGTAAACCTGCCGCACGCCCAGCGCCTCGCGGTCGGCGCCGAACACCTCGTGCACGGCTCGCATGGCCAGGGCGAGTATGGTCTGGCGGTTCGCCCAGGCGTAGTTGGCGGCACAGGCCATAGCCGCGAGGTATCGCTCCCCTTCCGGCGAGCCGAGGGGCGCGCAGGCAAGCTGGCGGTCTGGCACGTCGATGCCGTACTTGCGGGTCGCCTGCTGCATCGTCTTCAGGTAGTCGGTGCACACCTGGTGGCCGAAACCTCGCGAACCGCAGTGTATCTGGAGGACGACCTGCCCTTCCGCCACGCCAAACGTCTCGGCAACGTGCTCGTCGAAGACCTGCGTGACAACGTCCAGTTCCATGAAGTGGTTGCCGCTGCCCAGCGTGCCCATCTGCGGGGCGCCGCGCTCCATGGCGCGCGGGCTGAGGGTACCCGGGTCCGCGCCCGGGAGGGCGCCCCGGCCCTCCGTGCGCTCCAGGTCCTCGGGCAGCCCGAAGCCCCGCTCCACGGCCCATCCCGCGCCCCGCACGCAGACATCCCGCAACTCGTGCGCGGAGAGGCGCGGTATCGCCTTCGCCGATCCCACGCCGCACGGAACGTGGCTGTACAGGGCGTTGACGAGTTGCTGAACCCGCGGCCTCACGTCATCCGGGGTCAGGTCCGTCCGCACCAGCCGCACGCCGCAGTTGATGTCGAAGCCGATCCCGCCCGGAGAGACGACCCCTCCCTGCTCGGCGTCGAACGCCGCCACGCCCCCGATGGGGAACCCGTAGCCCCAGTGCGCGTCGGGCATGGCGAGCGATGCGCGCACGATGCCGGGCATGTGCGTCACGTTGATCGCCTGCTGCACGGCGTTGTCGGACTCGATCCCGTCCAGCAACCCCCGGTCGGCGTATATCCGCACGGGAACGCGCATCTTCCCGGTGGGCGGTATCTCCCAGACGAAAGGCGTCAGTTGCTTGATCTCGTATTCCTGTTTCTCCATGCTCCCCTTCCCTCCCCCGCACCAAGCGGGCGGGTCTCAGAGGTCGAATATGACGCTCGCCTCGTAGCCTCTCTGCGTCTTCTCGACGGCCAGGTCGTGATAGGTAACGGCCTTTACCTCGGAGCGCGGGCGGTGCCGCGACCGGTCGAACGGTTCGCCGGCCAGCGTGCCCTCCACCCGTCCCTGGTCGAGCGCCGTCACCTTCGCCGTGGCGGGGGCGAAGCCGCGGGCGTCGAAGGCGAACAGCACCTCCTCCAGCCATGCGACCAGCAACCCCTCGGGCTCCAGTCCCTCGGCGCTCACTGACACGGACTCGCGTTGCTGCACGGAGGCCGGGTCGAGCATCACCTCGATCAGGCCCGCCGCGGCCTCCTCGAACAGTTCCGTGAGCCTCGCGCCCCAGGCGTGAACGCCCACGTCCGCCGTGTGCTCGAACGCCTCGTGTCCGCGTCTCAAGCCTGCATTGTCTATCATGGCCCACTGCCGTCATGGAACGTCCGTCACACCTACATCATTGAGCAAACCGCCCCCGGAATCAACCGGCGCTCTGCGCCAGGGACCGCGGGCTAAGAAGCACCACATAAGTTCTCCATAGTTCCTCCCTCCCCCCGCCCCTCCCAGAGGGAGGGGAGATTCGGCCTCACCCCTCCCAGAGGGAGGGGAGATTCGGCCTCACCGCTCCCAGAGGGAAGGGGGATTCCCTCTCCCGCCGGGAGAGGGTCAGGGTGAGGGGTCCGAGAACCTGAGAAGACTCCAGCGACTCGCCTTACTGCCGACTTGACAACTCCGTAACGGGCCATACCATGTGCGTGTCGGGCGGACGCCGTATCCGCCTCTGTCAGGATACCTCTCGGGTAGCCCCCGGCGTCTCGCCGGGGGTGCTGAGAACGCGCCAACGCCGGGCGAGACGCCCGGCGCTACCCTAAGAAAGGGCCGGAGGCGCATCCCTTCTACAGGGCGAGGGCACGGGTGAAGATACTACACACAGCCGACCTGCACCTGCGCGAGCGGGGCGACGAGCGATGGGAGGCCCTCCGGGCCCTGGTGGACCTGGGCCGGCGCGAGGGCGTCGGCGCCCTCATCGTCGCCGGCGACCTCTTCGACACGGACGCGGCCGCCCAGAAGCTGCGCGGCGAGGTCCGAGAGGTCTTCTCGGGCACCGGGTTTCCCGTGCTGCTGCTGCCGGGCAATCACGACAGGGACTCGTACGGCGGCGGGCGCTACTTCGGCGAGGACGCGCGCGTCCTCGGCCCGGAGCCCGTGCCCTGCGGGGACGTGGTCTTCGTCGGCCTGCCCTATCGCGAGATGCCCGGCGAGGAGGTGATCGCCGCAATAAGGGAGGCGGCTCCCGCCCTTGCGGACGCGGAGGTCGGGATACTCGTTTACCACGGCGAACTGCTCGACGCCCTGCCGCTCGACACATCGCGGGGCGACTTCGGCGACGAGGGCCTGGGACGCTACATGCCCGTGCGGCTGAGCTACTTCGACGGCGTGCCCGCGGACTACGTGCTGGCCGGGCACTTCCACTCCAGGTTCGCCGAGTGGCGGCTGCCGGGCGGCGGGTTCTTTGTGTATCCGGGTTCTCCGGTCTCGATAACCCGCCGGGAGACCGGGCCGCGCCGCGTGAACCTCTTCGAGGTGGGCGGCCCTCCCCTGCCGCGCGAACTCGACACGCCGTACTACGAGGAAGTTGTCGTGATCCTGGACCCCTTCGATGCGGCGGACCCGGTCGCGCTGGTGGCGGAGCGTCTGCGGGCGGCGGAGCCCCACGCCAGGGTGCTGCTGCGGGTCGAAGGTTACGTGGACGCCGCCGCCCTGGGGCGGACCGAGGAGCAACTGGTACGGGAAGTCAAGGACGCGGCGGGCGACTGCCTCGAGGTACCCCCAACGTTCGGCGACATCTCGCGCGTCCTGGGCAATGACCTGTTCGTCGAGTTCCGGGAACGTCTCGAAGAGCGCGAAGGTGACGGCGAGCGGCGCCGGGCGCTGCTGGAGATGGCCACGCGGGCCATGATGGAGGCACTGTGAGGATCGAAGAGTTCTCCATACGCCGATACGGCCCCCTGTGCGACACGGGCGTGATGCGGCCGGGGGGCTTCACGCTCTTCTTCGCCCGCAACGAGGAGGGCAAGACCCTCACCATCGAGGCGCTCGTGCGGATGTCGCTCGGGGGCGGGGCGAAGTCGCTGCAGAACATCAACCGTGTGGACGAAACCCCGGACGGCTACGTCATCGTTGACGGGCGGAAGCTGCCCGAGGCGGGCAGCCTCGACGAGTGCAGCGAGATCGGCCCGGACTACTGGCGCAACATCTTCATCATCCGCAACAGCGACCTTGAGATCGCTACGGCCCCCGCCATCTACTCCGGCGTGACCAACCACCTGACCGGCCTTAGGACGCGCGACATCGAGGCGGTGAAGGCCGCGCTGCGCGGCATCGGCAAGCTCACCGAAAAGGACCTGCGCATCTCGAACGCCGAACCCGACGGGAAGCTGAAGGCGCGCATCGAGAGCGCGGGGCAGCTCACGGCGGATGTCGAGGAGCTTCGGGAGAGAGTCCAGGCCGCGGGATTCGACGAAAGCGAACGCCGCCTGGCCGAGACGGCCGAGGAACTGGCGCGCGTGGAGAGGGACCTGAGAGAGCAAGAGGACGCGCGCAAGCGCGATACCTACCACACGTGCCGTGAGGCGCTGGGCCGGGTCGAAAAGTCGCTTGGCAGATTGGAAGCCCTGCTGCAGTTCAGCGAAGAAGCCGAGCAGACGTGGCGCGACAACGAGGGCGCCATCCAGCGCACCCGCGATCGGGTCAAGGAACTGAAAGCGAAGGCCGCTGAGACCCGAACGAGAATCGAGGGGCTCCAGGCCGAACTGAGAGAGACCGAGCAGACGCTGGCGGAACTGAGCCGCCAGTCTGAGGCCATAGAAGACCTGCGCTACGTCCTGCGTGAACATGACAGTGCCGAGGAACGGACGGCGCGCGGAGAAGCCTGGACCGGCGCGCTGAAGTGGGGCTTCGGCGTGCTGGCGGGGCTGTCGGCGCTGGCCCTAGGGGCCGGCCTGCTGCGGGGCGGGACGTGGGCGTTCGCACTGGCGGCGCTCTTTGGTCTGCCCGGCCTGGCCTGTCTCGGGCTGCTCCTGCGACAGGCGCGAAGGCGCGGGAAGGCGGCGGCGGTGCTCGCGCGCGCCCGGCAGGAAGCCGCCCGGGTTGCACTCCTCGGAGAGACCAGCGGGCAGATCAGGTCCGCCATAACCGAATTGGAGAGCCGGCGCATCAGGGCCGACGGAACGGCCAGCCGGCTTCGAGCGGAGCTGGTGCAGGCCGGGAAGGAGTTCGAGAAAATCACAGAAGGCGAGGTCCCCAAGGCGGAGAAGGGCATCACCGACGCCGTTGGGGCCATAGAGGAGATACGAGGGACCTCGGGCGCACAGACACGTGAGGAATACCGCGGCCAGTTGGAGGAGCAGAGGGGGCTGCGCGAGAGGCTCCACGCCGGCGCCGCCGTCCTGGCGGACCGCCTCGGGGGCGACGCGCAGCAGCCGGCAGAGAGCCTGGCGTTCTGGGCCGAATCACTTGCGCCCTACGCGGAGTTCGCCGACGCGGCGCAGGGCGTGGTTCACTCGGAGCAGACAGTCAGCGCGCTCGTTGCGGACCGGGACAGGCTCACCCGGGAGCGCCGGGAGTTGCAGCAGTCGGCGACGCGATTCAGGAGCGAACTCGACGACGTCGCGCGGCGGGCCAACGATGTACTGCGCCCGGAGGACGACCGCGTCCTCTGCGAGACGACCGGCGAACTGGAACGCATTCACGCGCGACTGGAGGCCTTCGTGCGAGAGCACGAGGACCGCGCCGAGCTGGCGCGCCAGGCTATTGCGGTGTTCGAGGAAATAGGCCGCGACGAAGAGGAGAAGGTGGCCGAGCTTTTCGGCCCGGACAGCGCCGTCAGCCGACGGTTCGCCGAGATCACCGGCGGCCTCTACGAGGCGGTCCTCTACGAGTATGAGGACGATGAACGGAAGGTCCACGTGCGGACGGCCGGCGGGGAAACGCTCGACGCCGAATGGCTGTCCGGCGGCGCCTACGATCAGCTCTACCTGAGCGTCCGCCTGGCGCTGGGCGAGGCGCTGCTGGGCGGCCAGGCCGGATTCTTCATCATGGACGACCCGTTCGTCAAGGCTGACGCCGTGCGGCTCGAGCGCCAGTTGGAAGTGCTGAGGCGCATCGTGAAGGCGGGCTGGCAGGTGCTCTACTTCACCGCGAAGGCGGAGGTGCGGGACGCACTCGCCGGTGACATAGACACCGGCCTGGTGCAGGAACTCGCGCTCCCCGGGTTGAGGCGGGGCAGCTGACGGGGCGCGGCTTGTCGGCCCGAAAACATTTGCGCCGCCCCGCCGCATTCCCTATAGTATTGTGTTCGTCCGTGCGACGGGCGAGGCGCCCCTCCTGGTGACGAGGATGAAATGGCAGAGACAAAGCAATACGAAGGCAAGCTGAACGCCGGCGGGAAGCGTTTCGCGCTGGTCGTGAGCCGCTACAACGAGTTCTTCTCCAGCAGGTTGCTCAGCGGCGCGCTGGACTGTCTGCTCAGGCACGGCGCGGCCCCGGAGGACGTGGAAGTCTTCCGCGTGCCGGGCGCGTTCGAGCTGGCGCTGACGGCACGGAAGGTGGCCGAGACGGGCAGGTTCAGTGCGGTCGTGTGTCTCGGCGCCGTGCTGCGCGGCCAGACGCCGCACTTCGACTTCGTCGCCTCTGAGGCGGCCAAAGGCGTCTCGCGGGTGAGCCTCGAGACGGGCCTGCCGGTCATATTCGGCGTGATCACCACGGACACGATCGAGCAGGCGGTCGACCGGGCGGGCGCTCGCGCCGGCAATCGGGGGGCGGAGGCCGCGCTGGCCGCCATCGAGATGGCCGATTTGCTGGAGCAGATGTCCTCGGAGTGAAGCGCGCTGGCCGGACGCCCTGCCGGCGTGTCGGGCCCCGGCCCGCAAGCCTGCGGAAGCCGGGCGCGTTTCCGGATATCGGTCGCCCCCTACCGGTTCCACTTCGTGCGGTAAACATCTTTGAGAAAACAGACGCAAGCGCGTGAACTCGCCCTGCAGGCGCTCTATCAACGTGACCTGGTGGCGCATCGCGCGGTGGATGAACTGCACGCTTTCTGCGCCGAGCGCGCTCCGGCTGAAGTCGCGCAGCTCGCAATGCAACTGGTCGAAGGCTGCATTGCGCATCAGCACTCCCTGGACGAGGTCATCCGCCAGACCGCCGAGAACTGGGAGCTGGAGCGGATGGCCGTCAGCGACCGCAACATCCTGCGCCTGGGCGTCTACGAGCTGCTTTTCCGGCGCGAGACCCCGCCCAAGGTGGCTATCAACGAGGCAATCGAACTGGCCAAGAAATACAGCACCGAGAACTCCCCTACATTCGTGAACGGCGTGCTCGACCGGATCTACAACACAAGGGTGGTCCTGGACCTGAAGCCCGATCCCGAGGCCAGGGCGGACCTGCACCTGCACTCGACGGCGTCCGACGGCTCCGTGCCGCCCGAAGAGCTTCCGGCGCTCGCGGCGAAGGCCGGCCTGTCCGCAATTGCCCTGACGGACCATGACTCGCTGGAGGGAATCGCCGCGGCCCGGGAGGCGGCGTTAGGCATTGGCCTGGTGGTGGTGGCCGGCGCTGAGTTCACAGCCTACGCGCCGATGCCCGCCGGCGGCGAGCAGGTCGAGATGCACATAGCGGGGCTGTTCCTGGACGAGGGGAACGCAACGCTCTCCGGCAGGCTGGCCGGGCTGCGTGCGGCGCGCGTCGAGCGCATTCACCTCATGGTGCAGAAACTCCAGGAACTCGGGCTGGGCGTTGAGAGCGAGGGCGTGCTTCGGCGCGCGAACGGCGGTTCGGTCGGCCGGCTCCACGTCGCCCAGGAGATGGTGGAACGCGGCTGTTGCCGAAGCATAAGGGACGTCTTCGAGCAGTACATCTCAGTCGGCCGGCCCGGCTACGTGCCGAAGCAGGAGATGGCGCCCGCAGAGACCATTGAGCTGATACGGTCGGCCGGCGGCTGCTCTGTGCTGTGTCATCCGGGCCTGCTGGAGGGGCTGGAGTGTTACCTGGACGGGCTCGTGGACGAGGGCCTGGACGCCCTGGAAGTCCACTACCCGAGGCATTCGGCGGAAGACGAAAAGAGGCTGCTCGACCTGTGCAACAGCTACGGCTTGCTTGTCAGCGGCGGCAGCGATTTTCACGGTGCGCCGAAGCCCGGGATAAGCATCGGGCAGGAAACCGTGTCGTTCGTCGAGCTGTGCAAGCTCAAGGATCGAGCAGAAGCCCGGACGTAGAGCCGGGCGTTACCGTTCACGTGGATGGAGCACATGGTGCCTTTTGGCCTTTTCAGGAAGAAGGCGGCGGACCCCGCGCAGGACGCCTCCGGCAAGGGAGTCCTGGGCACGCTGCGGGCCGGCCTCCAGAAGACGCGCAGCAAGATGGCCGGCGGCCTGCGGGCCGTGCTGTCCCTGCACCGTTCGCTGGACGAGGACCTGCTGGCCGAGATCGAGGAGCAACTCTACGTGGCGGACCTCGGCCCGAAGGCCGTCATGCGCTTCTGCGAGCAACTCCGTGCAGCCCACGAGGAAGGCGCCGTCAGGGAGCCGGACGAGGTCCTGGACTTCCTCAAGCGCATGATGAAGGACCAATTGAGCGACTGGGACACCGGCCTCCGCCTGGCACAGGACGGCACCACCGTGGTGATGGTCGCGGGCGTGAACGGGTCCGGCAAGACAACTACGATCGCCAAGCTGGCGCACCGGTTACTCCAGGACGGGCACCGAGTGCTGCTGGCGGCGAGCGACACGTTCCGCGCGGCCGCCGTCGAACAGCTCGAAGTCTGGGCCGGGCGGGTCGGGGTGGACATCGTCAAGAACGAGAGCGCCGACGCGGCGGCCGTCGCCTTCGACGCGGTTGAGAAGGCGCTGGCGCGCGAGTACGACGTCCTGATCATCGATACCGCCGGACGGCTTCACACGCGGCGAAACCTGATGATGGAGCTGCAGAAGATCAGCCGCGTGGTCGGCAAGAAGCTGCCCGGCGCGCCGCACGAGACGCTGATGGTCCTCGACGCGACGACCGGGCAGAACGCGATAAGCCAGGCCATCAAGTTCAACGAGGGCATAAGCCTGACCGGCATCGTCATGGCGAAGCTCGACGGAACGGCCAAGGGCGGCGTCATCTTCGGCATAAAGGACCAGGTCGACATCCCGGTGAAGTTCATCGGCCTGGGCGAGAAGGTTGACGACCTGGTGCCGTTCGACGCCGACGCCTTTGTGGACGCGATCTTCGACTGACAACTGAGGAGAGGTCCGGGATGACCATCGAGGAAATCCAGCAGGTTTTCGAGCGGTACGTGATCGGCAACTACTCCCGCCTCCCCATCGCGTTCGTGCGGGCGGTGGGCTCTCACATCTGGGACGTCGA
>CAZQEQ010000060.1:0-22259 GCA_964592385.1 uncultured candidatus Brocadiaceae bacterium | reverse complement strand
GGCGAGACGCCCCGGCTACCCATCATTGCGCAACGCGGGTGAACGCGGCCCGGGGCGAGACGCCCCGGCTACCCATCATTGCGCAACGCGGGTGAACGCGGCCCGGGGCGAGACGCCCCGGCTACCCATCATTGGGTAGCGCGGCCGTCTCGGCCGCGTGACTCAGGGGCCGCCCCGGCGCTGGAGCGCCTGCTCCAGCGTCAGGCCGGCCAGGTATTCCCATCCCCTGGCGTCCGCCTCACTCAGCAGCCTGTCAACGAGGGCCTGGGCGCCGCCGGACTCGCGCCGGCGTGACGGTCTCCTCGGCTCAACGGCTGCCACGACCTCGGCCACCGTGATGCTGCGGGGCGGGCGTATCAGCCAGTATCCCCCCTTGGGCCCGCGAATGCTGTTCACCAGGGCGCGGCTTTTCAGGCTGAGCAGGATGTGGACCAGGTAGTTCGACGGGACATCCGTGCGGACGGCGATCTCCCGCAGCTTGACGGGCTTGTCGCCGTCGTAGTGCTCCGCCAGGTCAAGGGCGGCAAGGAGAGCGTATTGTGTCTTCGCCGTTACGCGTGCCATGCTCGGCTGACACCCAAAGGGAGCCCGTGTGCTGCAATACCGGCGCCCAGCGTAAGCGCGGCGGCGGCGCCAGTCAAGGGCAGGCGCGCTAGCAGCCTGTTGAAGAATGTAGCTCAGCCGCCCCCGGCTGAGAACGCCACAGGCGAGGGCGCCTGTGCTACACCGACACGGCCCCTCGCGCAGGCACTCTCCGGGGAATCCTCCTTCTTCAACGGGCTGCCAGGGGAGGGGAAGAGGGCCGCGCACGGTCTCAGCCGACACGGCCGAGTTCCCGCGCACGGGTCAGTGATTCCTCACTGTCCCCGTCAAAGACGTGGGCCTTTGTCACGTCAAATGCCACGCGGACGTCCTGGTTGACGGCCGGGGTGCTGCGCGCGTCGAACTTCGCCACGATGTCCCGGCGCTGGGCGCCGCCGCGCAGGTAAACAAGCGTCTCGGACCCGAGGGGCTCGACGACCTCGGCGCGTATCGTCTTGACGTTCGCCGGGTCAACGTCGCTGAAGTAGGCGCTGTCATGGATGTCTTCCGGTCGAATGCCCAGGTAGACGGACTTCCCCACGTGTCCGCGCAGGCCGGACGCAAGCTCGTCCCCGAGCGTGAGCTGCAAGTCTTCGGCGGTGAAACGCACGCCGTCGGCCGCCCTGCTGAGCTGTCCCTCCATGAAGTTCATGGGCGGGCTGCCGATGAACCCGGCCACGAACTTGTTGACCGGGTGGTCGTAGAGTTCCATCGGCGTGTCGATCTGCTGGATGTAGCCGTCCTTCATGACGGCCACCTTGCTGCCGAGGGTCATCGCCTCGACCTGGTCGTGGGTGACGTAGATCATGGTCGCGCCGAGGCGCTCGTGAAGGCGGGCGATCTCGACGCGCATCTGCACGCGCAGCTTGGCGTCCAGGTTGCTCAGCGGCTCGTCGAACAGGAAGACCTGGGGGTGGCGCACGATGGCGCGGCCGACGGCGACGCGCTGCGCCTGGCCGCCGGAAAGCTCCCTCGGGCGGCGTTGGAGCAGTTCGTTGATCTCCAGCAGCTCGGCCGCCTGCTGCACCCGCCCCTCGATCTCCTCGGTGGGATACTTGCGCAGCTTCAGTCCGAAGGCCATGTTGTTGTAGACGGTCATGTGCGGGTAGAGGGCGTAGTTCTGGAACACCATGGCGATGTCGCGGTCCTTGGGCAGGACGTCGTTGACGCGCCTTCCGCCGATGTAGACGTCCCCCTCGGTGACTTCTTCCAGGCCGGCGACCATCCGGAGAGTGGTGGACTTGCCGCAGCCCGACGGCCCCACCAGGACCAGCAGGCTGCCGTCTTCGACTGTGAGGTCCACGTCCTTGACGGCCTGAACGCCGCCCTCGTAGACCTTCGATACGTTGACGAACTTGACTTCGGCCATTGATTTCCCTCCTGACGTGCCCTCAGCCTTTGATGGCGCCCTCGCTGATGCCACGGATGAAGAACCGCATCGTGAACGCGAACAGGATGACAAGCGGCACCGCCGAGATGAAGTAGGCGGCCATCAACGGACCCCACTGCTTGACGTAGGCGCCCTGGAGCCGGTACAGCCCGACCGCGAGCGGCAAAAGCTCGGTATCGCGGATCGTGATCAGGGGCAGGATGAACGAGTTCCACGCGCCCACGAACTGCATGATGGCCAGCGCCGAGATGATGCCGCCGCACTGCGGTATGACCACGTGAATGACCTGCTGAAGGTGCGACGCCCCGTCGATGCGCGCGCACTCGAAGAACTCCTTCGGCATGTCCTCGATGAAGTTCCGCAGCACGTAGAGGCAGAAGACCTGTCCCCCGGCCGCCGTGACGACGGAAAGCCCGAGAAGCGAGTTCAGCAAGGTGAGCCGCTTCATGAGGTTGAAAAGCGGGATCAGGTTTGCCACGCCCGGCATCAGCATCAGCACGATCAACCCCGCCCAGAACAGGTCGCCGAACGGGACCCTGTAACGCCCGAACACGTAGGAGGCAAGAACGGCGGCCACCAGCGTTATCAACGTGGCCGTGACGGCCAGGAAGACGGAGTTCGCGATGTAAACGCCGACCGTGTCCCACGCTTCGAGCCAGTTGCCCCAGTGCAGCGGCCAGGTGGGCGCCCAGGTCCGGTTGTAGAACTGCGTGTTGTCCTTGAAGCTGACGACCAGCATGACGTAAAAGGGCAGGAAGATCAGGGCCAGCATGGCCCAGAGATAGGCGTGCTTCAGGAACCACGCCCCGCGGCCTTCCGAGACCTTGCTCATTTCTCGACCCGTACCAGCTTGTTGTTGATGACCGTCAGCGCCAGGATCAGGAAGAACAGCAGTATGCCCATGGCACAGGCATATCCCGCTTCCCGGCGGATGAAGGCGTTGTAGTACATGTACAGCCCCGGCACCAGCCCCCGCCCGGCGGGGCCGCCGTCGTCTCCGAGCAGCACCAGGATCAGGCCGTAGCCCTTCAGCACGCCGATGATCATCAGGACCAGGTTGATGCGCACCTGCGTTGCGATCAGCGGCAGTTCGATGTAGAGGAACTTGCGGAACCAGCCGACGCCGTCCAGCTCGGCGCACTCATAGACCGAGCGCGGTATCTTCTCCAGGCCGGAAAGGTATATCAGCACGCCGATGATGCCTATCCAGGGGAACCCCCAGAAGATCAGCGCAGGCAGCACGAGGTCGGGGTCGCCCAACCAGGCGGGGCTCTTGTTGGCGACGAAGGCAGCCGAATCCACGATGCCCGCCTTGACCAGCCAGGCGTTCGCCCAGACCAGAACGTCCATCAGGTGCGTGGTGTTCAGGACGCTGTTCAGCAGCCCGACGATCGGGTTGTAGAAGAACTTCCATATCAGCAGGACGACCATCCACGGTATGACCATCGGCACGACGAACAGCAGGCGATACAGGTAGCGCGCCTTGTCACTGGTGATGCGATGGATGACGACCGCCGTGACGATGGAGGGGATCATCTTGAACAGGCTCGCAACGAACAGTATCCCCACCACGACGAAGGCGTAGCCGAACTTAGGGTCCGTGAACGCGCGGCCATAGTTCTGGAGGCCGGTGTAAGTGGCGACCTCGTCGCCGTCCCAGCGATAGAAACTGTGCCAGACGCCGCTGACGGCGGGCCAGTACATGAAGAGCCCCACCAGCACCAGCGTTGGCACGACCATGGCGTAGAGCGGCCAGTATCGCTTTATCTGCGAGAACCTGACTCTCTCCCTCGCCATGCCTACTCCGGTTCAGGGGTCTGCGGGGCGCTCTCTGCGGCGCTCTCGGCCCAGACGCGTATCTCATTGGCGCGGCTGGCGACCTGCGTGACGTAGACTTCTATGAGGCTCTTGTACTGGAGTTCGCTGTCACCGCTCATCGCGGCTTCCGCGCCCGGCGCGCCGGCGATGGCCGCCCGCCGCACCGCGGCGAACCTCATCTGCTGGGCCAGCGTCTGCTCGTTGTTGCGGATGAACTCGCGCACGCCGTGCGGTGCGTCGCGACGATACGCCTCGTAAAGGCCCTCAGCAAAGTCCTCGTAACTTATCTTGCCCGACAGGTAGAGGGGCAACGCCTGGTTATAAGCCAGCTCGACCCCGGGCCCGTCGTAGTTGAGGGCGGTCGAGTAGCCCTCGATGCGCGGCGCGAAAGGCTTCAGTTCCTTGCGCATCTCTGCGTCGCGAATGGCCGGGATCCAGTACATCGCCTGGTTCAGTTCCTCGTTCTTCTTCAGCGACGAGGCGTACTGCAGGAAGTCCAGCGCCTGTTCCGCGTTCTCGGAGAAGCGCGTGATGGCCATCGGGAACCCGCCCCGGATGCCCGCCTCGGTCCTCGGGCCGGCCACGTGGCGGCCGTAGCGCGGATTGTCCTTCGAGGGCAGCGGGATTTCGGCGATGCCAATCTGGAACTCCGACTGGACCCCGAGGCTCTGGTAGTCCCAGCTGCCCGTGGTGATCATCGCGGAGTAGCCCTGCAGGAACAGGAAGACGGCCTCGTCCCGGTCCAGTTGCATGAAGCCCTGGGGGAAGTAATCCGACAGCTCCCGCACCAGCTCGAAGTTGGCCCTGATGGGCGCCTCGGTCATCTGCACCTGGCCGGAGTAGAGGCGCGCCGCCGCCTCGACCCGGCTCACGGAGCCGTCGTAGTCCGCGTCCAGCCGGTCCAGGTACGGCGCGGTCATGGCCGCCTGGTACGTCTGGAAGAACTGCCGGAAGTTGTAGCCGGAACCCGCAATGGGCACCAGCTCCCTGCCGCGCTGCTCACCGTGCTCAACCAGCTTCTCGCAGAGTTCTATGAACTCCTCGTACGTCGCCGGGAAGGTCTCTCCCCAGACCTCGTCGATCATGTCCTTGTTGTAGTAGAGCCGCACCGTGAAGGCCGACAGCGGGACGCGGTAGTAGCTCTGGAGCGTGTCCTCGTAACCGCCGTCCATCTCGTCAAAGTAGGTCTGGCGCCAGGGCGTGTTCTCGAACTGCGTGCCCTTGTTGTACGGGTTCGGCTGCTCCACGTAGCGGTCCAGCGGCAGGAAATAGCGCGCGTAGAACTTGGGCCAGAGCGACCACGCCACCGGCCCCCCGAGACCGCACTCGATCATGTCCGGCGCGGTCCGCCCGATAAGCTGCGTGTTCACCCAGCGGAAGTAGCCCTCCTCGGGGATGAGTATCTGGCGGACCTCGACGTCGGGGTGCGTCTCCTCGTAGTCTGCGATCAGGGCGTCCACGGCGTTGCGGATGCCCGGCTCGAGCTGCCAGTGGGCGAACCGGAGGACCTTCTTCTGCCCCGTGCCCGGCGCCCCGCCCGAGCCCCGGATCACGTTGCCGATCACGACCACGCAGGCCGCCACGTAAACGATGATCAGGAGCAGCAGCGCCGGATAACGCTTCAGCCTTGTCCACGGAGTCGCCATAGTCGTCAGCTTTCCTCGGCAGTCCTCAAGGCCCGCACGCGCTCCAGGCTCTTCATGACGCGGTAGATCAGCACGTAGCGCGGGAACTCGTCGACGTAGCGCTCGTAGTATTGCTCAGCCAGCTCGTAATCCTTCAACTCCTTCTCGGCGATCCGGGCGACGCGCCAGAGCAGAATGACGCGCGTCAGGACGCCCTCGACGCCCTCCTTGTCGGCCATGAGCAGATGGTCAACCGCCTTGGGGAACTCTTTGAGCTGGATGTACTGGTCGGCGATCATCACGTGCATGGAGCCGGCCAGCGGATTGTCCGGGTGCGATTCGAGCCTGTCCTGGAGCACCTGGATACCCCTTTGCATCTGCTCGTCGGAGGGCAGCGCGAAGCCGCTCGCCTGCGCCTCGTCCCACGTCGGGTCGCAGTAGGAGTCGGCCAGGTGGAGGGCGGCCTCGTTGGCTTCGAGGGAGTCCGGGAAGTCCTTTATCAACTGCATGAGCCCGAGCTGGGCCTCAGCCTTCTTGCCCTCGGCGAGGTCTATCTGCGCCAGGCCCAGCACGCTCTGTCGCCGGGGCTGGTCGCCGCCCAGCTCGGCCAGTTCGAGGTATGACTCCCGGGCCTTGCTCAGGTCGGGGCTTGTGCTCCAGTGATAGGTCGTCGCCAGGCCCAGCAGGGCGCCGTAGCGCTGCTCGGCCGTTGCATCGGGATTCCCGGCCGCCCTGCGGAACGTATCCTCGGCGAAGTCGAAGTCGCCCGTCGAGTAGGCGCGCCAGCTCTCGGTGAGCAGGGCGTTCAGGTCTGCCGTCCCTGTCACCTTGCCGCAGCCGGCGAGCGCTGCCGCCGCCGCGATCAGAATCACTGCTGCAAAGCGTCGTCTGCCCACGTTCGGTCCCGTCTTTCTCACGGTAAGAAGTCGCTCTACTCTACTGTCCCATCGCTCGCTGTCAAGCCCACGGGACGTCACGCGCGGAAAAGCTGCCCCATGCGGCGCCCCAGCAGAAGCCCCGCCGCCACCAGCGAGACGCCCAGGAACGCCATGGCCCAGACGCCGAGCGCGCTGGCGATGTACGGCCCGTCCGGGATGCGCTGGATGAGCGAATAGATGGCCTTCGTGATCGGGTAGAACTCCTCCTTCATCGCCAGGATGAGGCTGTCGCTCACCTCCAGCATGGCGAAGGAGAAGACCAGTATCCCGCCGGCCACCAGGTTCGCGCTCAGCAGGGGGAGCGTGACGCGGCGCATCGCCCGCATCGGGGGCGAGCCGAGGTTCACCGCCGCCTCCTCGAACTGGACGCTCACCTGCTGAAAGCCCGCGTACGCGGCCCGCACCATGTAAGGGAGACGCCGTATGGCGTACGCCACGACAAGCAGCGGCACGGGGTTCACCCTTGGGTCCAGCGAGCCGCGGAAGGAGGCGAACCACCTCGCCACCGGCCCTGCCGTCTCCTCGACCGACGGGCTGGCAAAGGCCGCCACGTAGCCGAACGCGAGCACGAGACCCGGTATCGCCAGGGGCAGCATGACCACGGCGTCCAACAGGGACGCGCCCCGGAACGCCACGCGCACCAGCAGGTACGCGATGACAACGCCGAGAATGAGGTCCACCACCGTGCTCAGGCCGCTGAACAGGATGCTGTTGCGGATGCTCGGGAGGACGCGGGCGTCCCCGAGGGCGCCGGTGAAGTGCTCGAACGTGTACTGGCTCGGCAGCACCGTCATGAACCACTGCTTTTTCAGGGAGGTCAGGATGACCGCCGCATGCGGCACACAGGCGACGCCGACAACCGTCAGGATGAAAAGCACGATGGCGGCCGAGGCCAGCCTGCCGGGCCGCTTCTCGACGGCCTGCGTGGAGCCGCGGCCCATCGAGGCGTAGGCCCTCATGCCGAAGACCCGCTTGGCGGCCAGGAAGATCAGCACGGTCATCGCCAGCACGCCCACGACGAGCGCGTATCCCTGGGGGTTGGCCGCCAGGTCCAGCACCTGGTTGAAGATCTGCACCGACACCACCCGGCTGTACCCGAAGACCAGGGGCGTCCCCAGGTCAGTGAAGGCCCAGATGAAGACGATGATCGCGCCGGCGAACAGCCCGGGCATCATCAGCGGCAGCGTGACGCGCCGGAACAGGCGCCAGCCGCTGGAGCCCATGTTGATCCCGGCCTCCTCCAGGGACGGGTCCACGTTCGCCAGGGCGGCAGCGGCGTTCAGGTACATTATCGGGTAGAGGTGGAGCACCTCCAGGATGACGATGCCCCAGAAGCGCGCGCCGCCCAGCCAGTCAATGGGGCTCTCTATCAGCCCGGCGCGCAGGAGCAGCAGGTTCAGCGACCCGAACCGCGCCAGAACCTGGCGCATCCCGATCGCTCCCACGAAGGGCGGCATGATCATCGGCAGCAGAAGCAGCCCCGTCAGCAGGCCTTTGCCGGGGAAGCGGTACCTCACCACGACGATTGCCAGGGGCAGTGCGACCGCCGCCGTCAGGAGCGTGACCATGCAGCCGAGGGCGAGGCTGTTCAGGATGGACTGGCGGGTCAGGACGTCCGTGTAGAAGTACTTGAAGAACTTCAGCGTGAAGTGGCCGCCGTCGAAACGCAGCCGGGCGACGTATTGCGGGAAGGCCGCCTCGACGAGCCTGCGGTTCAGCCGCACGACCTCGGCCGCCGGCGGCGTTTCCCCTTCCCTGTCCAGGGCCTCCACCCCCTCGGGCAGGGCGATCCCGCTGAAGCTGGCTGGCTCGTAGAAACCGGGGTCCTGTAGGATCGCGTTGAGGGCGTCGAGCACGCGCACGCGGGCCGCCTCGTCCAGGGAGCCGCTGCGCAGCAGGTCCAGCGCCTCCGCCGGCAGCATCTGCCGCACGCGGGCAGCGGGGCCGCCTGCGTTCTCATCGGCCAGGGCGTCGCAGAGGCCCGGCCAGTCGAGCACGTCCTCGGCCGAGACCAACATGCTCCCGTCGAAGAACGCCTGCCTGCACGAGTAGGCCAGGGGGTAGAACAGAAAAAGGCCCAGGAAGGCCAGGACGATCAGGAGCAGCGCTGTGCGGCTTGCGTTCATCAGTCGGCTCACTCCTGGGGCAGTATGACGGCGTCTTCCGGCTCGAAGTGCACGGGCACCTGCTCGCCCACGCGCGGCGGCGTGCCGCCGGGATTGGCCCGAATGGCGCGCAGTTCGAGCCCCCCGGCTTCGAGGACGGACTGCTCCACCTCGCCCAGGTAAACACTGCTGGCCAGCGTCGCACTGACGGCGTTCTCCTCGGCGGCCTGCATCGTCAGGCACTCGGGCCGGACCATGCAGGTTACCGCCTGGCCGGGCTCGAGGTCCTTGCTGCTCAGTGCTGCCCTCAACTTGCCCAGGGGCGTCTGGATGACCCCGAGGCCGTCGGCGGCCCGCAGCAGGTTGCCGTTGATCATGTTGGTCTCGCCCACGAACTCGGCCACGAACCGGTTCACCGGGCGGCGGTAAACCGAGCGCGGGTCGCCGACCTGCTGGATGCGTCCCATGCTCATCACGGCCACGCGCTCTGCCATGGAGAGCGCCTCTTTCTGGTCGTGGGTGACGTAGATCATGGTGATGCCGGTCTCGTCGTGTATCCGGCGTATCTCGTGGCGCATGTCGAGCCTGAGGCGCGCGTCGAGGTTCGAGAGGGGCTCGTCGAGCAGGACGACGTCGGGCTCGATCACCAGGGCGCGGGCGAGGGCGACGCGCTGCTGCTGGCCGCCTGAGAGCTGGTTGGGCATCCGTTCCCGGAAGTCGGACATGCGGACAGTTTCGAGCGCGGCCGCGACGCGGCGCTCCCTGTCGGCGCGGCTGACGTCCCGCTCGCGAAGGCCGTAGGCCACGTTCTCCGCGACGCTCATGTGCGGCCAGAGGGCGTAGCTCTGAAAGACCATTCCCGTGTTGCGCTTGTGCGCCGGGACGCGGCCGATGGGGCGGTCGTCGAAGAGTATCTCACCCTCGTCCGGCCGGAGGAACCCGGCGATCATCCGCAGTATCGTGGTCTTGCCGCAGCCCGACGGCCCGAGCAGGAAGAAAAGCTCCCCCCTGCGGACCTCGAAGGACACTCCCTGCACCGCGACGGTCTCGCCGTAGCGCCGGGCGACGTTTCGCAAAGTGACGCCTACCATCAGGAACCCTCCGCCAACCGACGGTACACTGCGCGAGCCTCGGCCGACCAGCGCGCGATGGTCTCGGCCCGGAAATAGGGGTCGCCCCACCTGGTCCCGGCCATGTCGAAAAGCTCCTGCTCGGAGACTGGGGGCCGGAGCAGTTCCCGGCGGCGCGGGTCGTCCTCGGGCGCGACGCGGAGCTTCTTCCAGGCCGCCGCCAGCTCGTCCTGCGTGTCGATCACGCACGCGCCGAACAGGTCGTTCAGGATGCGCCAGCGAGCGTTCATCTTGGCCGGGTCGAACTTCACGCCCCCCTCGAAGTCGAACGCGTCGAGCTTCACCATGCTGTCGCGGGCATATTCCTTGACCAGCCCCGGGATCACGGGCGAACGGTAGAGGGCGAACCGCTCCGGCCCGCCCGGCACGCCGGGGCGCAGTATCCAGAGCTTCTGCCCGGCCTCTGACAGGACGAACTGCACGAAAAGCTCGGCGACCTCCAGGTTCGGCGCGCCCTTGAGCACGCCGATGCCGTCCGGGCTGACCACGGTCAGGTGCTCCGGCAGGCGGAAGCCCATGCGGTCCTCGCCGGCCTCGGCCACCGCGGGGAAGGCGTAGGTGTCGATCGCCATCCCGCAGGCCGCCTCGCCCGCGAAGACCTGCCAGGGCACGCTGCTGGCCTCGCGCGCGAAGCCCCGGCAGTTCGCCCCGATGCGCACGGCGGCCTCCCATCCCTTCTCCCAGCCGTACGCCTGGAAGATGATCTCGTACACCATGTGCATGCTGCCGCTCTTGCGCGGGTCGCCCGAGCTGATCCAACTGAAGTATTTGCCCTGGCCGAGGTCGGTCCACGTTTGCGGCTCCGGCAGGCCGAGGAACTCCAGGACGGCCTTGTTGTAGAGCACGCCGAACCCGGAAAGGCAGGCGCCGAACCAGCGGCGCTCCGCGTCATAGAGCTCCATGCCCGCGTAGGTCTGCGGGATGCGGTCCAGCACGTCCTGAGGCACGCTGCACTGGCGCAGCAGGCCCGCCTGGCCGAAGTGAAGGAACGGGTCGGTGCCCCCGCCGAAGAACACGTCGATGTCCACCCCCTGCGGGTTCCGCTCGAACGCGTCGTCCACGTAGCGGATGGCGTCCAGCGTGCCGCCCACGTCCAGCCATTCGATCTTCGTGATGAAGCCGTGCCCCTCAGCGGTCCAGCGCGAGAAGGCGCGCTCGAACTCGCGCTTTATGGTGTCCGCGTGCATCGAGATGACGACGAGTTTCCGGGTGGGAAGGTCGCGGGGCTCCTCGCCGGGAACGCCCTGCGCCGGCCGCCTGAGCGCCAGGGGCAGGCCCAGCAGGAACGCGAAGGCCAGGAAAGCCGCCCAGCGCACGGCGGCATGGCCCGCCCGTCCCCGTTCCGATCCCCGGTTCATCGGCATTGCCCCGACGTCAGTAGCAGAACCTCAGCGCTCGACGCCGGTAATCTACCAGATGCCGCCGCGCATGGAAAGTGGCCGGCGGGAGGTGTTGTCCTTGAACTCGTTCCGGCCACCGGGTAGCATCGGAGCGCCGATTGGAGCGGCGGCTCACGGGCGTCAACGGGTAACCGTCGGAGAGTGGAAACATGCATTTCGACAGGTTCGGACACACCTACCAATTGAGCATCCGCACGCCGGACGATCTGCGCCGGGCCATGGACCTGGACGACGCCCTCTGGATGGCGACCAGCGCGCCCATCGCTTCGCTGACCTGCGAGCCGGAGTTCCTCGGGTTCGTGGACCTCGACAAGAACGGCGTCATACGCTGCGACGAACTGCGCGCCGCCGTACAGTGGCTCTTCGAGCGGCTGTCGGACACCACGGGGATATGCGCGCAGGCGGCCGAGCTCGAGTTGGCCGCCCTGAACGGCTCGGACCCGGACGGGAAGCGCCTGGCCGAGACGGCGCTGTTCGTCATCCGGACCCTGGGCCTGGAACGGGACGACCGGATCGCCCTGGCAGACCTCGCTGCCTTCAGGCGCAATCTCGACAGCCACCCGATCAACGGCGACGGCGTGATCCCCCCGGGCGCGGCCGAAGATGAGGAGGTGCGACAGTTCATCCGCGATATCCTGGCGTGCAGCGAGGGGCGGGAGGACCGGACCGGCCGGATCGGGATTACCGAGGCGGATTTGGACCTGTTCGTGGCGGCCGCGTCCGGATACCTCGACTGGCTTGCCACGGCCGCGAGGGATGACGGGGACGTCCTGCCGCTCGGCGACCGGACGGCAGAGGCTCACGAGGCCCTGGAGGCCGTCCGGGCCAAGGTGGACGAGTTTTTCGCTCGCTGCGAGGCGCTCGGGTTCCTCGGCACGTCGGAGCCGCCGGCCGCACCGGGCGAGGCGGCGACGCCGCAGGACTCCACCGCCGGCGGGGCCGTTCAGGATGCCCTGCGCCGGGCCCCGCTGGCCGAGCCGAACGTCGAGGCCGTCCTGCCGTTGGAGGGCAAGCTGAACCCGGCTTACGCGGCGGCCCTGCGCGAGTTCCGCACGCTGGTGGTAGAGGCGGTGATGGGACCCGCCCAAACGCTCCTGAGGGCCGATTGGGAGCGCCTCAAAGCGTTCTTCAGTTCCTATGAGGAGTGGTTGAGCGCAAAGCGCGGCGCGGAGGTCGAAGAGCTCGGCGAGGAGACCCTCCGCCGTTACGTCGGCGGTCGGTACGCCGGTGTCGTGCGGGACCTGCTGGCATCCGACCTGGAGGTCACAGGCCGGCTTGACGCGGTGCGGGACCTGCGGAAGCTGCTGCTCTACCACAAGCACCTCTTCCAGCTTGCCAACAACTTCGTCAGCTTCCCCGACCTCTACGACCCCGGCCGCCGGGCCATGTTCGAGAGGGGCTCCCTGGTGATCGACGGGCGATGGTTCAACTTCGCGGTCAGGGTGGACGACCTCAAGGAGCACAGGGATCTGGCCCGGACGAGCCGGATGTACGTCATGTACGTCGAGCTGACCCGCGTGAACGATTCCGAGAAGCTGCTCGTGGCCGTGCCGGCCACCTCGGGGACCGTCGGCAACCTCTGCGTCGGCAAGCGGGGCGTCTTCTCCGACACGGCGGGCCTCCGCTACCAGGCGCGCGTCGTCGAGATCATCGAGAACCCCGTCAGCTTCGAGGAAGCGCTCCTGTCGCCGTTCGCCCGCCTGGGCAAGTTCATAGCCGGCAAGATAGAGGCCATGTCGAGCGCGGCCGAGAAGCAGTTGGAGACGCAGGTCGGCCAGGCGACCCAGCAGGTGCAGCAGGGCGTCCAGCAAACGGTGCAACAGGCCCCCGAGCTGATCGAGCAGAGGGCGCAGGCTGCGCCGGCCGTCGCCGCCGCGCCGCAGGCGGCGTCCTCGCGCCGCGACCTGCTGATCGGCGCGAGCATCTCGATAGCGGCCCTGAGCTCGGCCTTCGCATTCATCACGGAGAAGCTCGCCGGCGTGGATGCGTGGAAGATTGGCGTCGCCGCCGGACTGCTGGTGCTCGTCGTCCTTCTGCCGACGGCCCTGGTGGCGCTGCTAAAGCTGCGCAGGCGCGACCTGAGCGCCCTGCTCGAGGGGTGCGGCTGGGCGATAAACGGGCGCATGAGGCTGAACCGCACCCAGCGCAAGCAGTTTACGCGCCTGGAGCCTTACCCGGCGGACGCCACCGGCACCCCGCGCCGCAGGTGGCTCGGCCTGTTCCTGGTCGTGCTCCTGGCGCTCGTGGCGGTCGTGGCCCTGAGGAGGTGTCGCCCGGGCGGGCGGGGCGACGGCGAGGGAACGGGGCCGCCGCCAGCCGTGCAGCAGGAGCAGCCCCTCGACCCCGCCGCCGAGGACCAGGCGATCCCCTGACGTTGGCGGGAGGAGAAAAGCCAATGCTCGAATGCGTTTTCTGCAAGATAATTGCCGGCGAGATCCCGGCGGCGAAGCTCATCGAGACGGACAAGGTCCTCAGCTTCCTCGACATCAACCCCGTGAACCCCGGCCACGCGCTCGTCGTGCCGAAGCGCCACGTGGCCAGCCTGCTGGACCTCCACCAGGACGAGCTGCACGTGAGCATATTCATCGCCAAACGAGTGGCCGCCGCGGTGGCGGAAGCGACCGGCAGCCCGGCCTTCAACATCCTCCAGAATGACGGCCCGGCGGCGGGGCAGATCATCGAGCACGTCCATTTCCACGTGATACCCCGCGCTCCTGACGATGAGTTCTCGCTCGGCTGGCGACAGCTTGAGTATGGGGAGGGGGAACTGGAGCAGCTTCAGGACGCCATCAGGCAGCTGCTGTAAGCGGCCTGTTCAACGGACAGCATCGTGCTTCCGGCTCCCCCGGCGGGACGCCGGGGGCTACCCGCCATTGGGTAGCGCGGCCGTCTCGGCCGCGCCAGCGCCGAGCAGGAGGTCGTCGTAAGAGGTCCTCCGGGACCGCGCAGTCTGACGGGAGGAGCAACTCGAATGTCTGAACGGTGCGACGTGGCGATCGTCGGCGGCGGGCCGGCCGGCCTGGCGGCGGCCCTCTATGCGGGACGGGCGCTGATGAAGACCGTCGTTTTCGAGCGCATGGTGGTCGGCGGCCAGATTGTGGAAGCCTACGACGTGGACAACTACCCGGGCTTCTCGGAAGGCATCACGGGGGCCCAGCTCGCCCAGCAGATGCTCGAGCACGCGCAGAAGTTCGACGTGCAGGTGCAGTACGCCGGCGTGGACGACCTGTTCCTGGAGGGATCCCTGAAGCGTCTGGTCACGGGCGACGGGGAGTGGGTCGCGCCGATCGTCATCGTCGCTTCGGGCGCCAGCCACCGGAAACTCGACGTGCCGGGCGAGAAGGAGCTGTCGGGCAAAGGCGTCAGCTACTGCGGCACGTGCGACGGTCCGTTCTTCCGTGACAAGCGTCTCGTTGTGGTCGGCGGCGGCGACGCCGCCATGACCGAGAGCATCTTCCTGACGCGCTTCGCCTCCGAAGTGAAGCTCGTGCACCGGCGACAGGGCTTCCGGGCGCGGGCGGGCAACATCAAGACCGCCCGCGAGAACCCGAAGATCGAGTTCGTCCTGGACACGGTCGTCAACGAGGTACTCGGGCAGGACGCGGTGGAAGGCGTCACCGCGCAGAACGTGCAGACAGGCGAGAGCTTCCGCATCGACTGCGAGGGCGTGTTCGTCTTCATCGGGCACGAGCCGAACACCGCGTTTCTCGGGAACGTGCTCCCCCAATGCGCCGGTGGCGTCATACCCGTCGATTACAACATGGAGACCGACGTCAAGGGTCTCTACGCGGTGGGCGACGTCAGGAAGGGCTCCTACAGGCAGGTCGGAACGGCGGTGGGGGAGGGCATCATGGCCGCCATGCACGCCGAGACGCGGATCGAGGAGTTGGTGGCGTAGCGGCGCGTTGGAGCAACCAAGGGGGCAGCCCCTCGGCTGCGCTCGCGACCGCCCTAAGCCATGTCCTTACGCGAAGCAGTGGGGGCGTAGCGCCGGCATCTTGCCGGCGTGGGCGTGGGCATCCTGCCCACGCCCGTACCTGCAACTGCGGGCAGGATGCCCGCAGCTATGCCGCCTGGAAGGCGGCGCTGCATGAGCGACCCACGGCGTGGTGTTCGTCCCGAGAAGGACGAGGACGAACAGCGCGGCAGTCCCGCTCACCCCAATAGCAGTTCGCGGTTCTCCGGCCGGTTCCAGAGGTCGAGCCGCCGCCTGTCCAGGAAATCCGTCTTGACCGCCGCGTGGTCCAGTTCGGCGTAGATGATCGTCTCCGCGTCCACCGGCGCGCGGGCCAGGTCCTTCCCGTCGGGATCGCATATCGCGCTGACCATCATCTGGGGCGTGCGGGCGTCGTTCGCGCTGACGACGAACATGCCGTTGTCGGCGGCGCGGCTGCGGATGGCGCCCTCCAGGACGGGCACCTTCCACGCGCTGTCGCGCGACGCGTTCGACGCGTGGAGGACCAGTTCAGCGCCCTTGCGCCGGAGGATGCGCCAGTTCTCCGCGAAGCGCATGTCGAAGCATATCTGGATGCCGAACGTCCAGTCCCCCTCGCGGAAGACGGGCAGCCGGTCGCCGGGGGCGTAACGCCGCCGGTCACCGCCGGTCAGGTGGGTCTTGTCGTAGCGCGCGGCGACCTGACCGGTGGGGGAGAGCAGCACCACGGTGTTGCGGCACTCCCCGTCCTGCCGGACGGTCGTGCCCAGGGCCAGCCACGTCTCGGCCTCGACGACGTGCCGCGCGACGTCTTCCTGTGCGTCAGCCAGGAGGTCGAAGTCGATCTCCTCGGCCGGCAGGTAGCCGCTGAGCGCACACTCGGGCACGACCAGCAGCCTGGCGCCGTTACGGGCCGACTCGTCAATGGCGCCGTGGATCTTCCGGGCGTTCTCGCCCACGTCGGGGCCGGTGACCATCTGATAGGCGGCAACGGAAAGGGGTGATTTCATTCCAGGGCCTCATCGGCTTCCTTGGCCGGTTGCTCTGCGCTTCCGAGGAAGACCAGTTCGTCCCCGGCGGCGTCGACAGTGACGGCGTCTCCCTCGCCGAATTCCCCCTCCAGAAGCCGCTGTGCGAGCGGGTTCTCGACGAGGCGCTGTATGGCGCGGTTGAGCGGCCGGGCGCCGTAGGCCGGATCGTATCCTTCCGCTGACAGCAGCCGCCTGGCCTCCGGCGTCACCTCCAGTTGAACGCCCTGAGCGACGAGCCTCTGTCGCAGACGCTCGATCTGTATGTGCGTGATCTGCTCCATGAGTTCTTCGCTGAGGGCGTTGAAGACGATGATGTCGTCAATGCGGTTGAGGAACTCCGGGCGGAACCGCTCCGTCAACGCACGCATGACGCGGCTGCGGACCGCCTCGCGGTCGTCCGTGGCCATCATCTGGTGAATCCACTCGCTGCCGACGTTGGAGGTCATCACGATGATGGTGTTCTTGAAGTCCACGGTCCGCCCCTTGCCGTCGGTCATGCGGCCGTCGTCCAGCACCTGGAGGAGGGCGTTGAAGACGTCGCGGTGGGCCTTCTCGATCTCGTCGAACAGGATGACGCTGTAGGGCCTGCGCCGGACGGCCTCGGTCAGGCGCCCGCCCTCCTCGTAGCCGACGTAGCCCGGCGGGGCGCCGATCAGGCGCGCCACCGAGTGCTGTTCCATGAACTCGCTCATGTCGAGGCGGACCATCGCGCTCTCGTCGTCGAACAGGAACTGGGCCAGGGCTTTGCACAGTTCCGTCTTGCCGACGCCGGTCGGGCCGAGAAAGATAAATGAGCCGAGCGGGCGATTCGGGTCCTGGAGGCCCGCCCGGGCGCGC
Organism: uncultured candidatus Brocadiaceae bacterium; assembly: GCA_964592385.1. Taxonomy (GTDB): domain Bacteria; phylum Planctomycetota; class Brocadiia; order SM23-32; family SM23-32; genus CAZQEQ01. The sequence continues at coordinate 5,469 of CAZQEQ010000060.1, read as the reverse complement.
CGGACCGCGTTCGAGACGGCGCGAATGGCCTCGTACTGCCCGACGACGCGGCCGGCCAGCTCGTCCTCCATGTGGAGGAGCTTGTCGCGCTCGGTCTCGAGCATCCGCTGCACGGGAATGCCCGTCCAGTGGGAGACGATCTCGGCTATGTCCTCCCCGTCCACTTCCTCGCGCAGCAGGGGGCAGTCGCCCTGCACGTCGGCCAGGCGCTTCTGGCTCTCCTCCAGTTGCTTCTGGAGTTCGGGGAGGCGCCCGTAGGATATCTCGCTGACCTTCTGCAGGTCGCCGTCCCTTCGGGCGGCCTGCTCCTCGACGTGCGCCTGCTCCATCCGTTCGTTCATCTCTCGGATGCGCGAGATTATCTCCTTCTCGTTCTCCCACTGCGCCCGGAGGGCCGCCTCTTCCTCGCGGGCGTCGCCGAGCTGCTTCTGGATGCGCTCCGTCTGCTCGCGGGCCTGGGGCGACTTCTCTTTCTTCAACCCCTCCAGCTCCACCTGGAACTGCGTGATGCGACGCTGGACGGCGTCCAGGTCGGCCGGGACGCTGTCGATCTCCATCCGCAGCCTGGATGCCGCCTCGTCCATGAGGTCAATCGCCTTGTCCGGCAGGAAGCGGTCCGTGATGTAACGGTCGCTCAGGCGGGCGGCGGCGATGAGTGCGCCGTCCGTGATGCGCACTCCGTGGTGGACCTGGTATTTCTCTTTCAGGCCGCGCAGGATCGCGATGGTGTCCTCGACGTTCGGCTCCTCGACCCTGACCGGCTGGAAGCGGCGTTCGAGCGCGGCGTCGCTCTCGACGTACTTGCGGTACTCGTCCATCGTGGTGGCGCCGACGCAGTGGAGTTCGCCGCGGGCCAGGGCCGGCTTCAGCAGGTTCGACGCGTCCAGCGCCCCCTCGGCCGCGCCCGCTCCGACCACCGTGTGCAGCTCGTCGATGAACAGAATGACGTCGCCGGTGGACTCGATCTCTTTGAGCACGGCCTTGAGCCGGTCCTCGAACTCGCCGCGGTATTTCGCCCCGGCGATCAGGGCGCCCATGTCCAGCGCCAGGACGCGCCTGTCCTTGAGCGTGCGGGGGACGTCGCCGTTGACGATACGCTGGGCCAGCCCCTCGACGATGGCCGTCTTGCCGACGCCCGCTTCGCCGAGCAGGACGGGGTTGTTCTTCGTGCGCCGGCCGAGCACCTGGATGACCTTGCGTATCTCGCGGTCGCGCCCGATAACCGGGTCGAGCTTGTCCCGCCGGGCCATCTCGACCAGGTCCCGCGCATAGCGCTCCAGGGCCTGGTACTTGTCCTCGGGGCTCTCGTCCGTGACGCGGTGCCCGCCGCGCACCTGCTCCAGGGACGCTAGCAGTCCCTCGCGACTGACGCCCTGTTCGCGCAGTATGCCGCCGGCTGGGCAGTCGGGCACCTGGAGGAACGCCAGCAGCAGGTGCTCGCCGCTCACGTACTGGTCTTTCATCTGGGCGGCCTGCTCCTGCGCCTCTTCCAGGGCCCGGGCCAGGTCCTCGCCCATGTAAACCTGGGTCGCCCCGGTCACCTGCGGCATCTTCTCCATGTCCGCCTGGAGGGCGTCGATAATGCTCTGGACGTCCGCCCCGAGGCGTTGCAGGATGGGGCGCACGACGCCGCCGGACTGGTTGAGCAGGGACTGGAGCACGTGCACGGTCGTGACCTGCTGGTGGCTCCTGCCCCGCGCCGTGGACTGGGCCGCCTCCAGTGCCTCCCTGACCTTGATTGTGAACTGGTCGAGCCGCATCCCCGTCCCCCGTCCCCATCGGGAGCGCCCGGCTGCCTCCCGCTTATTCCTTGACCTCGAAGTCCGCGTCCACTACGTCCTCGCCCTCGCCCTGCTCAGCTTCGGCGCCGGCGGCGGGCTCGGCGGACGCCGCGCCGGCGGCCTGCTGTTGCGCCTTGGACTGCTCGTATATGACCTCGGCCAGGCGGTGCGAGGCGGTCTGAAGCTGCTGCATCCTGGCGTCGATGGCGGCCTTGTCGTCACCGTCCTTGACCTCGCGCAGTTCCTCGATGGCCTTCTCGACCTTCTCGCGATCATCGGGGCCGAGCCTGTCGCCGTGCTCCTTCAGGGTCTTCTCGGTCATGTAAACGAGCTGGTCGGCCATGTTCCGGGCCTCGACCAGCTCCCGCCGGCTCTTGTCTTCTTCGGCGTGTTCCTCGGCCTCCTTGCGCATCTTCTCGACTTCGCCGTCGGTCAGGCCCGACGAGCTCTTGATCTCGATCTGCTGCTCCTTGCCGGTCCCCAGGTCCTGCGCCTTGACGTTGAGTATGCCGTCCGCGTCGATGTCGAAGCTGACCTCAACCTGCGGCAGGCCGCGCGGGGCAGGGGGGATGCCCGTCAGCTGGAAGCGCCCCAGCGTGCGGTTGTCGCTCGCCATCGGCCTCTCGCCCTGGAGCACGTGGATCTCCACGCTGGTCTGGTTATCCGCAGCCGTGCTGAAGACCTCCTGCTTGCTGGTCGGTATCGACGTGTTCCGGGTAATCAGCGTGGTCATGACGGCGCCCAGCGTTTCGATCCCCAGCGAGAGCGGCGTGACGTCCACCAGCACGACGTCCTCGACCTCGCCCGCCAGGACGCCCGCCTGAATGGCGGCGCCGATCGCCACCACCTCGTCCGGATTGACGCCCTTGTGGGGGTCCTTGCCAAAGATGCCCTTGACGACTTCCTGCACCTTCGGGATGCGCGTCGAGCCGCCGACCAGGATCACCTCGTCGATGTCGCCCGGCTGCATGTTGGCGTCCTGCAGGCACTGGTGGCAGGGCCTGCGCAGCCGCTCGAAGACCGGCTCGCAGAGCTCCTCGAACTTCGCGCGGTTCAACGCCATGTGCAGGTGCTTCGGGCCGCTGCTGTCCGCCGTGATGAACGGCAGGTTGATGTCGGTCTCCGCGGAGGTGGACAGGTCGCACTTGGCCGCCTCGGCGGCTTCCTTCAGGCGCTGCAGGGCCATCTGGTCCTCGCGCAGGTCGATCCCCTGCTGCTTCTTGAACTCGTCGGCGATGTAGTGGATCAGGTACTCGTCCAGGTCGTCGCCGCCCAGGTGCGTGTCGCCGTTGGTGGCCTTGACCTCGAACACGCCGTCGCCCACCTCCAGGATCGAGATGTCGAACGTGCCGCCGCCGAAGTCGAAGACGGCTATCCGCTCGTCCACCGTCCGCTCCAACCCGTAGGCCAGCGAAGCGGCCGTCGGCTCGTTGATGATCCTCTCGACCTGCAGCCCGGCGATCGTCCCGGCGTCCTTGGTGGCCTGGCGCTGGCTGTCGTTGAAGTAGGCGGGAACGGTTATGACGGCCCTCTTGACCTCTTCGTCCAGGTAGTCCTCGGCCGCGCCCTTCAGCGCCTGGAGGATCATCGCGGAGATCTCCGGCGGGGTCCATTCCTTGCCGCCGGCTTGCACCTTGACCAGTTGCTCGGCGCCCCCGGTGATCTCGTAGGGGACCATCTTTTCTTCGGCCGCGACCTCGTTGTGCCGCCGCCCCATGAATCGCTTGATGCTGAACACCGTGTTGGTAGGGTTCGTGACGGCCTGACGCTTGGCCTTGGTGCCGACCAGCCTCTCTCCCTCCGGCGTGAACGCCACGACCGAGGGCGTCAGCCGCGCGCCATCCTGGTTGTGGATGACCTTCGGCTGCCCGCCTTCCATGACGGCCACGACGGAGTTCGTCGTCCCCAGGTCAATGCCGATGATCTTCTCTCGGGCCATTTGGGCCTCCTCTTGCCTTGTCTGAGAGCGCTCAGCCCGGCTGAACGCACACCATCGCTTGCGTGGGATAAAGGCAAATACGATACCAGGGCAGGGGGGGAATCACAAGGGACTCAGGCGGCGGCGGCTCAGGCCGCGAGGGGGCGGATTCCACGCTTTCCCGTGCGCTGAGGCGCCCGAAAGCTCCGCCGGCCTCTGCCATAATGGCAGACAACAGGCCGCCTGTGGGTCGCCGCCATGCCACTTTGCCCCCGCCCCGGCGCCTCGCCACAACGACACGGCGGTTGCAACGTCACGGCAAGGGGAAAGACGTTGTGCCGCTACCGCGCGGCGAGGCCCTCGAACCGTTCGCGGATCTCCACGAGGTCGTGGGCGATCTCGGAGAGACCGGCGTCGCGTGTCAGGTCCTCCAGGCGCCCGCACTCGGCCAGCACGTCAGGCATGTGCACCGGCTGGGGCCGTTCGCCCGCCCAGCGCCGAAAGTTGCCCGCGTAGATGGCCGCCAGGTCTTCGCGCGGCAGGGCGATGCCGTGCAGTTCGTGCCCCCACCACCCGAACTCGTCGTCGCTCTCCAGGAACCGGCGCATGTCGGCGACCCGGGCCTTCTCTCTCTGACCTAACCCGGGGTCGGGCGACCAGCCGCCCATGATGTCCGTGCCGAAAAGGATGCGGTCGGCGTGGTCGATGAAGAAGTCCCGCGCCCGGTCCACCTGCGCGGAGAAGTCGGCGTACATCTCGCTGCCGGGCGTGATGTCGATGCTGGCGTTCGGATGGTCGGCCAGGAACCGCTCGAGCCGGTCGAGGTCGGCCGAGAGGAAGTAGAAGTGAGCGAAGACGACCCTCAGGTTCGGGTGCTTGGCCAGCACGCTCTCTACCTCGGCGTACAGTTCTTCCTTGCCCGTGAACGTGCCGTCGCCGTAGAACCAGCCGCGCTCGTGGGCGGACGGCGGCGCCAGCTCGGGGTCCCAGAAGCTCTCGGGGTCCGCCACGTGGAAGAGCACCGGCACGGATTCTTCCTCCAGGTAGCTGTAGAAGTCGTCGTAGCGCGGGTCGTCGAGCGGACGGCCGAGCATCTTCCGTATGGTGGGCTTCCCTTCGATGAGCTTGATGCCGTCGCAGCCCATCTCGACCAGGTGGCGGGCCTGCTCGGCGTAGGGCCGGGCGTCCGGGACGTCTCCCGATTCCGGGTGCCGCAGCCCGCCGAAGGCATAGACCTTCCCCGGATACAGCGCTTTGAACAGCAACCCGAGCAGGCTGGTCTTCAGGCCCCGATCGTCGCGCAGGGCGATGCACATCAGGGCCATGGCGTCATAGCCGCACGCATCCATGACGCCGTGCAGGTTCTCCACGCTGACCATGTCGCCCCGCATGTGCACGTGGCAGTCCGTCAACGGCAGGTCGTCGTAACGCTCCATTCCTCATCTCCTCCGGTCGGTATCACGTTCGGGCCCGGCGCGCGGATCGTGGCGCGCGGACGACACCCCGCACAGCGTTCTCAGCCATCCACGCGCGCTTGCCGCACGTAGATGAGCCTGTCGGTCGCGAAACCCCATTCGGTTGCCTGACGGACGAGTCCGTCCAGTGTGGCCCTATCCATACGCTTCGTCCGGGACAGGATCCACAGGTACGAGCGGCTCGGCCCGGTGACCATTGCGTAGCTGTACTGGTCCCTGCCCAGCGCGATAATATGATAGCCGCCATAGAAGGGCCAGAAGAACGTCACCTTGAGACTGCCGACCGTGCGGTCGC